>NZ_JACCBV010000001.1:300528-601056 GCF_013409785.1 Microbacterium immunditiarum
GGTGATCCCGCACGGCCACCTCACCGACCTGCCGTACATGGACCTCTGGCGCGACGATTGGATCGTCGTGGCCTCCGAGTCGAACGAGCACATCGACGACGAGCTGACGATGGAGGTGCTCGGCCGGCTGCCCTGTCTTCACATTCCAGACGCGCACGGCGTTCACGTCGGCGGCACGCCAGCTTCAGCTGCTCGGCGTCGAGCCGCGCGTCGAGGCCGTCGTCGAGAGCTTCCTCGCGCTTCCGCACTTCATCGCGGGGACGAACCGGCTCGGGCTCCTCCAGGCCGGGCTCGCCGACTACGCGTCGAGCGTCAGCGGCATCCGGGTGCTCCAGCTCCCGTTCGACGCGACGCCCGTCGTCAACGCGCTGTGGTGGCATCCGGTTCACAACCGCGACCCCGAGCACACCTGGATGCGAGGGCTCTTCGAGCAGGCATCCGCCCTCGTGTCCGGGCGTCTCGCCCCGCCGAGGTCCGCGAACGGGCATAACGAGAGACGGATGCCCCAGGCACAGCGCATTCTCGTCGTCGGCGGCGGACCCGCCGGGCTCACGGCGGCGCTCGCGCTGACGCGCGCGGGGCACGACGTCGAGATCGCCGAGATCGAGTCGACGCTGGCCCCCGCCGGCATCGGCGTGCTGCTGCAGAACTCGCCGCTGCGAGCGCTCCACTCGCTCGGACTCGCGGAGGAGACCCTCGCGCACGGCTGGCCGCACGGACCGGTCCATCGGGCCGCGATGAACGGTCACGTCTTCGACACGGCGAACCCGCCGTCGCTCGTGCCCGGACTCCCGCCGTCGATCGGGATCTCGCGCCGTGTGCTCGCCGACATCCTCGCCCGCGCCGTCGGCCGCACCGGCGTGCGCATCAGGGTCGAGACGACGGTCGATGCGATCTCCTCCGACGCCGACGGCGCCCTCGTCCGGTTCAGCACGGGTGACAGCGATCGCTTCGACCTCGTCGTGGGCGCCGACGGCATCAACTCGCGCGTGCGGCACCTCGTTTTCCCCGACGTCGGCGAACCCGCGTACGCGGGACAGTCGATCTGGCGGGGGCGCGCGCCGCGGCCGCGCGAGCTCAGCGAGTACTTCATGTACCACGGGCGCGGGAGCAAGGTCGGTCTCGTCGCCATCTCCGAGGAGCACCTGTACGCGTACGTCGTCGTCGACATGCCCGAGCCCGGGCACCGCCGCGGTGACCTGACCGACGAGATGCGCGCCGCCATGGCCGGATACGGCGGCTGGGTTCCCGAGATCGCCGCGACCCTCGAGCCCGGCGCCGAGCTGCGCGCGCTGAACGCGCTGCTCGTTGACGACCCGTGGTTCCGCGGTCGCGTGCTCCTGATCGGAGATGCCGCGCATGCGACGACACCCCACATCTCTTACGGCCTGGGCATCGCGGTGGAGGACGGGATCGTGCTCGCTGACGAGCTGACCCGAGCCGAGACGGTCGACGCAGCACTCTCCGCGTTCATGGCCCGCCGGTTCGAGAGAGCGCGGATGGTCGTCGACAGCTCCCTGCAACTGTCGAAGTGGGAGCAGCATCCGCCGGAGGATATGTCGGTCTACGGCGCCCTCGTGGGGCGCACGCTCGGGGCGCTCGCCCAGCCGATCTGAGGCGGGTCCGGGCTGACGCCCTAGACGAGCCGCAGCTCGCGCTCGATCGCCGCCGTCGTCTCGAGGAGCCTCGGGAGGTACGCCTCGAGCACGTGCTCGACGGTGTCGCGCGTCGCGCTCGTCGAGACGTTGACCGCCGCCGCGATCGAGCCGTCCCGACCGTGCACGGGCGCGGCGACCGACCGCAGCCCCGACTCGAGCTCGCCATCGACGAGCGCCCAGCCCTGGGCGCGCACGTGGGCGAGCTCCTCGCGCAGCGCGCCCGTGTCGGTCTTCGTGAGCGGGGTGAGGGATCGGCGCGCGGAGGCTTCGAGCGCGGCATCCGCTTCGTCGTCCGACAGCCCCGCGAGCAGCACGCGCCCCATGCTCGTCGCGTACGCGGGGAACCGCGTGCCGATCGTGATGCGCACGCTCATGATGCGCCGCGTGGGCACGCGCGCGACGTACACGATGTCGGTGCCGTCGAGCACGGCTGCCGACACGCTCTCGTCGACCGCCCGCGAGAGTGCTTCGAGGTGCGGCTGCACGAGCTCGGGCAGCGTCAGCGCGGACAGGTAGCTGAACCCCAGCTCGAGCACGTGCGGGGTGAGAGCGAACGAGCGCGCGGTGCCGTTGCCGTGGGCGCGGACGTATCCGAGCGTCTCGAGCGTGCGCAGGAACCGCCGCGCCGCCGCACGCGGGATGGCGGTGCGTCGGGCGACGTCGCTGAGCGACAGTTCGGGGTGCTCCGCGTCGAAGGCGCGGATGACGGCGAGTCCGCGCGCGAGCGATTGGACGAAGTCGCCGGATGCGTCCGACGTGTCGCTCATCGTCCTTAGACCTTCCCGCCTCGGATCACCGCTCCAGCACGACGGCCATGCCCTGGCCGACGCCGATGCAGATCGCCGCGACCGCGACGCCGCCGCCGCGGCGGGCCAGCTCATGCGCCGCGTGGCCGATGATGCGGCCGCCGGAGGCGCCGAGCGGATGCCCGATCGCGAGCGCCCCGCCGT
Organism: Microbacterium immunditiarum; assembly: GCF_013409785.1. Lineage (NCBI taxonomy): Bacteria > Bacillati > Actinomycetota > Actinomycetes > Micrococcales > Microbacteriaceae > Microbacterium > Microbacterium immunditiarum. The sequence continues at coordinate 303,137 of NZ_JACCBV010000001.1, forward strand.
GGATGTTCATCCTGTCGGGGTCGAAGTCGGGCCAGCCCTTGAGGCACGCGAGCGACTGCGACGCGAACGCCTCGTTCAGCTCGACGAAGTCGACGTCGGCCCACGTGCGCCCGGCGCGCTCGAGAGCCTTGTTCGCAGCCTCGATCGGCGCGATCGGGAAATCGTCGGGGTCGACGCCGTGGACGGCGCGCGCCGTGATGCGCGCGAGCGGCTCGCCGTCGATCGCTCCTTCGCGCGCGAGGAGCACCGCCGACGCGCCGTCGTTGATGGGCGACGAGTTGCCCGCCGTGACCGAGCCCTGGTCGTCGTCGGCGAAGAGTGCCTTGAGGCCGGCGAGCTTCTCGACGGAGGTGTCGTTGCGGATGCCCTCGTCGCGCGCGAGCTCGGCGCCCGGCACCTGCACGATCTCGCCGTCGTAGACGCCCTCGGCCCACGCCGCAGCCGCGCGGCGGTGGGACAGCACCGCGAACTCGTCCTGCGCCTCGCGCGAGATGCCCCATTCGCGAGCGATCTTCTCGGCGGACTGCCCGTTCGAGATGGTCCAGTGCTTGGGCAGGCTCGGGTTCACCATGCGCCAGCCGATCGAGGTGTTCCACATCGTCTGATTGCCGACCGACGGCCACGGCCGGGGCGACTTCTCGACGATGAACGGCGCCCGGCTCATCGACTCGACTCCGCCGGCGAGCACGATGTCGACGTCGCCCGCGTCGATCGCGCGCGAGCCCTGCACGACGGCCTCGACCGACGATGCGCACAGGCGGTTGACGGTGACGCCGGTCACCGACGTCGGGAAGCCCGCGAGCAGCGCGCCCATGCGGGCGACGTTGCGGTTGTCCTCACCCGCCTGGTTCGCGTCGCCGAAGACGACGTCGTCGATGCTTGCGGGGTCGAGCCCCGTGCGCTCGACCGTCGCCTTCATGACGATCGCGGCGAGGTCGTCGGGACGCGTGCCCGACAGCGCGCCGCCGGCGCGGCCGAACGGCGTGCGGACGGCGTCATAGATGTAGGTGGCCATGGTCAGGCTCCTTTCAAAGCCAGTCCGGTGAGCTCGGACAGGCTCTCGACGGTGTTGTCTCCGAATGCTTCGCGCACGACGAAGCCCTCGTCGGTGACGTCGAACACGGCGTGGTCGGTGTAGACGCGCGTGACGCAGCCGACGCCCGTGAGAGGGTACGTGCACTCGGCGACGAGCTTGGACTCGCCCTTCTTCGTGAGCAGGTCGGTCATGACGTAGACGGACTTCGCTCCGATCGCGAGGTCCATCGCGCCGCCCACCGCCGGGATCGCGCCGGGCGCGCCGGTCGACCAGTTCGCGAGGTCACCCGTCTGCGACACCTGGAACGCGCCCAGCACGCACACGTCGAGATGCCCGCCGCGCATCATCGCGAACGAGTCGGCGTGGTGGAAGTACGCGGCGCCGGGCAGGGCCGTGACGGCCTGCTTGCCCGCGTTGATGAGGTCGGGATCGACGGCATCGGATGCCGGGGCCGGCCCCATCCCGAGCAGCCCGTTCTCGGTGTGGAGGATGATCTCCTGGTCGTCGGGCAGGTAGTTGGCGACGAGAGTCGGCGCCCCGATGCCGAGGTTCACGTACGAGCCCTCGGGGATGTCGGCGGCGATGCGCTTCGCGAGCTCGTCGCGGCTGATGGTCGTGGTCACTGGTCCACCTCCGCCACGGCCGGCGCGGCATCCGTCGGTCGTCCCTCGAGGTCGACGCCGCCGACGAACTCTCCGCCTCGGAGCCACGCGCGCTCGCCCACCTCGACGACGCGCTGCACGAAGATGCCCGGCGTCACGACCGTCTCGGGATCGAGAGTGCCGAGCGGGACGATCTCGTCGACCTGCACGATCGACGTCGTGGCCGCGGTCGCCATGATCGGGCCGAAGTTGCGGGCGGTCTCACGGTAGATGACGTTGCCCCAGCGGTCTGCCGCCAGGCCCGACACGAGGGCGTAGTCGGCCTTGATCGGGTACTCGAGCACGTACTGGCGACCGTCGATCTCGCGTGCCTCCTTGCCCTCGGCAAGCTGCGTCCCGACGCCGGTCGGGCTGAAGAACGCGCCGATGCCGGCGCCTGCCGCCCGGATGCGCTCGGCGAGGTTGCCCTGCGGCACCAACTCGAGCTCGATCTTGCCGTCGCGGTAGAGACCGTCGAACACCCACGAGTCGTGCTGGCGGGGGAACGAGCAGATGATCTTGCGCACGCGGCCGGCGGCGAGCAACGCCGCGAGGCCGGTGTCGCCATTGCCGGCGTTGTTGTTCACGATCGTGAGATCGGATGCCCCGCGGGCGATGAGCGCGTCGATGAGCTCGACCGGCTGACCGGCGCGGCCGAACCCGCCGATCATGATCGTGGACCCGTCGGGGATGTCGGCGACGGCGGTCGCGGCATCCGCAACCGTCTTGTCGATCACTGGGCCTCCTCGGTGATGGGCGAGTGTTCGCTATGCGAACGCGTGTGCGTATCTCGAACGAGCATAGCTCGGGGCACTCCACCGCGCGAGCAGCCGGATCGCTCAGCGGGACCACTTCCGCGGCGGCGGCGGTCGGTCTCACTGCCGAGCGTCGTGGATCCGGTCTTCGCCGAGCGAGAGGAGAACGCGGTCGCTCGTGATCAGGGGAATCCTCTCCACCCGCGCCTGCGCGACGAGCATGCGGTCGAACGGATCGTGCCTCGCGAGGGCGGGGTCATCCGCAAGCGCGGCGGCGTGCGCGACCGTGAAGGGGAGCTCGCGGAGCCCGGAGCGGGCGAAGATCTCGGGGAAGCTCTCACCACCCGGGAGCTCGATCCGCCCGAGCATGTGCTTCATCGTGATCTCGGTGATCGACACCGCCGAGACGAACACGCGGTCGGCCGCCTCGATCGCGGCGCGACTCTCCGGTCCCAGATGAGGGCTGTCGCGGTAGAGCCAGAGGAGGGCATTCGTGTCGAGGAGCATCACTCTTCACGCTCGTCGTAGAAGAGCGCGCGGATCTCCTCGTCGATCCCGTCGAAGATCGCCGGATCGTGTTCAGGCTCATCACGCCCGAGTCCGTACACGATCTCGACACCCCGATGCGGAACGAGGTCGACGACGGGCACGCCTGCGCGCGCGATCGTCACCTGTTCCCCCGCCAGCACCCTCGCGATGAGCGCCGACAACTGCGACTTGGCTTCGTGAACGTTGACCTGCGCCATGGGACGAGCATAGCTTAGCCAGACTTAGCCAACCACCCCCTCAGGTACTCTCCGTCGCCTACTCATGGGCGTCTCGCAGGATCGCGTCATCCGCGCGCTCGCGGACCTCGCGGCCGTCAGAACTCGTCGGCCAGCGCCTCGCTCGCGACGCGGAAGGCCGTGTTCGCCGCCGGGACGCCCGAGTACACGGCGGACTGGATGATCACTTCCTTGATCTCCTCGACGGTGAGGCCGTTGCGCATCGCGGCGCGGAAGTGCATCGCGAGCTCCTCATGGTGCCCGTGCGCGATGAGCGACGTGATGACGGCGATCGACCGCGAGCGACGGTCGAGCCCGTGACGCGACCACAGATCGCCCCACGCGACGCGCGTGATGAAGTCCTGGAAGTCGGCGGTGAAGTCCGTCGTGTTCGCGATCGAGTCGTCGACGTGCTCGTCGCCGAGCACCTGACGGCGAACCGTCATCCCCTGCTCCCAGCGCTCGGCGTCGGAGAGTCCTTCGTTGGTCGTCATTCGGCCTCCTCTTCTCGTGTGGTCGTGGGTCAGGCTCGCGTGTGCGCGAACTCGTCGAAGAACGAGCGCAACACCTCGGCGGTCGCGGCGGCGTCGTCGGCAGGCGGGAGGTGCGACGCATCCGCGATTCCGACGGCCCGGCCGCGCTGCACGCCGTCTGCGATCTCGCGGGCGGATGCCTCGGGCGTCACGCCGTCGTGGGCGCCCCACACGGCGAGCACCGGGGCGGCGATCTCGCCGAGCCGGCCGCGCACGTCGAAGTCGGCGAGCGCCTCGCACGCGAGCGCGTAGCTCTCGTCGTCGGCGTCCTGGAGCACGTGGAGCAGGCGTCCGGAGATCTCGGCATTGCGCTCGATCGATCCGGGCGCGAACCACCGCTGGGCGGACCCGATGATGAGCGTCGACGTGCTCTGCCCACGCACCTGCGCGGCGCGGTCGTGCCACCCCTCGGCCTCGCCGATCTTCGCCGCGGAGGCGATGATGGCAGCCGCGATGACCCGATCCGGATGCCGCAGCAGCAGCTCGAGGCCGACCGCGCCGCCCAGCGAGACGCCTGCGTACAGGAACCGCTCGCCCACCGCATCCGCGACCGCGTCGGCGAGCTCGGCGACCGTGAAGGGCGCCGTCGCGCGGGGCGAGGCGCCGTGCCCGGGAAGGTCCCACGCGATGACGCGGTACCGCTCGGCGAGTGCGGGGATGACGTTCTCCCACAGGATCGTCGATGTGCCGAGCGACGGCCCGAGCACGAGCAGCGGCGCGGAGTCGGGCCCGACGGGCGCGGTCACCGTGATGGCGGGGACGGTCATGGATCCTCCAGTGGCGGCGGGAAAGAGGGGTCGTCGTCGGATGCCGCGACCGCGGCGTCCACGAGGTGCGACGCGAGGCCGGTGTAGTTCGCCGGGTCGAGCAGCGCGTCGGCGTCGATGCGCTCGCCCGCTCCGCCCGTCTGCAGCTCGGGCAGGGCGCGCACGAGTCCGCGAAGGTCTTCGCCGCGGCCGGCGGCGGCGACGAGCTCCTTCACACGGGCGGCGCCGATCACGGGACCGAGCACGACCGAGAGGCGCTCGGCCACGATGAGCCCGTTCGTGAGCGCGAGGTTGCGGGCGACCGCGTCCGCGTCGACGCGTAACCCTGCGACGAGCGAGGCCGCGGTCGCGGAAGCCCCGAGCGCGAGGCGCAGCAGTTCGCGGAGCGTCGGCCACTCCGCGTGCCACGCGCCGTCCGGACGCTCGTCGACCGCGAACGCAGCCGCGGCGTGCAGGGTCGCGCCGAGCTGCGGGGCGCGGATCGCGGCGGAGCGGATGAGCACGGATGCCGCGGGGTTCTGCTTCTGGGGCATCGCCGACGACCCGCCGCCCGATCCTTCGGCGAGCTCCCCGATCTCGGTGCGGCTCAGGGTCGCGACGTCGGCCGCGATCACGCCGAGCGCGTCGACGCTCTGTACGAGGGCGTCGCCCAGCTCGGTCACGGGCCACCGAGTCGTGTGCCACGGGCCGTCGGGGGCGGCGAGGCCGAGCTCCGACGCAAACGCGGCTGGCAGCGAGGCCGCGCGCTCGAGGCCGGCGATCTCGACGAACGACGCGAGAGTTCCTCCGGCGCCTCCGAGCTGTGCCGGAAGCTGTCGCGCGCTGTCCTCGAGACGCTCGATCGCGCGTCGCACGCCGCGCAGCCAGTTCGCGGCGCGCAGCCCCACCGTCGTCGGAACGGCGTGCTGCGTGAGCGTGCGGGCGGCGGCCACCTCGCCGCGATGCGCGGTGGCGAAGTCGTCGAGCGCCGAATCCGCCTCGCGCAGCGACGCGAGCACGCGGTGCGTCGCCCCGTGCGCGAGGAGCATGAGCGCGGTGTCGAGCACGTCCTGACTCGTCGCCCCGCGGTGCACCCACGCGCGCGCCGACTCGGGCACGCGGTCCTTCAGCAGGGCGACGAGCGGGATCACGGGGTTGCCGCCGGCGACGGATGCCGCGGCCAGCTCGCTCACGTCGATCCCGTGCCCCCGGCACAGCGCCCCCGTGCCGGACCATCCGAGCGACGACGAGACCTCGTCCGCGACCTCCGCGGGCGCAACCCCGAGGGCCGCGTACGCGCGGGTAAGCGCCACCTCGGCCGTCACGAGCGCGTCCAGGAAGGCGGCATCCGTCACCGACTCGTCGTGCCCCACCGTCACCGGCGTGAGCAGTCCCTCGTCGAACCGCGACACCCTGGCTCCTATCTCGGCACGAGCCGGTGCGCGCGATCGGCCCCGCGTTTCGTCTCGCTCGCGGCGCTCCTTCGCTCAACGACCGTCATGTCAGGGCAACACCCCGCCTCAGAATTCGAGGAACACCGTCTCGTTCTCGCCCTGCAGGCGGATGTCGTGTCGCAGATACCCGTTCGGCAGGCGAGTTGCGATGAGCGTAGCGCGCTCCTCGGGCGTCAGCGAGGACAGGAGCGGATCGGCGTCGAGCTTCTCCTGGTCGTCGGGCAGGTAGATGCGGGTCATCAGCTTGTCGGGAAGCCCGCGTGCGAAGACCGCCACCGCGTAGAACGGCGCCTCGCCGTCCACCGAGCCGGGCTCGATCGTCCAGAACTCGTAGCGGCCCTCGTCCGTGGTCGCCGATCGCCCGAAGCCCGTGAACGTGTGGCCGTCGCGACGACGCGAGCCGCGGCCGCGCGGGATCCTCCCCTCGGCATCGGCGCTCCAGATCTCGACGAGCGCGTCGGGGATCGGCGCACCTGCGCCGTCGTACACGACGCCGCCGAGCACGATCGCGCCGGGGGAGTGCGGGAAGACGACCTCGTGCATCTTCGGGTAGATGGTGCCGAACGCGTAGAACGGTCCGATCGTCTGGCCGGGGGTCGTCTCGAATTGGCGGCTGCCCTGCAGCTCGGACCGAAGCGTGCGTGCCATGTCAGTGCTCTCCCTCGGGCTCGAACCACGTGGCATCCGGCCCGTCGACGACGATGTCCCAGCGGTAGCCCATCGAGAACTCGGGGACTGTGAGGTCGTGGTCGTAGGTGCCGATGAGCCGGTCGCGGTCCTTCTGGCTGCGGATCGTGTTGTAGATCGGGTCGAGCGAGAACAGCGGGTCGCCCGGGAAGTACATCTGCGTGACGATGCGCTGGGTGAAGCCGCCGCCGAAGATCGAGAAGTGGATGTGAGCGGGCCGCCACGCGTTGACGTGGTTCTTCCACGGGTACGGGCCCGGCTTGATGGTCGTGAACTTCCACTCGCCGTTGTCGTTCGTGATCGTGCGGCCGGCGCCGGTGAAGTTCGGGTCGAGCGGCGCGGGGTGCTGGTCGCGCTGATGGATGTAGCGGCCCGCCGCGTTCGCCTGCCAGATCTCGACGAGCTGGTTCGCGATGGGGCGTCCCCATGAGTCGAGGAGGCGACCCTGCACGGTGATGCGCTCGCCCTGCGGCTCGCCGCGGTGCTGGAGCGTGAGGTCGGACTCGATCGCCGCGACGTCACGCTGTCCGTACGCGGGCGACCACAGCTCGATCGTCTCGGGGTCGACGAGCCTCGGGTTCTTGGTCGGGTGGCGCAGGATGCTCGAGCGGTACGGCGGGAAGTCGTACATCGTCGAACGCAGCTTCTCGCCGGCGGCCTCGCGACGCTCGTACTCGGCGTGGAGATCGGCGATCTCCTGGTTGATCTGCGACTGCGGGGGCATGTCGGCCGATGCGAGCAGCTGCTCGGGCGCGAGTGGGGTCTGCTCGATGATGACCGACGACGAGAAGGCCTCTTCGTCCTTCGAGTCGGATTCGGCGCTGGTCATGACTGTCTCCTTCGACGCGCCTCCGCACCGGAGGCGCAACACGAAAAGAGTGACAGTCGCAGCCTCACATGGCGCTGTGAATTCTCATTGCCTGGGAATCAGACGTCACGCAGTGCCGCGCGCAGATCCTTCGCCGCCTGCATCACGAGACCACTGAGCCGGCGCTCGTCGGCGGCCTCGAGGTGCACGACGATCCCGATCGCGATCGGAGGCAGTCCTTCGACACGGGCGAGCGGCGCGGCGACCGACACGTTGCCGAGCGTCATCTCCTCGCGCGTGGTCGCGTAGCCCCGCGCGCGCGTGCGGGCGAGGTCGGCCCGCAGCTCGTCCTCGGACGTGATCGACAGCGTCGTCTCGCGCTCGAGCGGCACCGAGAAGTACCGCTGCAGCCATGCCTCGTCTCGCGTCGACAGCAGCGCCTTGCCGACGCCGGTCGTGTGCAGCGGATGCCGCCCGCCCATGCGGCTCAGGGTCGGGATCGCCCCCTGCCCGGTGAGCCGCCCGACGAAGAGCGCGGTCGCGGTCTCGGGCGTCGGGGCGTCGAGCACCGCAAGGTGGACGTTCTCGCGCGTGGCCTCGTACAGGCGCGACATGTGCGGCAACGCGGTCTCGCGCAGGCGCAGTGCGAGCGGCGACAGCTCGCCGAGCTCCCACAGCTTCGCGCCGATCGTGTAGCGGTGCCCGGGCGTGCGTGTGAGCAGCCCGAACGACGTGAGCTGCGACAGCAGCCGGTGCAACGTCGACGACGGCAGCCCCGTCAGCTCGGCGATGCGGGTCGCCGAGAGCGCTGGCTCCTCGTCGGTGAAGCACTGAAGGACGCGCATCGCGCGTGTGAGCACACCTTCGCCCGGTTCCAAGATTGCCTCCCCGATATATCAGGCTACCTTCGGTTTCGGACGTGTGCGGTCCATCCGGGTCGCGCCGCTCCAGGGACTGCAGTCCCGTTTGGGGCGGATCTCCGGCTTCGGGGCGCATTTCGTGCGCCCCAAAGGCGGGAATCCGCCCCAAACCCACCTGGTCCGTGCGGTCGTGCGATTCTGGGCGCATGGCCAACTCGCCGTCGGGCGACTCCTCGATCGACCGGATCGTGCGCGTGCTGGAGACGTTCACGATCGACCGCACGGTGCAGACCGCATCCGAGATCGGTCGCCATGCGAACCTTCCCTCGTCGACCGCGCACCGCCTCGTCGACGGGCTCGTCCATGCCGGACTGCTGGAACGCGACGAGGAGCACCGCGTGAGCCTCGGCATGCGCCTGTGGGAGCTCGCGCTGCGCGGCTCGCGCGCTCTCCGACTGCGACAGGTCGCGCTGCCGCACATGGAGCGCGTGCAGGCCCGCATCCGCGAGCACACCCAGCTCGCGGTGCTCGAGCAGGACTCCGCGCTCTTCCTCGAGCGCCTGTCGCACCCCGGCGCCGGCGCGAACATCACGCGCATCGCGGGCCGCCTTCCGCTGCACGCCTCCTCGTCGGGACTCGTGCTCCTCGCGCACGCGTCGGAGGAGGTGCGCGAGCGCGTGCTGGCGGCTCCTCTCGCGCAAGTGGCGAAGGAGACGGTGACGGATGCCCCGGCCCTCCGTCGCCTGCTCGCCCGCGTCCGCCGCGACGGGTACGTCGTGTCGCCGGGCTCCGTCGAGTCCGTGTCGACCGGCGTGGCGGTGCCCGTCCGCGACCGGTCCGGAGACGTCATCGCGGCACTGTCGGTGGTGCTGCCGCGCGACGCTCCGACGGAGCAGGCGATCGCCGAGCTGCTGCGGGCGAGCCGCGGCATCCGCTCCGACCTGTCGGAGCACTGACGGGACGGACGCGGGTTTCCCGTTCAATGGGGAACTCCGCCCGAACCGGGCCCGCCCCGACCACACTGGTGCACGCCATCGCCCACCTCGTCGAAGGAGACCCCGTGCCCGAGATCGTCCGCACCCGCGTCGCCATCGTCGGCGCCGGCCCCGCGGGGCTGCTGCTGTCGCACCTGCTCGCCGCCGCCGGCATCGACTCGATCGTGATCGACAGCCGAACGCGCGAGCAGATCGAGCAGACGATCCGCGCGGGCATCCTCGAGCAGGGCACCGTCGAGGTGCTCGACGCGCTCGACGAGTTCAGCCGCGCGCGCACCGTCGGCCATCGGCACGACGGCATCGAGCTGCGGTTCGCCGGCGCAGGGCACCGCATCGACTTCGCGTCTCTCGTCGGGCGCGGCGTGTGGCTGTACCCGCAGCACGAGGCGCTCAAGGATCTCATCGCGGCGCGGATCGCGGCGGGAGCGGACCTGCGGTTCGGCGTGACGGCGCAGCGCGTGGAGGGCGCGGCATCCGATCGGCCCCGCGTCTTCGCGACGGGCGCCGACGGCCGGGCCCTCGAGATCGACGCCGACTTCGTCGTGGGCGCCGACGGCTCGCACAGCGTCGTCCGCGCCGCCGTGACGGGCTCGCAGACGGGCGGGTACTTCCGCGAGTACCCCTTCGCCTGGTTCGGCATCCTCTGCGAGGCTCCGCCCAGCGCGACCGAGCTCATCTACTCGAACTCCCCCAACGGCTTCGCGCTCATCAGCCAGCGCAGCGCCACGGTGCAGCGCATGTACTTCCAGTGCGACCCCGAGGTCGACCCCGAGTCGTACACCGAGGAGCAGCTGTGGCACGAGCTGCAGTCGCGGGTTCCGGGCACGACGCTCAACGAGGGGCCGATCTTCCAGCGCGACGTGCTCCGGTTCCGGAGCTTCGTCGCGCACTCCCTGCGCACGGGCCGCGCCGCCCTCGTCGGCGACGCCGCGCACACCGTGCCGCCCACGGGCGCGAAGGGCATGAACCTCGCGGTCGCCGACGTGCTCGTGCTCGAGCGCGCGCTGCGTGCCCTGCTGCTCGAGAACGACGAGCGGCTCATCGACGCGTACCACGACACCGCGCTGCACCGCATCTGGAAGGCGCAGCACTTCTCGTGGTGGATGACGAGCATGCTGCACGTGGCACCGGATGCCTCGGACTTCGACCGCCTGCGCCAGCTCGGCGAGCTGCAGACCGTCGTCGAATCCGAGGCCGGACGCCGCTATCTCGCGGAGGCATACACGGGGTGGCCGCTCGAGGGGCGCGCGTAGCTCCGGCGCTCGGCGCTACGCCTCGGGTCGTGCGGCGCTCGACCGCGCGGCGATCTCGGCCTGGAGCATCCGGGCCGACAGCGTGCCGCACACGAGCAGCACGAGCACCGCGGCGAGCACGACCAACAGGGGCACGGTCCACCCGCCCGTGAGCTCGCGGAGTCCGCCGAGGGCGAGCGGTCCCGCCGCGGACACGCCGTAGCCGACCGCCTGGACGAGGCCCGCGCGTCCGGCCGTGGTGTTCACGTCGGGCCCGAGCGTGCCGAAGGCGATGAACACGACAGTGATGCCGGCGCCCTGCGCGACGCCGCCGATCGATGTCCACACGAGCCACCCCGCGGGGGCGAACAGGAACCCGAGGGGCACGACGAGCCACCCGATGCCCGCCGCGAGGAACCCGGCCGACAAGGACGCGCGCAACGTGAGCACCGGGATGAGGAGGCTCCCCGCGATGCCGGCGACCTGGAAGATCGACGCGATGGCACCGGCCGCGGCGCCCGAGAAGCCCTCGTCGCTGAGCAGCGACGGCAGCCACGCGGTCACACCGTAGAACGCGAACGCCTGCCCCGCGAAGGCCGCCGAGAGCAGGAGAGTCGGCCTGTGGCGCCAGGCCGATCCGCGAACGGTGCCCGAGACGGCGGATGCCGCGGGCCGAGGCGCGAACGCGCCGCGCAGTCCCCGCAGCGGGATCCAGCACGCGAGCGCCGCGACGGCGAAGCACGCCCATGACGCGAGCGCCCACCGCCAGCCGATCGCGTCGGCGAGCGGCGCGGTCGCAAGGGTGACGGTCATCGTGCCGATGTTGAGCGCCGACGTGTAGATGCCCGTCATGGTGTGCGCACGGTGCGGGCTGAACTCGCGGCTGATGATCACCGGGATCACGATGTTGCCGACGGTGAGGAACACGCCCATGAGGGCGGTGCCGATGAGGGCGAGCGCGATCCCGCCGGACACGCGCAGGAGGCATCCGGCGATCGTCCCGATCAGCGTGACGGTGAGCGCGAAGTCGGCGCCTCCGCGCCGCACGAGCGAGACCGCGGCGGGGGCGAACACGGCGAAGCACAGCACCGGGATGCTCGTGAGCAGGCCCACGACGGCAGCGGACACCTCGAGGTCCATGCCGATCTCGCGCGCGACCGGTGCGACCGCCAGGAACGGCGCGCGCAGGACCGCCGCCGTGAACACGATGACCGCGATGAGCAGCACGAAGTACTGGGTGCTGCCGCGGCTTCGCCAGCCGCCAGGTCGGTCGGACGTCACCGGGCCACGGTACTGCCCGCGCGCAGGGACCGCGCATGGGCATCCCGATGGGTGGCTCGCGCCCGCTGCGCCCGAGTGCAGCGCCTCAGCCGCTGGGCGAGACCGTGCTTTGGCGTTCGCGGATGCGTCGACTAGGGTCGCCGCTCGTGACCGACACCGCCGCCGAGCGCCGCACGAGCATCGTGCTGCTGGTCGCGGCGGTGTGCCTCGTCGCGGCGAACATGCGCCCGACGATCACGGCGCTCGGCCCCCTCATCGACCAGATCGGCGCCGACACGGGATTGTCGGTCGCGGCGCTCGGTGCGCTGGCAGCGGTGCCCCTCGTCGCATGGGCGCTCTTCTCCCCGGTCGCCCACACGCTCAGCCGGCGCTACGGGCAGCCGCGCACGCTGTCGTGGTCGCTCGTGGTGCTGCTGGTCGGCACGCTCGTGCGCTCGATTCCCGGGCCGATCGCGAGCCTCTGGATCGGAACGGCGCTCATCGGCATGTCGCTCGCGATCGTGAACGTGCTCATGCCGGCCGTCGTGAAGCGCGAGTTCCCGGGCCACGTGGCGGCGATGACGTCCGTCTACACCGCTCTGCTCGGCGGATTCGGCGCGATCGCGTCGGGCGTCGCCGTGCCGATCTCGCTCATCCCGATCGACGGCGACCCCGCGGGCTGGCGCTTCGCGCTGCTCATCTCGGGCGGTGCGCTGCTGCCGTTCGCGATCGTTGCGTGGTGGTGGGCGCATCGCGGCGAGCATCACCGGTACGTGCGCTCGCCCGCGCACCACGGCCGCACCGGCATCTGGACCGACCCCGTCGCGTGGCTCGTCGCCGCGTTCATGGGGCTGCAGTCGGCGACGTTCTACATGCTCGTGACGTGGCTCGCCGCGATCTCGATGTCGACGGGACGATCCGAGGTCGTCGCGGGCATCGACGTCATGGTCTACCAGCTCTTCTCGATCGCAGGGTCCCTCCTGCTCCCGTTCGTCTACCGCGGCCGCATCAGGCGCGCCGTCCCGGCGCTCATCCCGATCGTCGGCCTCGTCGGCGGCCTCGGGCTCATGCTGGCCCCGGCCGGCGTCCCCTTCTGGGGCGCGACCCTCGGCCTGTTCGGCGGCGCGTCGCTCGCGATGGCGATGACGCTCGTCGCCCAGCGGGCGCGCGACCACGACGCGTCATCCGCCCTGTCCGGCATGTCGCAGTCGGTGGGCTACCTCGTCGCGGCGTTCGGCCCGGTCGTGTTCGGCGGCCTCCACAGCCTCACGGGCGGCTGGACCGCCTCGCTCGCGCTGCTGCTCGCGGTCATCGCGACCCTGTCGGTCGTCGGGATCTTCGCGGGTCGCGAGCGTTTCGTCCTCGAGAAGCGCTGAGCACCGGCATCCGGATCAGTCCTCGGTTTGGGGCGGATTTCCTCGTTTGGGGCGGAGGAAATCCGCCCCGAAGTCGGAATCCCGCCCCAAACGGCTCTGACGGATGCCGAGACCGCGGCCCTCAGCCGACCGACGCGCCCGGGGCCGCGGCCAGCGTCCGCAGGATCGCCTTCAGCTGGTCGCGGTCGTCGTCATCGAGCGCGCTGAAGCACTCCGCCTCGGCGCGCTCGGTCGCCGCGCGGGCGCCCGCGTAGACCTCGCGCCCCTCGTCTGTCGCGACCACGACGTTCACGCGACGGTCGTTGACGTCGGGCTCGCGGCGCACGAGCCCGCGCTTCTCGAGCTCGTCGATGAGCGCCACGATCTGGCTCGGATCGAGGCGCAGGAACTCCGAGAGCTCGCGCTGGTTCGGGCGCTCGCCGCTCACCGCGAGGGCGAGCACCGAGTACGAGCGCACCTTGAGCCCGAACCCGCCGACCGCGGCGTTGGCGGCCGCGAGCGTGATCGCGTTCGCGCGGGCGAGCAGGAACGCGGTGTCCTCGCCGACGGACGTGCTCCACAGGCGGTCGTTGCCGTCCGCCTGGCGGGCGGCCGGCGACGACGGGGAGGTGTTCCGCATGCAGGAATGGTATCCGCCCTTTGGAAGAACTCAAACATTGACATTTTCAACGATTCGGGATTTCATGTGAGCGGACGCGAAGGAGCATGCATGTCACTCGAAGGCAAAGTCGCAATCGTGACGGGCTCGGGCCGAGGCCTCGGCCTGGCCTACGCCCGTGAGCTCGCGCGGCAGGGTGCGGCCGTCGTCGTGAACGACGTCGACGAGTCGATCGCCGCCGAGGCGGTCGCCGCGATCGAGGCCGACGGAGGGCGTGCGGTCGCCGTCGTCGCGCCGGTCGGGCCCACCGACACGGCGAAGCGGCTCGTGCAGACGGCGGTCGACACGTTCGGCCGCCTCGACATCCTCGTCACCAACGCCGGCGTCCTGCGCGACACCGTGCTGTGGAAGATGAGCGACGACGACTTCGACACCGTCATCGACGTGCACCTGCGCGGCACGTTCACGTGCGTGCGCGAGGCGGCGACCTACATGCGCGCGAACGAGATCCCCGGTCGCATCATCTGCATCGGCTCCCCCACCGGCCAGCGCGGCAACTTCGGCCAGACGAACTACGCCGCCGCGAAGGCCGGCATCGTCGGCATGGTCCGCACGTGGGCGCTCGAGCTCAAGAAGGCCGGCATCACCGCGAACGCGGTCATCCCCGTCGCCGCGACCGCGATGACCGCGACGGTCCCCTACTTCGCCGCCGCCGTCGAAGCCGACGAGAAGGGCGAGCCGATGCCCGCGTTCTTCCGGCACGACCTCGGGTTCGGGACGGCCGACGACGTGGCCGGGCTCATCGCATACCTGGGGTCGGATGCCGCGGCATCCGTCACCGGTCAGGCCATCGGCGTCGGCGGCGACCGCCTGCAGCTGTGGTCGCACCCCGAGGCCGTCGTCACGGCGTACCACGAGGGCGGCTGGTCGTACGCGGACCTCGAGGCCCAGTTCCCGTCGCTCGTCGGCGAGAAGCTGCAGAGCGTGGGCGAGAAGTTCCCGCCGCTGCCCGAAGAGCTGCAGCGCTGAGCCCCACACCGCCATGACCCGCTACGAGCCCGCGATCGACCTCGACGCGATCGACGCGATCGACATCCACGTGCACATCGAGGTCGACGCCCACGGGCATGCGTCGCTGCCCGCCGACCTCGTCGAGGCGGCCTCGAAGTACTTCTCGACCGACGGACCCCGCCCCGACCTCGACAGCGTCGCGGAGTACTACCGCGAGCGTCGCACTGCGGCCGTCGTGTTCACGGTCGACGCCGAGACGCAGCTCGGCCAGCCCCCGCTCAGCAGCGAGGAGATCGCGGCGGGCGCGGCGCGCAACAACGACGTGCTCGTGCCGTTCGGCTCGGTCGACCCGCGCCGCGCCGACGCCGTCGACCGCGTGCGGCGGCTCGTCGAGGACCACGGCGTGCGGGGCTTCAAGTTCCACCCGACCGTCCAGGGCTTCGACCCGAGCGACTCCACGCACAACCCGCTGTACGAGGCGCTGCAGGAGGCGGGCGTCATTGCGCTGTTCCACACGGGGCAGACCGGGATCGGCGCGGGCATGCCGGGCGGGCGCGGTCTTCGCCTCGGGCTGTCGAACCCGATGCTCCTCGACGGCGTGGCCGCCGACTTCCCGGGGCTGCAGATCGTGATGGCGCATCCGTCGGTGCCGTGGCAGGACGAGGCCATCTCGGTCGCCACCCACAAGCACAACACGTGGATCGACCTGTCGGGGTGGAGCCCCAAGTACTTCCCCGAGGCGCTCGTGCGCGCCGCGAATTCGTACCTCAAGACCCGCGTCCTGTTCGGCTCGGACTTCCCGCTGCTGACGCCCGACCGCTGGCGGCGCGACGCCGACGCCGCCGAGCTGTTCAAGCCCGAGGTCGTCGCCGGCATCCTGAAGCACAACGCGGCTCGACTGCTCGGACTGGCCGCGTGAGCAGCGGCATCCGTCTCGCCCAAAGAAGGAGAACCCCATGACCACCACCGCCGCCTACGCCGACGCGCAGACCCTCGCCGGCACCGACCTCGGCTGGTCGGAGTGGCTCGAGGTGACGCAGGACCGCGTCAACCTGTTCGCGGACGCGACCGACGACCACCAGTGGATCCACGTCGACCCCGAGCGCGCCAAGGACGGCCCGTTCGGCGGCCCCATCGCGCACGGGTTCCTGTCCCTCTCGCTCACCGTGAAGTTCTGGTCGGAGCTGTTCGACCTCGAGGGCGTCGGCACGAAGGTCAACTACGGCCTCGACAAGGTGCGCTTCGTGTCGCCGGTCAAGGTGGGCGACCGCGTTCGCATGAACGCCGTCATCGCCGAGGTGACCGAGGTCCCCGGCGGCTACCAGTTCGCGGTCGATCAGACGATCGAGATCGACGGCGGCACGAAGCCCGCCGTCGTCGCGCGCGGGCTGTACCGCTTCTACGCCTGACCCGCGCTCGCGCGCACCCCCGCACCCGGACGCACCACCCCTCGAAGGAGAGGAGACGATGCACAACCACGGACTGGGCTCGTGGATGGCCAAGCGGCGGCTGAAGTCGCCCGACAAGACGGCGCTCATCTACGGCGACGGCACGACAATGACGTATCGGCAGCTCGCCGACGCCGCGGACCGCGTGTCGGCGCTGCTGTGGGGCCGCGGCATCCGCAAGGGCGACCGTGTCGCCTACCTCGGCGAGAACTCGCCCGAGTTCCTCCAGGTGCTCTTCGGAGCGGTGCAGCTCGGCGCGGTGTTCGTGCCGGTCAACACGCGCCTCGCGCCGCCCGAGATCGCACACGTGCTCGGCGACTCCGGCTCGCGCGTGCTCATCCACGACGCCCAGCTCGCGGAGCGCATCGCTCCCGCGCTCGCCCAGCACGAGGTCCCGCACGTCATCGAGACGGGTGACGGCACCGCCGAGCGTCCGGGACTCGCGCGCATCGTCCGCACGACGACCGCCGGCCACGCCGACGCCGAGGTCGCCCTCGAGGATCCCGCCGCGATCGTGTACACGTCCGGCACGACGGGCCGCGCGAAGGGCGCGATCCTCACCCATGAGAACCTCACGTGGGTGTCGCTGAACTGCATCGTCGACTACGACGTCGTCTCGACCGACGTCGCGCTCATGATCTCGCCGCTGTTCCACGTCGCGTCGCTCGGAATGGGCGCGCTGCCGGTGATCCTCAAGGGCGCCACGATCGTGCTCGAGCGGGGCTTCGAGCCCGGGCGAGCGCTCGAGCTCATCGAACGGCACGGCGTCACGATGCTCAGCGGCGTGCCGACGACCTACCAGATGATGGCCGACCACCCGAACTGGGCGACGGCCGACCTCAGCAGCCTGAAGAAGCTGACATGCGGTGGATCGGCGGTGCCGACGCGCATCCTCAACGCGTACGAGGAGCGCGGGATGTCGTTCTCGCAGGGCTACGGCATGACCGAGACCTCGCCCGGCGCGACCGCGCTGGCGCCCGAGATGACGCGCGCGAAGCAGGGCAGCGTCGGCCTGCCGCACTTCTTCACCGACGTGCGCATCGCCGACGAGCAGGGCGCGATGGTGCCGCGCGGCACCGTCGGCGAGATCGAGATCTCGGGCCCGAACGTCTTCGCGGGCTACCACGGGTTGCCGGATGCCACGGCCGCCGCCTTCACGGCGGACGGGTGGTTCCGCTCGGGCGACCTCGGCTACCTCGACCCCGACGGATACCTCTATATCGCCGACCGACTGAAGGACATGATCATCTCGGGCGGCGAGAACATCTACCCCGCGGAGGTCGAGAACGTCATCAGCGACCTCGAGGGCATCTCGGGCGTCGCGGTGATCGGCGTGCCGGACGAGCGCTGGGGCGAGGTGCCGTGGGCGATCGTGACCGTGCGGGACGGGGCATCCGTCACGACCGAGCAGGTCCGCGAGTTCCTCGACGGAAGGCTCGCCCGCTACAAGATCCCGCGCAACGTCGTGGTCGTCGACGAGCTGCCGCGCACGGCGTCGGGAAAAGTTCGCAAGGCCGACCTGCGGGCGCGCTTCGCGCGCTGAGCGCGGGTCAGGGCACGTGAGAGGTCACCCGACGAGGCTCGCGAAGTCGCGCACGGCCGGGAACGCGAACTCGCGGTGCCGCCGCGTGAACAGCTCGGCGGAGCGGTCGGCGGGCCAGTCGTCGTCCATGTACTGACGCGGCAGCCGCGGGTCGGCGCGCAGCAGCGCGAGCCAGTCGGCGACGAGCACGGTGCGGGCCGTGAGGGGCGGAAGATCGGATGCCGCGTCCTCGCGTCCCCAGTGAGAGAGGAACTCGTCGTGCGCGCCACGGATGCGCGGGATGTCCCACACCGTCCGGACGGTCTCGTCCATGCGGAAGCCCTCGAGCTCGGTTGCGCCGAACGCGTTGACCGATCCCGGCGGCAGCTCGGGGATGATCGCGTCGAGCGCGCTCGCGAGGTCGACGGCCCCCGGCGCGATCCACAGCCCGTCGCGCAGCACCGAGAACCCCGACCACGTGAGGGCCGCGCGCAGGCGGTGACGCAGCGTGCGCACGTCCTCGGGAACGGTGAACGTCACGAGCGTCCAGCCCTCGCCCTGCGGATCGAACGGCGACGGCCCGTTCACGCGCCCGGCCGCCTCGCGCAGCACCTCGCTGCCATGGGCGGTGAGCTGGAAGCCGATCTCGCGCCCGAGGCGGTGACGCTCGAGCAGGCCGCTCGCGACCATGCGATCGAGGTTGGTGCGTACAGCGGATGCGGCGACCCCCGCCCCCTCGAGCACCGAGAGCAGCACGCTCGCGCGCACCGGCTCGAAGTAGCGGTCGCACACGTACTCGCCGAAGAACGCGAGCAGGAGCTGGCGCGGCTTGCGCGTCAGCACGGAGGACTCGGCGACCGCGTCGCCGAGCACCGCCGCTTCCGCCATCTGGGTCACGCCGCGGTGGCTCCCGGCCTCACGGCCTCGCCGCGCTTGGCCCGCTGGATCTGCTCGTACACGTGCGTGCGCAGCTCGGTGAAGCGCGGCAGCGCGCGCGTCACGAGCTGGTCGCGGTCGGCGGGCAGGTCGATGGAGAGGTCCTCCTGCACCCAGGTCGGGGACTTCGACAGCACGATGACGCGCTCGCCGAGGTAGACCGACTCGTCGATGTCGTGCGTGACGAACAGGATCGACATGCCCCGCTCGCGGTGGAGCGTCCGCACGAGGTCCTCGAGGTCGGCGCGGGTCTGCGCGTCGACGGCCGCGAACGGCTCGTCCATGATGAGGACCTCGGGCTCGTATGCGACCGCGCGCGCGATCGCGACGCGCTGCTGCATGCCGCCGGAGAGCTGCCACGGGTAGCTCTTGGCGGCGTGGTCGAGGCCGACCGCGACGAGGGCGTCGTCGATGAGCCGGTCGCGCTCGGCGCGCGGGAGCTTCTTGTGCTTGAGGGGCAGGTCGACGTTGCCGCGGACGGTGAGCCACGGGTAGAGGCTGCGACCGTACTCCTGGAAGACGAGCGCCATCCGCGGCGGCGGCGCCGTGACGCGTTTGCCCTCCAGCTCGACGATCCCCGACGTCGGCCTCAGCAGGCCGGCGATGCACTTGAGGAGCGTCGTCTTGCCGCATCCGGAAGGGCCGACGATGACCACGAGCTCGCCCGCGTCCATCTGGAAGCTGATGTCGCCGATCGCCTCGACGTTGCCCGTCGAGGACTCGTAGACCTTGCGCAGGTGCTCGACTGTGAGAAGCGGCTGCGCCGCGGAACGCGATTCAGGCACGCTCCACCTCCTTGACTCCGTGGTACCAGCGAAGGACGCGTCGCTCGACGAATCCGAAGATCACCGCGAGCAGCACGCCGATCAGGCCGAGCAGCACGATGCCGCTCCACATCTGCGCGATCAGGTAGTTCCGCTGGAAGAACACGATCTGATAGCCGAGGCCCGACGACGAGAAGAACATCTCCGAGATCACCATGAGGATCAGCGCGATCGACAGGCACTGGCGCACGCCGGTCATGATGCGCGGGCTCGCCGCCGGCAGCACCAGGTAGCGCAGGCGCTCCGAGCGGGTGACCGCGAACGACTGCGCGGTCTCGGTCATGACGGAGTCCGTCGACCGGACGCCCTCGATGGTGTTGAGGAGGACCGGCCAGATGGCGCCGGTGACCATGACGACGACCTTCATGGTGTCGTTCGCCCCGACGAGCACCGCGACGATCGGGATGAGCACGGGCGGGGGCACCGCGCGGAAGAACTCGAAGATCGGCTCGAGCAGCTCGCGCAGCCAGCGCACGAGGCCGATCACGGTGCCCGCCGCGATGCCGAGGACGACTGCGAGGACGATGCTTATCGCGAGGCGACCGAGGCTCGGCAGCACGTCGTTGAAGAACGCGGGGCCGACCCACGTGTCGATGAACGCGTCGAAGATGACCAGCGGGCTGGGGAAGAACGGCGCCGGGGAGATCGACGACCAGACGCCCCAGATGACGAGGAGGATGATCGGCAGGCCCAGCGCGTACGCGGTGTTCTCGCCGATCTTCGCCCACACGCGCGACGGCTTCCGGGGGGTGACGACGGTGCTCGTGTAGAGGGTCACAGGACCTCCTCCCCTCGCACGGACTGATGCCACGCGAGCGAGCGCCGCTCGATCGCGCGGAACCCGAGGTTCACGAGCAGGCCGAGCATGCCCGTGACGATCACGAGCGCGTAGACGGTGGTCCACTGGCCGGACTCGCGGGCGATCATGATCGCGCGGCCGATGCCGGGGACGGACATGAACATCTCGGCCGTGATCGCGAGGATCAGCGCGACCGTCGCGGCGAGCCGGAGTCCGGTCATGAGGTACGGGAGCGCGGTCGGGAACACGACGCTCCTGATCTGCGCGCCGCGCGAGAGGCCGTAGCTGCGGGCTGTGTCGCGCGCGACGGCGTCGACGTCGGCCACGCCGTAGAGCACCTGGATGAAGACCTGCCAGAAGCTCGCGAAGACGATGATGAGCAGCGCCCCCTGCAGCTGATAGCCGAACATGAGGATCGCGAGCGGGATGAGCGCGACCGATGGGATGGGCCGGAGGAACTCCACCGTCGTGTGCGTCGCACGACGCAGGAAGGGCACGAGACCGATGATCGTGCCGAGCACGACCGCGAGCACCGTCGCGATGAGAAGACCCAGGGCCCATGAGGTGAGCGTGCGCCCGATGTTGCGCCAGAACTCGAGGTCGCGGAACATCGCGAACAGCTGCGCGATCGTGTCGGTCGCGGTCGGGAAGTACGCCGGATTGACCACTCCCACGGTCGGGAGCAGCTGCCAGGTCACCAGGAACCCGGCGATGCCGGCGATGCCCAGCACGACCTTGCGCAGCGTGCGCAGGCGTCGCTGGCGACGGAAGCGGTCCGAGCCGCGCGGAGTCGCCGGCGTGGCGATGGCGGGGGCGTCGGCGGTGGCGGTCACGATGATCCGATCGGTGGTGCGTGGGCGGAGAGACGGAGGGAGGGACGGATGCCTCGGCCGAGGCATCCGTCCGTCCTCAGTCCATGACTACTGCTGCTGGATCAGGCGACTGTAGTCCGGCTCCGACTCGATGTACTCGAACTCCAGGGCGAGCGCGCCGAGCTCCTCGATGCCCGCACCCTCGAGCTCCCATGTGAACTCGGGAAGCGTGATGCCGGCCGCGGCCTCCTCGGGGATCTCGAGGTTGGTCGCGATCGCGGAGCGCACTGCCTCCTCGTTGCCCGCGGCCCACTCGAGCGCCTCCGACATCGCGGCGGCGTACGCCTCGACGAGCTCGGGGTCCTCGTCGAGCAGCTTCTGCGTCGTGATGTTCGTGAGCACCGTGAGGCCCGGGATGGTCGCCTGGTAGGGCGCGACGACCGAGACGCCCCCGCCGCCGACGATCATGGCGCGGAAGGGGTCGGGGGCCCACGCGGCGTCCATCGTGCCGGCCTCGAGCTGCGCCGGGACGTCGGGGAACGCGACCTCGACGAACTCGATCGTCGAGGGGTCGCCGCCGTCGTCCTGGACGGCCTTGCGGATCGTCAGGTCGCCGGCCGCGCCGAGCGTGTTGACCGAGACCTTCTTGCCCGCGAGGTCGGCCGGGCGCGCGATGCCCGAGTCGCCGAGCGCGACGACCGCGTTGACGTCGTCGCCGTCGGCGAGGCTGTTCGCGTAGTTGCCGACGATCACGACACCGAGGTCCTGCAGGTCGGCGCGGATCGGGCCGAACGGCTGGCCGATGGCGAACTGGATGTCGCCGCTGAGCAGCGCCGGGATCGCGTTCGCGCCGCCCTGCGCCGGGACGACCTCGATCTCGAGGCCGTGCGCCTCGAAGATGCCCTCGTCGATCGCGCCCCACAGAGCGCCGGTCTCGGCGATAGGCAGTGCGGCGACGCGCACGGTCTGCAGCTCGCCGCTGCCGGGGTCGTCGGTCGCGGTCGAGGTGGCGGATGGAGCAGCGGAGTCGGTGCATCCGCTGAGGGTGAGAACGGCCGCTGCGCCGAGCGCGATGGCGGCAAGAGCTTTCTTCATTGACAAGCCTCTCGATGAGCAGTGTGGGCAGGACCGACCCGGGCGACGCCCGTTCGCTCCGGCTCCCTCGCCTGTCGTCGCACGTCGCTGTATCGGCCCTCACATCATGGGCCGCGCGGCGACGGATTGTCAAGGTTTTCTTGACGCTCGTCACGGATCAGTTGAATAACGGATGCGCACTCAGTTGCATAACGGATGCTCCGCCGGCAGCCTCCGGACACCACGCTTCCGCCGGACAGGCTGCATCCGCGGTCGGCTCGCACGACCGCGGATGCAGAGTGGGACCGCGTGTGGGAACGGGGCTACCTGACGCGCGCGTCGAGCGCGACCGCCTCGGCGTCGTAGTCGTACAGCCACAGGCGGTAGTCGCGGGAGCGCGCGATCTCGTCGTCGCGCTGCGTGAGATCGTCGTAGGCGGAGTCGTAGCGGCGGCCGTTGTCGCGCGCGCCGCGCTGGACGGCGGACGTGCGCTCGAGGCGCAGCCGCTCGTAGTTCTCGAGCCGCGCGGGCACGTCGTCGGGGTCGGCGCCGCGCAGCACGACGGCGAGGGTGACGGCGTCTTCGATCGCCTGGTTCGCTCCCTGGCCGAGGTGCGGAAGCATCGGATGCGCCGCGTCGCCGAGGAGCGTGACGCGACCCTGCGACCACCGTGCGAGCGGCTCGCGGTCGTACAGGCCCCACCAGAACGTCGACTCGACGACCTCGATGAGCCGCGTGACGCGGGGGTCCCAGCCGACGAACTCTGCAGCGAGCGACTCCTGGTCGCCGGCAGCGGACCACGACTCCTTCAGTCGCTCCTCGCTGGGCACGAATCCGACGTAGTTGATGAGGCGCCCGGCGCGCACGGGGTAGGTGAGGAAGTGCTTGCCCTCGCCCATCCACAACTGCGCGATGCCCTTCGGCCAGTCGGGCAGGCGATCGGCGTGGACGAGGCCGCGGTACGCGATCGATCCGGAGCTGACCGGCTCCGTCGGCTCCGTCGTGAAGCCGCGCACGACGGAGTGGATGCCGTCCGCGCCGATGACCGCGTCGAACTCGGCCGAGGAGCCGTTCTCGAACTCCAGTCGCGCGGATCCGCCGCGGTCGTGCACCGACGCGAGCCGGTGGCCCGTGCGGACGGCGCCGTCGGGCAGCGCGGCCGCGAGGACGCCCACGATGTCGGCGCGGTGCACGCCGAGCGTGTGATACGTGCCCGACGAGTCGCTCGTCGTCATCTCGCCGATCGGCGTGCCGTCGTAGCGGTAGTAGAGCGACCCGACGCCGTAGCGAGCGGCGACGCGCTCGACGGCGTCCTTCAATCCGAGGCGCTCGAGCATGCGCATGCCGTTCGGCGCCATGCCGACGCCGGCGCCCACCTCACCCAGCTGCGAGGCCTGCTCGAAGACGGTGACCTCGACCCCGGCGATTCGACTCAGGGCGATCGCAGCCGACAGGCCGCCTATCCCGCCGCCGACCACGGCCACGCGAAGTGCTCTGCTCATCGACGCTCGACTCCTTCGTTGCGGTGCGATGCGCCCTGGTCGGCGGGCTTCCGCCGGGGCGATTGCCGCGGTGTTCTCGCGAAAGAACTCCGCATACGGACGATCTGTATCTTCGACGGTAATCGCTCGACCGTCCGCGTGTCAACCGTCCGGCGAACCGATGATGATCGCGGCGCAATCGGCGAGGCGTCGATGGTTGCGGCATCCGTGTGTTCGTCATATCATCCGTATACGTACGGATGCCGACAGAGGAGTCGTATGCCCACGGACGCGCCACTCGCCCACAGCTTCGACGTCGTCGTGATCGGCACGGGCGGCGCAGGGCTCGCGTGCGCGATCGAAGCCGCCGCGCGCGGCGCGCGCGTGGCGGTGCTCGATGCGTCGGATGCCGTCGGCGGCACGGCGGCGGGCGCGGGCGGCGGCACGTGCATCGCGGGGTCTCCCCTGCAGGAGCGGCTCGGCCTCGCCGACTCCGTCGACCTCGCGCTCGAGGACTGGGCGCGCTGGGGCGGTGACACGGCCGACCTCGACTGGGCCGAGGCGTATCTCCGCGCGAGCGTGCCGGAGCTGTTCGAGCCGCTCGCCGCGGCCGGTGTCCGCTGGATCGGCGTGAACGGCCACGAGGGCAACCGCGTGCCGCGCTGGCATCGCCCCGCGGGCGGCGGCAGGGCCGTCATGGCCGCGCTCGAGCGGCGCGCGCGGATGCTGCCCACGATCGCGTGGCTGCTCGGACATCGCGTGGAGCGACTGGTGCTCGAAGGCGGCCGCGTCACGGGCGTCCACGCACGGAGCGGGGAGCGCGAGGTCGAGCTGCGCGCCCGGGCCGTCGTCGTCGCCACGGGCGGGTTCAACAACGACCCCGAGATGGTCGCCGAGCACGCGACGGCCGCGGCGGGCGCCGAGCGGGTTCTGCTCGGGGGCGGCGCCGGGGCGCGCGGCGAGGGGCACCGGATGCTCCGCGACGCCGGCGCGCGGTTCACTGAGCTGGACGCGGTGTGGATGTACCCGTATGCCACGCCCGACGACCTCGACCCTGAGGGGCGTCGCGGTCTCGCGCTGCGCGGCATCGACGGCGACGTGTGGATCAACGACGGCGGCCACCGCTTCCACGACGAGAGCCTGCGCGGCGGGGCGACCGGCACCGCGGCGCTCCTCGACCAGCCGAACGGGCGGTGCTGGTCGGTCTTCGACGCGCGCATCGCCGCCCGGCTCGTGATCGCGGATCCGCACTACACCGACGGCAGCACGCCGATCCGGAAGCGCGTGGAGGCGTTCCTGCGGCGGTCGCCGTTCGTGGCATCCGCGTCGTCCGCCGCAGAGCTCGCGGCACGAATCGACGTCGACGCGGTCGCTCTGGGCGATGCGCTCTCGCAGGTGAACTCGGCCGTCGGCGCGGGAGCGGAGCGCGATCCGGTGTTCGGCAAGCCGCTGGCGGGGCTCGACGCGCTCGACGAGGCGCCGTTCTTCGCCGTGCGCCTGCACCCGATGGCGCGCAAGAACCTCGGCGGCGTGCGCACCGACCTCGCGTGTCGCGTGCTCGACGAGCACGGTCGGCCGATCGACGGCCTGTTCGCGGCGGGCGAGGTCGCCGGCATGGCGGGCGGTCGCATCAACGGGCGGGCCGCACTCGAAGGGAGGCGTTCGGGCCGAGCGTCTACAGCGGCATGGTCGCCGGCCGCAGCGTCGCCGGCTGACGGGCCGGAGCGCGATGGGTTGCCCTGTATCCGGACGTCTCGTACGCTTCACGGACGCCGCCGGTCGCGGCATCCGTGACCGCACTTCGGAGGAACCGCGTGACCCAACGACCCGACGAGCTCGACCAGCGCGACTACGTGCAGTCCCTCGAGCGCGGACTCTCGGTGATCCTCGCGTTCGCCGACCGGCACCCGCGGATGACCCTGTCCGAGGTCGCGGCCGCGACGGGCCTCACGCGCCCGACCGCCCGTCGCCTGCTGCTCACGCTGCAGGCGCTCGGGTACGTGCGCTCCGACGGGCGGTCGTTCTCGCTCACGCCGCGCGTGCTCGCCCTCGGGTACGCGTACCTCGACTCGCTCGACCTCACGGCGATCGCGCAGCCCGTGCTCGAGCGCATCGTGTCGGAGGCGCAGGAGGCGTGCACGCTCGCGACGCTCGACGGCACCGAGGTCGTGTACGTCAGCCGACACGCCGTGCGCCGCACGAGCAGCCTCACGCTCGCGATCGGCACTCGACTGCCCGCGTACGCGAGCGCGATGGGGCACGTGCTCCTCGCCGACCTCGCGCCCGCCGATCTGCGGCGCTACTTCGACACCGCGGAGCTCGTGCGGCTCACGTCGCGCACGCTCACGACCGAGGCCGCGCTCGAGGAGCGTCTGCGGACGGTCCGGGTGCAGGGGTGGGCGGTCGTCGACCAGGAGCTCGACGAGGGGACGCGCTCGATCGCGGTGCCCGTGCGAGGCGGCGACGGACGCGTGTTCGCGGCGCTCGGGCTGTCGTCGAGCGCGCGTCCGGTCGACGAGCTCGTCGAGCGATTCCTCCCGATGCTCCAGTCCGGCGCGGCCGAGATCAGCGCCGGACTGGGCAGCGAGTACTCGCGCTCACACGTGTGACGCCGCCTCGGCGGTCGCCTGCGTGATGAGGCGTGCGACCTGGGTGCGCAGCTCAGCGAACCGCGGGAGCGCCTTCGTCTCGACCTGGCTGCGCGGGCGCGGCAGGTCGACGTCGATGACG
Organism: Microbacterium immunditiarum; assembly: GCF_013409785.1. NCBI lineage: Bacteria > Bacillati > Actinomycetota > Actinomycetes > Micrococcales > Microbacteriaceae > Microbacterium > Microbacterium immunditiarum. Next base: position 329,519 of record NZ_JACCBV010000001.1, read on the forward strand.
TCCATCACGACGGTCGGCCGGCTCGACACGACCACGACCCGGTCGCCGAGGTAGACCGCCTCGTCGATGTCGTGGGTCACGAGCACGACGGTGACGCCGACCTCCTGACGGACGCGCAGGATGAGGTCCTCGAGGTCGGCGCGCGTCTGCGCGTCAACCGACGCGAACGGCTCGTCCATGATGAGGAATTCGGGCCGGTACGCGAGGGCGCGCGCGATGGCGACACGCTGCTGCATGCCGCCCGACAGCTGCCACGGGTAGCTGTCGGCGAAGCCGTCGAGCCCGACGCTGTGCAGCGCCTCCTTCACGACCCGCTGGCGCTCGGCGCGGTCGCGGATAGTGTTCCGCAGCGGCAGCTCGACGTTGCGGCCGACCTTGTACCAGGCCATGAGCGAGCGACTGTAGTCCTGGAAGACGCACGCGATCTCCGGCGGCGGCGAGTCGATGACGCGCCCCGTGCTCGTGAGGCTCACCGATCCCCCGGTGGGGGGCAGGAGGCCCGCCATGCAGCGCAGGAGCGTCGTCTTGCCGGCGCCGGACGGGCCCACGACGGTGACGAACTCGCCCTCCTCGACGGTGAACGAGACGTCCCGCAGAACCTCGAGCGGGCGCCCGCCGGCGTTGTACGTCTTCTGGAGATGCTCGACCGTGAGCATGTCAGTCCTCCTGGTCCTGGACATACCAGCGGAGCAGTCTGCGCTCCACCAGCACGAAGAGTCCGTTGATGATGATGCCGAGCAGGCCCAGCAGCAGCAGTCCCGACCACATGAGCGAGATCTGGAAGCTCTGCTGCGCGGTGAGCGTGACGTAGCCGATGCCGTTGGTCGCCGCGAGCATCTCGGTGACGACCATGACGACGAACGCCATGCTCAAGGCGACCCGCATTCCGGCGAGCACCTGCGGCGACGCAGCGTGCAGCTGAACCCAGCGCACGCGCTGCGCCTTGTCGAAGCGGTACGAGCGGACGACGTCCTCCACGACGGGGTCGATGTTGCGCACGCCGTCGATCGTGTTCAGGAGCACCGGGAAGACGCTCACGAACGCGATGAGGAGGATCTTCGGGGTGTCTCCGATGCCCAGCAGCACGATGCTCACCGGGATGAGCGCGGTCGCCGGCAGCGCCCGGAAGAACTGGAGCACCGGGTTGAACGCGTAGGCGAGGATCCGGATGCGGCCGAACAGCACGCCCACCGCGACGCCGACGACGACCGCGATCGCGAAGCCCGCGAACATGCGGCCGAGGCTCGGCAGCACGTCCGTGACGACCTTCTCGGACAGCCACGTCTCGGCGAACGTCTCGAGGATCGACTGGAGGGACGGGAAGAACGGCGAGCCGGTGTTGAGCGAGCCGAACCACCACACGACGAGGATGCCGACGGGGACGATGAGCGAGACGATGACGCCGCCGAGCCCCGTGGACCAGCGCTTGCCGATGGTCTGAGCGGTCATGCCGTCACCTCCCGGTAGGAGCTGTGCCAGTGGAGCTGCCACCGTTCGAGCGACTCGAGGCCCCAGTTGATGAGCAGGCCCAGGATGCCGACGACGCCGACGAGTGCGTACATCTCGGGATAGATCCCGTTGGACGAGTAGACCGCGATGTCGCGGCCGAGGCCGATCACCGTCGTGATGATCTCGACGGCGACGACGACCACGAGCGCGTGGGCGGCGGCGATCCGCAGGCCGGTCGCGAGGAACGGCGAGACGCTCGGGATCACGACGTGCCGCAGGCGCTGAGCGTTCGTGAGCCCGAACACGCGGCCGGTGTCCTTGAGGATCTGCGGGATGCCGACGACGCCGTAGTAGGTCTGGAAGAGCATGGGCCACACGGCGCCGACTGCGGCCAGGATGTACGCGACGCCGGGACGTGCGCCCATCACCAGGAGCAGGAGCGGCAGGTACACGACCGCGGGGATGAACCGCATGAAGTCGAGCACGTAGTGCAGCAGCTGGTACAGCAGGGGGATCGTGCCGAGCGCGACGCCCAGCGCGACGCCGATGACGACGCCGATCGCGAGGCCGACGGCGAACTGCTCGAGCGTCGCCCACAGGCTCTCGAGGAACTCGGGGGTCGGGATGACCTCGAGCGCCGCGCCCACGACCGACGTGAACGACGGCACTTCCTCGGGGAACACGCCCAGGCGGCTGAGCAGCTCCACGAAGGCGATGAGCGCGATCGTGGTCGCCCACGGGAGCGCCCGCACCCACAGCGGCTTCTTGCGGCGCCGCGTTGCCCGGGTGATCACCGTCGCGGTGTCGTCGCCGACCGGCCCTCCGGCCCCGGCGGATGCCGGAGCCGGAGGGCCCGCCTGCGTCGGCGGCCCGGAGCGAGCGAGGTCGGTGGAGGGCATCACTCCGCCACGAGCTCGTCGATGCTCGGGGCCTCGTCGATGACGCCGTACTTCACGAGGAAGCCCGCCTCGGCCTCGATCGCGTCGCGGTCGACCTCGGAGATGTACTTCGGCAGCGGGACGTTCTCGAGCTGCGAGGCATCCGTCTTCGTCTGCTCCGCGATCTTGGCGAGCGTCTCCTCGGGGTGCGAGTTCGCGTAGTCCGCGGACTTCTGCAGCGCGCGGCGCCACCGCTCGACCACCGTCGGGTTGGCCTCGATGAAGTTCTTTGCCATGAAGTACATGGTGTTGCTCGCGTCGGGGTTGTCGAACGCGACCGCGGCGGAGTCGCCGATGTCGCGGAAGCCCTCGTTGCGGAGGTTCGTCGCGAACGGCTGCAGCGTGCTGATCGCGTCGACGTCGCCCGAGCGGAGCGCGGTCACCGCGTCGGGGAACGCGAGCTGCACGAACTCGACCTTCGACTGGTCGCCGCCGTCCTTCTCCACGGCCTCGCGCATCCAGAACTCCCAGCAGCACTTGAGCGAGTTCACCGCGACGGTCTTGCCCTCGAGGTCGGCGAAGGACTCGATGTCGCTGTCGGCGGCGACCATCGTCTGGTACTGAGTGCCCTTCGGGTCCTCGTGGTCGGCGACGCCGCCCGACACGAACTGCACGGGGATGCCCTGGTCGACGGCCGTGATCGTGGCCGACAGACCGCCGAGCGCGACCTGGGTCTGGCCGTTGATGAGCTGCGTCACGCCCGCGGCGCCGGTCGCAGCCGGCGTGGTGGTGACGTTGAGGCCCTCTTCTTCGAAGAAGCCCTGCTCGATGCCCAGCAGCAGCGCGACGGGCGACGACGACGGAGCGACGCCCGCGACGATGTCGATCGTCTCCTGGGCGCCGTCACCGGCGTCACCGCCGGCGTTGTCGGAGGGCGTCGAGCTGCAGCCGGCGAACACGAGGGTGAGGGCAGCGGCCGCGCCGATGAGCGCTATGCGGTTCTTTCGTCCTTGAGAGAACAATGTCGGGCCTCCAGTCATTGAGTGCCGCGCGGAATGCCGCCGTCGGCTTTTCCTACGTATACGAACTTTCTTCATTTAACCCACGCCGACGGGATATGGCAAGGGTGTGATGGTGTTTTCGTCCGAATCCGTACCGCTAGCGGTAGGCAATGACCTGGAGGAGCGCGACGAAGCGCTCGGCGTCCTCCGCGTCGAGCGGCGCGAGCACGTCGCGCTGCACCGCCTCGACATCGGCGGTCACCCGCTCGAGCACTTCGCGCGCCTCCGGCGTGAGCACGACGAACTTGCGGCGCCGGTCCGTCGGGTCTGGGCGGCTCGTGACCAGCCCTCGCCGCGTGAGGCGCGCGATGATGTCGGTGGTGCTCGACTTGTCGAGCGACGCGAGCTCTCCCGCGGTGCTCTGGTCGATGTCGTCGTTCCACGCGACCGCGCTCAGCAGGGCGTACTGCGGCGGTGTGACCGACGAGCCCACGCGGTTCGCCCAGTAGACGCCGTGCAGCTGCTCGCTGCGGCGGATGAGGTGGCCCGGCGCGCTCGTGAGGGGCAGCGCGAACGCGGCATCCGCCCCGTCCGGCGTCGCCGGCGGCTCGCCGCCGTACGCGATGCGCGCGAGCGCGCCCGCGAACCACTCGGCGTCGGCGGGAGTGAGCGGTTCGAGCAGCCGGCGCTGCACCTCGGCGACGCGCGGCGTGATGTGGCGCAGCGCCGTACGGGCGGGAGCCGTCAGCGACAGGATGTAGCGCCGGCGGTCGACGGTGTCGCGCTCGCGCGCGAGCCAGCCGTTGCGCTCGAGGCGCGCGACGACATCGGCGGCGGTCGACTTGTCGAGCGACGCGATCTGGCCGGCCGAGCGCTGGTCGATCGACGTCGTCGTGAGCGCGCTCAGCAGCGCGTACTGCGGACCGGTGATCTCGCCGTCGAACTCCTGCGTCCACAGCGCGGTGTGCACCTGCTGCGAGCGGCGGATGAGGTGGCCCGGGGTCGTGCGCAGCGGAAGCACCGGCACCGGCGCCTGGGCCTGGTCGTGCTCCTCGTCGGTCAGAGACACCGGATCATCCCTTCTCCGTCGCGCGACGGAAACCACTCGTCCTCGGAAGCGCCGTCGCCGTCGGTCGAGACTGGCCGGAGGCGAAACGGTACGTGCACATACTTGCAGGAAATCTGCTGTTGCTGGTCGTTTCAGCCCGTCTCGGCCGACGCGAACCGCGGCAGCAGCGACTCCGCCGCACCGCGTTCGATCGACCGCCGGGTGCCCGTCGGGAGCGGATACGCGTCGAGCTCGGCGGTGAAGTGCTCCGAGTTGTCGAGGCTCGCGAACGGCCAGTCGCTGCCGAAGAGGACGTGCCCCGGCTCGGCGAACGCGAGCAGGCTCGGAAGGCTGTACGGACTCGCGGTGAGCGCGGTGTCGAAGTAGAACGCGGAGCACTCGCGCAGGAACCTGTCGCGGTCGACGCTCCCGTCCTCACCGGGCGTGAGCCCCGCGATGCGGTGCGACGCATACGGAAGGAATCCTCCGCCATGCGCGAGGATGAACCGGATGCGCGGATGCCGGCGCAGCACGCCGTGCCGCACAAGGTTCAGCGCCGCGCGCGTCGTGTCGAGCAGGAAGTCGGCGGCGAACACGGGGACGCCGGTGAGCGACGGACCGGGCGGCGTGTTCGGGTGCACGAGCACGACCGCCTCGCGCCGGTCGAGCTCGGCCATCAGGTCGTCCAGCGACGGGTCACCGAGATACACCCCGGCGCAGTTGGCGAGCAGGATCACCCCGTCGCATGAGAGTGCGTCGTACGCATGCTCGAGCTCGCGCAGCGCGCTGGCGAGGTCGGGCAGCGGAAGCGCGGCGAACAGGCCGAACCGGTCGGGCCGGTCGCGCACGAGGCCGGCGGCGTACTCATTTACGTGACGAGCCATGGCCGCCACTCGGTCGGCGTCGCCGAACGGGAACCCCGGACGGGCGAGCGAGAGCACGGATGCCGCGACCCCGAGCTCGTCCATCTTCTCGAGCGCGGCATCCGGGCTCCACGCAGGCGTGGCCTGACCGCCGAAGTATCCGTGTTCGTCGAGGTAGTGGCGGTAGGCGTTCGGGATGTAGTGCGCGTGGACGTCGATCTTCTCGGGCAAGTCGCTCCTCTGCTGCGCCTACGCTACCCGGCTCGTGGCGGCGCGGGCCACCGGCGGCGGGGTGCCACCCGCCGCCGGTGATCCGGTCTCAGGCCGTGCGTGCGGCGCCGAGGAGCGCGGCGTATGGTGCGGGGGCCACCGTCGCCCGCACGACCGTCTGGCGGTGGAGCTCGACCTGGGGCTTCCGCGAGCCGCCGTCAGGTTCGCCCCACACGATCTCCACCTCGTCGCCGATGTTCGCGCGGTCGACGTCGAGCATGGCGAGCGAGAGGATCTTGCGCTCGTTGATGCTGTAGCCGGTCTTCGTCGCGAGGCCGATCACGGCACCCTCGGCATCGCGCACCTCGTCGCGGTGCATGAGGTTGCCGTAGTCGGCGACCGGCAGGTCGAGGAACTTGAACGGCACGCCGGGCTCGAGCAGCGACTCCCAGATGCGCAGCACGTCGTCCTTGTCCCACACGAGCGTGACCTTCGTGCGGCGCGGGTGCTTCGCGATCTCCTCGAGCGCCTCGCGGCCGATGAAGTCGTGGTCGAAGCTCACGAGCTTGCCGTAGCCGAGGTCGTAGGGCGTGACGTAGTACTCCTCGATGCTCGACGGCTTGAAGCTGCCCGCGAGCTGGAACTTGGCCTCCCACGAGGTCGCGGGCAGCCATTCGCGGTAGGCGCGCAGGTCGTCGCCGGTGTAGATCGCCGGGAGGGGGTACGCCATCCACCCGCCTTCGAAGCTCGCGCTGAAGTAGGTCTTGGCGCCGGCCTGGAGCAGGCCGTGCTCCGCGCCCGCTTCGACGATCGCACCGCGCACGGTGTCGCCCCGGTCGAACGGGCCGGAGATCTCGTACCCCTTGTGTCCCGACATGCTGTGCCGCAGCACCATGACGTCGACGCCGGCGATGCGCACGCGCGCGGTGCGGAAGAAGCCGATCTCGGGCGCGCCGCCCTCGACGATCTCGTCGAAGATCACGGCGGCGTTGGGCCCGTCGAGCTGGTAGCGGAAGCGCTTGCGCCGACCGGTCGGGTTGTCGGACGTGTTGTCGTCGCGCTCGAGCGTGACGTCCCAGTCGCCGGTCTCGACGTTGAACTGGATCCAGTTGAGCAGCGGCGTGCTGGAGACGAGCTCGTAGACGCCCTCGCCGAGGTCGTAGAGGATGCAGTCGCCGATCATCTGCCCGCGCGGGTTGACGCCGATGAACTGCTTGGCGCGGCCGGGCTCGAGGTTGGCGAGGCTGTTGACGCCGATGTGACTGAGCAGCCGCTTCGCGTCGGGCCCGCTCACGAGGAGCTCGGGCATGTGGTGCGACTGGTCGAAGAGGATCGCGCTCTCCCGCCACGAGCGCTGCTCGTCGCGCCAGTTCGTGATCTCCTGCCGCACCGGCGTGAGGTCGGGGCGCAGGCGACTGTGCGCGCCGGGCGAGTCGTTGTAGAGGTAGTCGACCAGGTCGGGCGTCCGGTCGATGAGGTCCTGAAGCGAGGTGACAGCGGCGTCGGTGCTCATGTCGTATGCCTTCGTTCGATCTGATCGTGTGTTCGCTATACGGACGAAGTGACCGGATAACGTCGATCCATGCTCACCGCCCGTACGCGAAATGTCAAGGGCCCGGCATCGGAGGGCCTTGCGAAGCCCACCGCGCGGCCGTATTGTGCGTATACGTACGATTGGACCGCGCATGCGCCGAGCCCGATACGAAAAGGGGAGACGATGACGTCGACGAATCTGCAGGTCGCGAACGAGACCGGTGCCACGCCGGTGACCCACAACACCGCGCAGGTCATCGCCGCGACCGCGGTCCGTCTCGGCGCCGAGCACCTTTTCGAGCTCATGGGCGGCACGAACATGCGCGTCATCCACGCGTTCGCCGACGAGGGCATCGAGTTGCACCACTTCCGCCATGAGAACGGCGCCGTCGGCGCGGCGGACGGCTTCGCGCGCGCGACCGGCGCCGTCGGCTGGAGCAGCATCATCCAGGGTCCGGGTCTCACGAACGGCCTCACGGCGCTGCGCACCGCCGTCAAGGCGAAGAGTCCGCAGGTGCTCGTCGTTCCCGACACGTCTGCCGGCCCCGCCCGGGCGAACCCGTTCGAGACGGGCATCCAGGGCCTCGCCCCCGACGCACTCCTCGCCGAGATCGGCGTGCCGGTCGTGCGCGTGAGCGCGGCGACCGCCGCCCAGGACACCGTCGCGGCGCACCAGACCGCGCTGCGCCGGCTCTCGCCCGTCGCACTCGTCGTGCCGTACGGGGTGGAGGCCGAGCCGAGCGACTCCGACGTCGACGTCGCACTCGCCGGCATCACGGAGCCGGCCGCGCCCGCCGCCCCGTCCGCCGCGGCCGCCGATGCCGCGGAGCGCGCCCTCCGCTCCGCGCAGCGGATCGTGATCATCGCGGGACGCGGCGCATCCGACCCCGCCACCGCCCGGCTGTTGGAGCGCCTCGGCGAGCTCGTCGGGGCCCACCTGTCGACCTCCGTGCGGGGCGTCGGGGCGTTCAACGACTCCCCCGCGAACCTCGGCATCTTCGGCGGGTTCACCCACCCCGCCGGGGTCGAGGTCATCGAGGGCGCCGACCTCATCCTGTCGTTCGGCGCGGGCCTCAACTACCTCACGACACAGCGGTCCACGTTCCTCGCGGGCAAGACGGTGGTGCAGGTCGACGACGACCCGGGCGCGCTGAACCGGTACGACCGCGCCGATGTCGCGGTGCTCGCGGATGCCTCGCTGACCGCCCGCGAGCTCATCGCACGCTTCGAGGCGAGCCCCCACGCGTCGCACGGCGTCGCGCAGGCTCCCCCTCCTCCGGGGTTCGAGGACGTCTCGACGCCGGGCGGGCTCGACCCCCGAGCGCTCGCGCGCCGGCTCGACGCGCTGCTCCCCGCGGAGCGGACCGTCGTCGTCGACGGCGGCCACTTCACGATCTGGCCCATGACCTACATGCGGCACGAGGGTCCCGACTCGCTCCTGTGGGCGTGCGACTTCGGCGCGATGGGCTGCGGCCTGGGCCCGAGCATCGGTGCGGCGGTCGGCCGCGACGACCGCCTCACCGTGCTGTGCATCGGCGACTGCGGCTTCTACATGACGATGGGCGAGCTCGAGGTGGCCGTCCGCGAAGGGCTCCCCCTCCTCGTCGTTTGCTTCAACGACGGCGCCGCGGGTTCGGAGGTCGTGCTCGCCGAGATCGCCGGCCTTCCGCCGGACGACGCGATCTTCGGCACGGCCGACCTCGCCAAGGCCGCGTCCGCGGTCGGCGCCGAAGCGGCGGTCATCGAGACGCTTGACGACCTCGAGCCCGCGCTCTCCGCGTGGACCGAGCGCGGGCCGCTGTTCCTCGACTGCCGCATCACCCGGTCGGTGCGCTCGCCCCGGTACGCGCACTACGACACGAAGAGCGCGTGAGCGGCGGCATCCGGACCAGGTGAGGGAATGAAGGACGGCTCCACACCCCCGCGCCGACTCACGCTCGCGCAGGCGATCAACGTCGAGGACGTGCGCTCGATCTTCGCCCGCAAGGTGCCGACGGCGGTGCGCGACTTCATCGACGGCGGCGGTGAGGACGAGGTCACGGTGCGTCGCAATCGCGGGGCGTTCGAGGCGATCGAGTTCCGCAATCGGCCGTTGACGGATGCCTCGACCCGCACCCTCTCGACGACGCTGCTCGGCACGCCCATCACGGCGCCGCTCGTGCTCGCGCCGGTCGGGCTCGCCTCGCTCGCGCATCCGCTGGGCGAGCGCGCCGCCGCGATGGCGGCTGCGAGCTCCGGGATCGTCTCGACGCTGAGCTCGAGTTCGTGCTGGAGCCTCGAGGACGTCGCCGACGCGGCGCCGGGCGCGCCGAAGTGGTTCCAGCTCTACGTGTGGCGCGATCGTGCGATCAGCGCCGACGTCGTCGCGCGCGCCCGAGCGGCGGGGTACACCGCGCTCGTCGTGACGGTCGACGTGCCGGTGGGTGGCCGTCGCGAGCGCGATCTGCGCAACGGGTTCACGATACCGCCGCGACCGACGTGGCGGCACACGGGCGACGTCATCCGGCACCTTCCGTGGGTCGCGCGGTTCGCGTGGGACGAGATGTTCGGGCACGGTCTCACGATGGGCAACTTCGGTGGCCGAACCGCCGTGACCCAGCGCCTCGCGTTCATGGACCGCGTCAACAGCCGCTTCGACCCCGGCATGACGTGGGACGACCTCGAGTGGCTGCGCTCGCTGTGGGACGGGCCGATGGTGATCAAGGGCATCACGAACGCGGATGCCGCGCGCGAAGCGGTCGCGCGAGGCATGGACGCCGTGTGGGTGTCGAACCACGGCGGACGCCAGCTCGACGGGCTGCCGGCCACGATCGACGTGCTGCCCGAGATCGCCGACGCGGTCGACGACCGTGCCGAGGTGTACCTCGACAGCGGCATCCGTCGCGGCACCGACATCGTGAAGGCGCTCGCCCGCGGCGCGCGAGTCTGCATGATCGGGCGCCCCTACGTGTACGGGCTGGCGGCCGGCGGTCAGGCCGGGGTCGAGAAGGTCATCGAGCTGCTCGTGAAGGAACTCGACACGACCCTCGCGCTGCTGGGCTGCGCCTCGGTCGACCGCCTCGACGAGAGCTGGCTGAGGAGCGCACCGGCACGGCGGCTGAGCGCGCCCTGATCGGCGTCACGGCACGCGAATCTCCACGGATCCGGCCGGGACCGCGTCCTGGATCGGCGGTTCCGCGGTGGGTCGCGCTCGGATCCGTGGAGTTCTGCACGCGGTCCACCCCCGATCGAGCGGTGACAGCGGCTGCTGGGCGGCCCCGCACTCCCCGCGGGTGAGACTCCCGGCGAGAAATCGCGCGATTGCGCGTAGGGTGGCAGGCAACCAGGAGGTGGCGCTGTGCTGTTTGCGTTGTATGCGGTCCTGTTCGTCGGCGGGATGTACCTGTTCGGGCTGTCCTTCAACCTGGAGGCGTTCCAGGGGCTCGTCTTCACGGCCGGCGTCCTGTGCGTGTCGGCGGCCCTCGCGACGCCGATCACGGCGAGCGCGATCCAGAATCAGAGCGGCGTGAGCCGCCAGCGCTGACCGCCACCGGCGCCCACGCCGCCCCGGATCAGCCTCCGCTGCGCGCGAGCCGCTGCGCGCGGCGACCGGCCGCGCTCTCGGCCCAGCCCTTGCGGACGACCCGCACGGCGTCGGCGGCGAGCTCGACGCCGTCGTCGTACGGAGCACGCCAGATCGCGAGCATGTCGCCCGCGCCGTCGCCCACGAGCGGGCGCGAGAACGCCTCGACGCCCCACCGGCCCGTGTAGCCCTCGTCGAGCGTCTGCTGCACGACCTTCGGGATGTCGACGACTCCCGTGCTGAGGAGTCCGCGCCCCGACTGCCCGAGCTCGAGATACGCGAGCCGCGGCAGCGCGTCGCGGATGGCCGCCGACATGTCGGCCTCCTCGACCGCCATGTGGTACGTGTCGAGGTGGATCCCGAGGCTGCGGGACCCGCTCAGCTCGACGAACTCGAGCGCCTGCGCCGCGGTGTTGATCGCGGACGTCTCGTAGCGGTTGAGCACCTCGAACGTCATCGTGATGCCGCGGTCGGATGCCTCGTCGGCCACCGCGCCGACCTCGCGCGCGGCCCGTTCGAGCGCGGCGCGGGAAGTCGGCGCCCCGGGCTGTCCGAAGAGCCCGTACGGCACGCCGTTGAGCTGATCCGCCCCGAGGTCGGCTGCGAACTCGACGGCCGCGCGGAGCGCCGCGGCACCCGCACGGCGCTCCGCCTCGTCGGCCGAGGACACATCGGCGCCCGGCGCCTGCCCGGTCATGGCGATCGGCGCGATGCCGGCCTCGTCGAACGCGCGGCGCAGGGCCGCGGCATCCGTCGTCCCAGGGTCCAGCGGAGGCAGCACTGCGCGCCGGTACCCGGCCTCGCGCAGGCGCGGCAGCACCGCGGCGAGCGCGTCGGGCGTCGGATCCGCGACGATCGCGCTCACGTGACAGGCGATGTCGAGTTGCAGCTCGAGATCGAGATTCACGACGCCTCCGATCAGAACACCGGCAGGTCGAGACGCTGCTTGAACACCGAGTAGCCGTCGTCGACGCTGACCACCGTGCCGTTGATGGCGTTGGCCTCGTCCGACGCGAGGAACGCCACGACGTTCGCGATCTCCTCGGGATCGGTGAGCTTGTTGCGCAGCTGCTCGGCCGCGAAGGTCGCCTTCAGCTCGTCGCTGAACTGGTTGATGATGGGCGTCGCGACGCGGCCGGGCGTGATCGCGACGGCGCGGATGCCGTACTCGGCGAGCTCGTAGGCGGCCGAGCGGGTGAACGAGATGACGGCGGCCTTCGCGGCGCTGTACGTGAACGACAGCTCGGCGGCCTGCTCGCCGTAGATCGACGACGTGGAGATGATGACGCCGCCCGTGCCCTGGTCGCGGAACTGACGGCCGGCGGCGAGCATGCCGTAGTACACGCCGTTCTGGTCGATGTTGACGATCGGCTCGTAGTCCTTGGCCGGGTCGTGCTCGAGCAGCGGCCGGCCGCCCGCGATGCCGGCGTTGTTGAAGATGACGTCGAGCTTGCCGAACACCTCGACCGCGCGCGCGACCGCCGCCTCGACCTCGGCGTAAACCGACACGTCGGCGCGCACCGCGGCGACGACGCCCTCGTAACCCTCACGCGAGATCTCGGATGCCGCGGCCTCCGCCTGCTCGAGGTTGATGTCGGCGATCATGACCTTCGCGCCCTCGCGCACGAACTTCCGCACGGTCGCGAGACCGATTCCGCTCGCGCCTCCGGTGATGAGCGCGACTCTGCCTTCCAGGCGCATGGGATTCCTCTTCTCTCTGCGTTGGGGTGTGTGTGCGTTGATGGGGCGGGGGCGGATGCCGCGGCATCCGCCCCCGCGTGCCGAGGCCCGGGTCAGCCGAGCTTGTCCGACGGGGTGATGTCGGCCGCGTTCTCCTTCGTCACGAGCGTGACGTCGACCGCGACGAACCGCTCGGCGGGCAGCTCGCCCGTCTCGCGGTAGTTCTCGACGTCCTCGACGAGCATGTCGAGCACGGTCGGCCACGGCTGCTCGATCGTCGCGAGCATGTTGCCTCCCGCCTCGATCGCGGCGATCGTCTCGGCGAGCGCGTCCACGCCCGTCACGACGGCGGTCGAGTCGTCCTCCGAGAGGGCCTGCGCGGCGCCGAGCGCGGCGTCGTCCCAGCCCGCCCACACGGCGTCGAGGCCGCCGGGGTTGGCCGACAGGTAGTCGGCGACGAAGTTGAGCGCCTCGGTGCGACCCGACGCAGGGTTGGTCACCTGCTGGATGTCGCCGCCGGCGATCGTCGCGCCGGCCGCCTCGAACGCCTCGACCGCGAGCCGCGAGCGAAGGCGGATGCCGGCGTGCGGGTCGTGGCCGATGACCATGACCGTCTTGCCCTCGAGCCCGTCGATCGATTCGCCGATGCCCTCGACGGTCTTGTCGACGATCGCCTGCTGGTCGGTCGTGATGTTGGTGACGAAGGCGTCCGTCTCCTCGGTGCCGGCGTCCATCGCGAAGATCGGGATCTCGGCGTCGTTCGCGGCGGTGACGATCGAGGCGATGGACGAGACGTCGGTGTAGCCGTCGAGGATGACGTCGGCGCCCTGGCCGATCGCACTCTCGACCGCGGGGTTCATCTTCTGGAAGTCGAAGTCCCCCTGGATCATCGTGAGATCCCAGCCGAGCTCGTCGGCCTTCTCCTGGACGGCCTTGACCCACCACGCGCCGACCGGCGTCTGGTTGCCCGATGTGAACGCGATGACCTTGAAGGTGCCGTCGTCGTCGCCTCCGCCGGAGCCGGCGGTGCTGCCGCCCGAGCCCGAGCATCCGGTCAGTGCCAGCACGGCCGCGGCGGCCAATGCCCCCGCGATCTTGAACTTCTTACGCATGTGTCTACTCCTTTGTGATTGCGCTTGCCGATTGAGGGGTGAGTGGCCCGCGGGCTCGTCCCCGCGGGCCCGAGGGAGGATCGCTAGGTCTCCCGCGTCTTGAGCGACGACAGCGTGACTGCCGCGATGATGATGAGGCCCGTGACGACCTGCTGCACGTACGCGTTGACGCCCAGGATGTTCAGGCCGTTGCTCATGACGCCGATGATCGCGACACCGATCATCGTGCCGACGAGGTTCGCGGCACCCGAGCGGATGACGGTCATCCCGAGGAACACCGCCGCGACCGAGAACAGCGTGTTGTCACCGCCCTGCTCGGCGGCCGCGCTGCCGAGGCGCGCCGCGAGGAGGATGCCGCCGATCGCCGAGATGACACCGGCGAGAGTGAAGGCGAGGAGCCGCGCGAACCGCACGTTCACGCCCGACAGGCGCGCCACCTCGACGTTGCCGCCGATCGCGTGCCAGCGGCGTCCGACCGTCGTGAAGCGGAGCCCGGCCCAGATCAGCACGGAGATGGCGATCGCGAAGTACACGGGCAGCGGAATGTTCAGGAAGCGGCCCTGACCGAGCTGGTTGAACTCGGCCGGCATGCCGAACACCGTCGTGCCCCCGGTCACGAGATAACCGAGGCCGATCACCGAGGTCATCGTGGCAAGCGTCGCGACGAACGCGGACATCTTGAGATACGCGATGAGGATGCCGTTGATGAGACCGACGGCAAGGCCGACGGCAATGCCCGCGAGCAGCGCCACGCCGAGCCCGTTCTCCTCCAGGAGGAGCACCGACGTGACCGCCCCCGCGAGGCTCGAGGTCGCGCCCACGGACAGGTCGAAGTCGCCCAGGACCATGACGATCGTCTGCGCGCCCGCGATGATCGCGAGGATCGAGATCTGGTACAGGATGTTGCGCACGTTCACGAACGAGAGGAACGTGTCGGGGCGCATCAAGAAGAAGAACAGGATGAGCAGGATCAGGGCGACCACGGTGCCGCCGCTGATGAGGAGGCGTCCGGCCGCCCTCGACTGCTGGGCGACGACGGTGGCGGTGCGCGTCGATTCCTTCTGAGTGGTCATGTCACTCCGACCTTCCGTAGGCGTAGGAGAGGAGGATCTCGTCGTCGGCGCCCTCCGCGGCGACCTCCCCGGAGATCGAGCCCTCGTGCATGATGAGGATGCGGTCGCTCATTCCGATGAGCTCGGGCAGCTCCGAGCTGACCGCGATGACGGCTGTTCCCTGCGCCGCGAGCTCGCGGATCAGGCGGTAGATCTCGGCCTTCGTGCCGACGTCGATGCCGCGGGTCGGCTCGTCCATGAGCAGGACCTTGGGGCGGCGCGCAAGCATCTTGGCGAGCACGACCTTCTGCTGGTTGCCGCCCGACAGCTCGCCGACCGGCTGCTTGGGACCGCGCGCCTTGATCTGCAGGTCGCCCATGCCGCGCTTGGCCATCTGAGCGATCTGCCGCCCCGAGACGAGCCCGGCGCGGCTCACCGATCCGAGGTTCGCGAGCGCGATGTTCTCCTGGATCGACGTTCCGAGCAGCACGCCCTGGCTGCGGCGCTCCTCCGGGACGAGAGCGACGCCCGAGTCGAGCATCCTCCCGACCGCCGATCGGCGCCGCAGCGGGACCCCGCCGACCTTGATCGTGCCGCCCTTGTGGCCCTGCGCGCCGGCGAGGATCCGCAGCAGCTCGCTGCGACCCGATCCCGCGAGCCCGCCGATGCCGAGCACCTCCCCCGCGTACGCCTCGAACGAGACGTCCTTCACGCGGCGGCCGTCGAGGTGCTCGACCGTGAGCACGACCTCCTTGGTCGCCGTGCCCCGCTCGGGGTACAGCGAATCGGCCGAGCGGCCCACCATCGTCGAGATCACCTCGTCGATCGTCGTGTCGGCGACGTCCTTCGTCACGATCGTCTCGCCGTTGCGCATGATCGTGAGCCGGTCGCACAGCTCGAAGACCTCCTCGAGGCGGTGCGACACGTACACGATCGCGACGCCCTCCTCGCGCAGCGCCCGGAGCACGGCGAACACCTCGCGGATCTCGGTCTCGGTGAGCGCCGCCGTCGGCTCGTCGAGGATGAGCACGCGGGCATCCGTCGCAAGGGCACGCGCGACCGCCACCATCGTCTGCTGCACGGGCGACAGGTCGCCCGCGAGCTTGCGCAACGGGATCTTCTGCTGCAGCCGCGCGAGCTGCTCGCCCGCGCGGCGGCGCAGCGCGCGCCCGTTCACGATGCCGGCGCGGCTGGGCAGCTGCTCGCCCAGCAGCACGTTCTCGGCGACCGAGATCGTGGGCACGATCGACAGCTCCTGGTAGAGGGCGACGACCCCCGCCTGGTGCGCGGCGCGCACGTTGGCGAACTCCACCGTCTCGCCCGCGCG
This sequence comes from Microbacterium immunditiarum, assembly GCF_013409785.1. Taxonomy (NCBI): domain Bacteria; kingdom Bacillati; phylum Actinomycetota; class Actinomycetes; order Micrococcales; family Microbacteriaceae; genus Microbacterium; species Microbacterium immunditiarum. The sequence continues at coordinate 345,234 of NZ_JACCBV010000001.1, forward strand.
CCGGATCTCGCCGGAGTCGGGGCTGTAGAGGCCCGTGACGACCTTGATGAGCGTCGATTTTCCGGCGCCGTTCTCGCCGAGGAGCGCATGGATCTCGCCCGGCCGCACCGACAGCCGCACGCCCTTGAGCGCGTGCACTCCGTCGAAGCTCTTGACGACATCGACGGCCTCGAGCGCCGGCGGGGCCTCTACCACGACCGACGGCCCCTCCTCGGTGATCGTCACGACGACACCGCCTCGAGCTCGTTGCACCGGATCACGACCTTCGGGTGCTCGCCCGACACGTGCGCCTCGAACGCCTCGACGGCGCTCTCGAGCGGGAACACCGCCCGCGTCAGCTCGTCCACGTCGAGGTGCGGCAGGATCTGCAGCGCCCGCGGGAACGCGTACGGCGACACGAAGACGCCCGTCAGCGTGAGCTCCTTGAGGTAGAGGTAGTCCGACAGGTTGAGCGGCATCTCGAACGTCTCGGGATACATCGCGCCGTAGACGACGGTCCCGCCCTTCGCCGCGATGTCGAGCAGCCCCCGCACGGCGCGGGGCGAGCCCGACGCGTCCACGACGACGTCGTAGCCGCGGCCGCCCGTGATCGCGTCGGCGCGGGCCCGCTGGTCCTCGGCGACCGGGTCGATCACGTGCTCGGCGCCGTGACGCAGGCCCATCTCGCGGCGATCCGCGATCGGCTCGATGAGCGTGAGCGAGGTCGCCCCGTGCATCTTGAGCACCTGCAGCGCGAGCTGCCCGATCGGGCCGCCGCCGCAGATCGCGACGCGGTCGCCGACCTTGATGCTCGTCTTGTCGGCGATGCGCACCGCGACCGACGTCGGCTCGAGAAGGCACCCCTTCAGGAGCGACACGCTGTCGGGCAGCTTGTACACCTGCGACTCGTGCCACGTGACCGTCTCGGCCATGCCGGGGCGGTTGTACTCCTGGATGTTCTCGCAGAACTGCTGCCTGCCCTCCTGACACGGACGGCACGTGCCGCAGAACCGCAGGAAGTTGCCCGCGACCCGGTCGCCGACCCGCAAGCCGTTGCGGATCGCGCGCTCGCCGAGCGCCTCGACCACGCCCGACAGCTCGTGACCGAGCCCGATCGGCACGTCCGTGCCGAAGAAGCCCTCGGCCAGGTGCGGGTCGGACCCGCAGATCGCGGCGTACGCGACGCGGATGCGCACGTCCTCGGGACCGAGCGGCTGCTCGGGGAAGTCCACGACGCCGACGCGCCCGCGCGTGCTCTCGTCGGGATCGCGAAGGCTCCCGATCTTCGTGACAGCGACTGTTCTCATTCGCCTCTCCGGTGAGCTCGGGCCGGTCAGGATGCGGCGAGGACGCGCCGCGTGGCGGCGATCGTGTCTTTGAGGCCGTAGCCGTGCTTGTCGCGCAGCTGCTCGTCCTCACCGAAGCCCGCGTAGACCTGCGGGATGCCGAGGCGCTCGAACGCCGTGAGGCACACGCCCCGGTCGGCGAGCACGTCCGCGATGCGGGACGCGAGGCCGCCGTACGCGAGGTGGTCCTCGAGCACGACGAACCGGCCGTCCGTCTCCTCCGCGCACCGGAGGATGAGCTCCTCGTCGATGGGCTTGAGCGTGAACATGTCCACGACGCGCACCGATCGGCCGTCCTTCGCGATCTCCTCCGCGGCCTGGAGCGCCTGGGCGACCGTCGTGCCGTGGGTGAAGATCGTGGCATCCGTGCCCTCGCGGGCGATGATTCCCTTACCGATGCGGACCTTGTGCTGGCCGGGCTCGTAGAGCACCATGTCCTTCTTGCCGACCGCGAGCCGGATGTAGATCGGGCCCTGCATCGTCATCGACTGGCGGATGATCTCGCCGACCATGAGCGGGTCGCCGATCGAGGTCACCGTCATGTTCGTGAGCGCGCACATGAGTGCGAGGTCCTCGACGGCGTAATGCGTCGAGCCGCCGTTGCCGACCAGGCCGCCGTGCGTGCCGATGATCTTGACGGGCAGGTTCGGGTAGCAGACGTCGGTGCGGATCTGCTCGAGCGCGCGCATCGAGAGGAACGGCAGCATGCCCGAGACGACGGGGATGTTGCCGTCGTACGCGAGGCCGGCGGCGATGCCGACGCACGCCTGCTCGGCGAGGCCGACGTCGAGGAAGCGCTCGGGGTACGTGTCGCGGAACTCGACGAGCGTCGCGCCGATGTCGGGGGTGAGCACCCACAGGTTGTCATAGTCCGCGCCGAGTTCGGCGAGCGTCGATCCGATGACGGATCGCGCCGAGAGCATCTCTCCGAAAGTGAAGGTCACAGGCATCAGACGGTCTCCTTCTCACGCGAGGCGGCGAGCGCGGCGAGGGCGCGTTCGAGGTCTTCGGCACCGAGCGATCCCGCGTGCCACGCGAGGTTGCGCTCCATGAAGTCGACGCCCTTGCCCTTGACGGTCTCGGCGATGACGACCGTCGGCGTGTCGCTGTCGGTGTCGGGCAGCGCGTCGATCGCGGCGACGAGCTGCGACATGTCGTGGCCGTCGATCTCGACGACGTTCCAGCCGAAGGCGCGCCACTTGTCGGGGTACGGCTCGAACGAGACGCGCTCCTCGGCGAAGCTCGTCATGAGCTGGCGGTTGCGGTCGACGAACGCGACGAGGTTGCCGAGGCGGTTGCTGCGGGCGGCCATGACCGCCTCCCACACCGAGCCCTCGCCGGTCTCGCCGTCGCCGAGCAGGCAGACCACGCGGTGGTCGTCGCCGCGGTGCCGCGCGCTCAGCGCCATGCCGACCGCGAGCGGGAGCCCGTGGCCGAGCGAGCCGGTCGAGCACTCGACACCGGGCAGCTGCACCTTGCACGGGTGCATGCCGTACGCGCTGTCGAGCTGGCCGTACGTCTGGACGATGCCCTCGTACGAGAAGAAGCCGCGCATGGCCATCGCGATGTACATGCACACCGCGGCGTGCCCCTTGCTCAGCACGAAGCGGTCGCGCTCGGGGTTCGCGATGTCGCTCGGATCGACGTTCAGCCCGTAGTGGAAGAGCGCCGTGAAGATGTCGGCGGCCGACAGATCGCCGCCGATGTGGACCGCGCCCTCGTACGTGCCGCACAGGTGCAGCAGCTTCTGCCGCAGCTCGAACGCGAGATCCTCGAGCTCCTGCACGCTGTGCCGCTGCTCGGTTCCGGCCAGGGGTGTCCGGCCCATCGCTTGCCTCCTCGTCGATGACTCCGACGCCGACGAGGCATCCGTTTCGCCAGGTCCTCGTCGACTCTTCGATCCCAGATCTCCCGCACCGATGCGGGTGATGTAGATCAGGACGGTAGCACCGTCTGCTTTACATGTAAACAGGAACGTACCTAAACTTGTTTACAGACGGCGAGCTTGGAGCGAGCCGCACGACACGTCACAGAGAGGTGCATTCGATGTCGCAGACAGTGGACACGGCCACGGCCGTGCGGACGGGCTTGTTCATCGGCGGTGAGGAGCGGTTCACCGACGAAGTGCTCAAGGTCGCAGACCCCGGAAAGCCCGGAGTGATCGTGGGCGAGGCGGCGTCGGCGACGCCGCAGGACGTGGCGGATGCCGTCGCCGCGGCCAAGGCCGCCTACCCCGCGTGGGCCGCGCTCGGCCCGCAGGAGCGCGCGAAGGCCATGGCCGACGCGATCGCGGGCATCGCGGACGACCGCGACACGGACGCCGCGATCCTCTCGCAGGAGAACGGCAAGGTCCGCATGGAGGCGTGGGTCGACGCGCTCGTGTTCGAGCTGCGGTGGAACCTCGCGCTCATGCTGAAGGATGAGATCGAGCAGTCCAAGACGCTTCCGGCGATCCCCGGCGCGATCCCCGTCAACACCGAGGTGGCCTTCCAGCCGCTCGGCGTCGTGACGATCATCGTGCCGTTCAACTGGCCGATCGCGATCCTCGCGGCGTCGCTGCCGCACGCGCTGCTCGCCGGCAACACGGTCATCGTCAAGGTTCCGCCGACCACGCCGCTCGCGACGGCCCGCCTCGTGCAGCGTGTCGCCGAGAAGCTCCCCGCCGGTGTGCTCAACGTCATCAGCGGCAAGGACGAGAACATGTCCGGCCTCATCCAGAACCCCGACGTCGCGAAGGTCTGCTTCACCGGCTCGGTCAACGGCGGCAAGCGGATCATGGAGATGGCCTCCGCCTCGCTCACGCGAGTGACGCTCGAGCTCGGCGGCAACGACGCGGCGATCTTCCTCGAGGACGCCATCATCGACGACGCGCACCTCGACCGGCTGTTCGCCGCGATCTACGACACGACCGGCCAGATCTGCATGAACGCCAAGCGCATCTACGTGCATCGCTCGCGCCTCGACGAGATCGTCGCGGGCCTTGAGGCACGCCTGCGCAACGTCAAGCTCGGCTACGGGCTCGACGAGGGAACGACGATGGGGCCCCTCCACTCGCCCGCGCAGAAGGCGTTCGTCGAGGACATCATCCAGGAGGCGAAGGACTCGGGCGCCGACGTCCGAGAGTTCGGGGAGCTGCCCGGCGGCGACCTCGCCGGCGGCAACTTCCTCCGCCCCGCGATCGTCATCGACCCCGACCCGTCGCTGCGCGTCGTGACGCAGGAGCAGTTCGGCCCGGTCATCCCGGTCATCCCGTTCGACACCGAAGAAGAGGCCGTCCGCGCGGCCAATGACACGTGGGCCGGACTGTGCGGCTCGGTGTGGACGGGCGACCCCGCGGCGGCGCAGCGCGTGGGCTCGCAGCTCGTGTGCGGCTACGTCTGGGTCAACGACCACGGTGCGACCCGCTGCGACCTGCGTGCGCCTTTCGGCGGCATGAAGCAGTCGGGCATCGGTCGCGAGCAGGGCATCGAGGGGATCCGGGCGTTCCAGGACACCCGCTCGATCGCGGTGCTCGACCCGGAGGCGCTCGCCGCGATGGCGCACTGACCGACCGGGACCTTCGAGGCGGGATCCGTCCACAGCGGTCGGATCCCGCCTCTTTCTGGAAAACTTCTCACAGACGCAGGCGCCGTGATGCGCCGAAAGGGAGCGGCATGACCAGCGAGCGCGAGATCGACAGCGCAGCCGGGGAAGATATCGTCACCGAACCGCTTGAGGACGTCATCGACCCCGAGGGCTTCACACCGCGCCTGCTCGCGCTGCTCTCGAACGCGCTCGTGTGGCGCGAGTCGACCGAGCTCCGCCGCCGGTTCGGCCTCGGCACGAACGACTGGCGCGTCATCTCCGCCGTCGCCCTGCGGCCCGGAATCTCGGCGACCGAGATCTCGGACTTCATCGGCGTCAACAAGGCGGTCGTGTCCAAGAGCGTGTCGACGCTCGTCGCGCGCCGGCTCATCGTCCTGCTCGATGGTCCGCGCGGCTCACGACCGATGTGCCTCACGAAGGCCGGCGCGCGCATGCACGACCTCATGCTCCCCGTCTCGATGCGCGGGCAGGAGATCATCCTCGAGGGAATGCCCGAATCCGAGGTGCGCAAGCTCAACAAGCTCCTCACCGGCATGCTGGAGAAGCTGCGCGAAGCCCAGCTGCTCGACGCGGCCCTCGAAGACGGCGAGACGTCGCCCGCACACGAGCCGGAGCCCTCGCACGCAGCGCGCTGACGCCGCGGACGAGGGCTCCTGGGTTCAGCCCTTCTTCGGGCTCACTCCTTCTTCTGGCCGGCGGCGCCGGCGAAGCGCATCGCGAAGCCGCCGCCGTCGACGGCGAGCACCTGCCCGGTGACCCAGCGCGAGGCATCCGTCGTGAGGAACAGCGCGGCGCTCGCGATGTCCCAGTTGTTCCCCTCGACGCCCATCGCGACGTTCTGGCGCCGGATCTCACGCTGCTCCTCGCTCATTCCCTTGGCGGCGAAGGCGCCCCAGATCATGCCGACGCGGACGGCGTTGACGCGGATGCGGCGCGGCGCGAGCGTTCCGGCGGCGCCCTGCGCGAGCTTCTCGAGCGCGGCCTTCGCGATGCTGTAGGGCAGCCCGGGGCCGCGGCCCTCAGCGGCCCCCGAGGAGATGAGCACAGCGGCGCCGCCCTCGGTCATGTGCTTCTGCGCGTGCCGCAGCAGGTACCACGCGGACTTGAGGTTGAGCTCCATCGCGAAGTCCCACGCCTCGACGCTCGTCTCGAAGATGCCCTCGATGCCTGCACCGCCGATCGAGTCGGCGACGACGTCGATGCGGCCGAAGCGCTCGTACACGCTGTCGACGACGGTCTTGACGGCGGCGTCGTTCGTGAGGTCGACGATGTACGATTCGGCCTCGGTGCCGGCTTCGCGCAGGGCCTTCACCGTGCGCTCCGCCGCGCGCGGGTCGTTGTCGAGGATCGCGACCTTCGCGCGGTTGCGTGCGTAGAGCCACGCCATCGCGAAGCCGACGCCGCCCTCAGGGCCGCTGAGGCCCCCTCCTGCGACCACGGCCACCTTGTCGGTGAGCCACGGCTCGGTCTGCGTCGCCAGCGGATCCTGGACGGGGGTGACCCATTCGGTGTCGTCAGTCATGCGGTGTGATCCTCCTCGGGTTCATCGTGGTCGATCGCTCCGGCGCGCGGGCGCGCTCCTCCGCCGGGCGGAAGACGGAAATCGGCGGATGCCGCGCTCAGCGCACGGGGAACGAGCGGCCCGACCACTCCCCGAAGACGCGGAACACCATCGACATGGCGGCGTTGGGCGAGCCGGCGACGATGATCGGGAGGCTCTTGGGCGAGGCATCCGCGAACACCGGGTGGAAGTGATCCGGCTCGAACGGCCCGTCCGGCAGTCGGCTCAGCCCCTTGCCGACAGCGGCGAGCTCCGCCTCGGTCTTGCCGCAGTGGGCGACGAGCCACTCGCGCACGTCCTGCTTCGACATGCCCGCCTCGGCGAGCACGCGCGCGTGGTCGGGGTTCATCAGGATGCCCACGCACGAGTGGCGGAAGATCCACGAGCCCGACCGCTGGATCGTGTCGGCGAAGTCGCGCAGCACCTGCACGGGGTCGGTGAAGTGGCGGTTGTCGACGAACTCGCACGTTCGCAGCAGCATGACGCTCACCGCGTCCTCGCCGGGCTGAAGTCCGCCGTCGACCGAGAACGGCTCCCATGGGCTCGCCTCCTCGGCCTCGGCGATGCCCATGGTCCAGCGGCCGGGAAGTCCCTGCGTCGCCTGCTCGAAGCCGTGGGGCCGGATGCCGAAGCCGTTGCGCACCGTGAGCCCGATCGCGCGCGCGATCGTCGCGTTCGCCCGGAAACCCGGACCCAGCACACCGCCGCCGCTGTTGACGTCGAGCTTCTCGCGCAGCGGTCCGTTCACGATGACGAGGGGCGCGGGGCCGCTCGTGCTCTGCCACGCGCCGCCGTTCGCGGCGCGGTCGGCGGTCAGGGCGTCCCACGCCGTGAGCACGACCGGGAAGTACTCGGGCAGGCAGCCGGCCATGATCGCGTGCACCGCGACGTCGCGCACCGTGACGACGCGGTCGAGCGCGAGATGCCGCGCGACGATGTCGTCGGGGTCGCGGTCGGTCTCCGCGAGGAAGCGCTCCACGATCTCCTCCGTCGCGGGGAGCGCCGGCAGGCCGTCGGTCCAGCCGCTCGCATAGATGTGCTCGGCGACCTCCGTCGCCGTCGCGGGGTCGAGCGGGCGCGCGTCGACGGAGGTCATACGGGGACGCTCAGGGCCCGGTCGGCGGCGCGCGGCGCGGGCACGGGAGCGGCGTCGCCGGCGGCCGTGAGGCGTGAGGCGACGTCGTCCACGAGCTGGGCGGCGCGGTCGGCGAGCTGACCGGCGTCGAGATTCGCGACCGGATGCTCCGTGAGGATGTACGGGAACCCGGGGTCGCCCTTGAGGTCAGCCATCGCCTGGGAGGTCGACGCGAACGCCTCGGTGCAGATCACCGCGGTCGGGATCCCCGCGCGCTCGAGCGCGATGCCGTCGGCGACGGCCGCGGCGCTGCACGAGCCGCAGTCCCCCACCCCGACGACGACGACATCGCACGACTCCGACAGCTCCGCGAGCACCTCGTCCGTGAGCGGCAGCGCGAACTGCTTCTTCGTCCTGCGCACGAGCTCGGCCGCGCCGAGGTCGCGCACGAGGGACTCGCCGATGCCGTCGAGCAGGTCCGCGGCGTTGCGCTTCGTGTTCTCGAGCAGCCCGACGCGGACGCCCGCGAGGCTCACGGAGCGGGCGGCACGCGGCATCCGTCCCCTGTTCGTCGAGACGCTGCTGCTGACCGTGGGGTCGATGATCGTCGACGCGATCGTGGAAGCCATGTGGGTCCTCCCCTTCCGTCGCGACCCACTATGGAACGAGAGAGGCGGATGCCGCACGGCCCGCTTCCGCGCCGCGGAAGGTCAGTCGGGGCTGCTCTCGCGACGCAGGAACACGACGCTCGCGGGCGACGGGGGACCCGGCCGCTGCAGGATGCTGCGCGAGATGCGTGACGCGGTGGAGCGCACGAGCTCCACGAAGCGCTGCGGGTCGTCGCGCTCGACGAGGTAGACCATTCCGACGGCCGCCTCGACGTCTCCGTCGGCGTTCACGATCGGCGCGGCGACGGATCCCGCGGCCATGGTGAGCGACCGGGGCGCGATCGCGTACCGGTTGTCGCGCACCTCGGAGAGCGTGCGGCGCAGCTCGTCGGCGTCGCCGATGGTGTGGGCGGTGTACCGCTTGAGCGGGTTCTCGACGTACTCCTCCACGACCTCGTCGGCGGCGTACGCGAGGAGGACCAGTCCGACGGCGCCCGCGTGCAGCCGGAGGCGCCCGCCGATGCGGTTCTGGCCCGTGTAGTTCGCGTGCGGGCGGAGCGCCTCGAGGTACATGACGTGCGCGCCGTCGCGCACCCCGAGGAGCACGGTGCGTCCGGTGCGGCGATGGATGTCGGCGAGGTGCGGCAGCGCCTTCTCGCGCAGCTGCATGCCGCTCGTCGACGACGTCGCGAGGCTCAGCATCTTCGCACCGAGGCGGTAGTGGCCGGTCTCGTCGATCTCGAGGCCGCCCCACGCGACCAGCTCGCGCACGAGCCGGTGCGTCGTCGTGAGCGACAGGCCGGACTGGCGGCTGATCTCGGTCAGGGTGTGCGAGCCGCTCCCCCGCGAGAACACGTCCAGCAGCGCGAGAACCCGTCCCGCCGCCGTCAGCTTCTGCCGATCGCTCGGCTGTGGCGCGCTCATCCGTCCTCCTCGCGACCTCCGTCGTCGCGACCGTCCGCGCGGTTCACGCTGTCGTGGTCCATTGAACGCGGAACGTCCGAGTCGGGCGCCGGCTGTTCCGCTCGACGGAAAGCGGATCCGCGACCCCGCCCGGCCGGCGCGAACCGACGGGCGGGGTCGCGGTCTGCTCAGCCGCCGATCCACTCCATGGTCGTCCACGGCATGAGGTTCGTCGCGGGCACCGGCTCGTCCTGCCCGGCCCAGCGCGACGTGTTGATGACCGGCATGTGGCCCGTGTACCACGCGAGCGGCGCGTAGAACATGAGCTCGGCGGCGCGCTCCTGCAGGGCGCGGAAGTGCTCGCCGCGCACCTCGCGGTCGCTCGTGCTCAGGGCGCCGAGAGCCGCCTCATGGATCTCGTCGTCGCAGATTCCCGACGGGTTCGACGCGGCGTTGCGGTCGGGGTTGCAGTCGTACCAGCGCACGATGCCGGTGCTCGGGTCGGAGCCCAGCGTCGAGCGCAGGAAGGCGAGCTCGAAGTCGCTCTCCTTGTAGACCTTGTCGGTGAAGACGGCCGACTGGCTGGCATCGAGGTCGAGGCCGACGCCGATGTCCTGCAGCTGCGACTGCGCGAGCTCGGTCGTGGACGCCACCTCGCTCAGTTCGCTGATGTAGCGCGTCTTGAGCGTGAAGCGCGTGCCGTCCGACCCGCGCGGGTACCCGAGCTCGTCGAGCGCCGCGTTGATCGCGTCGACGTCGTGCGGGTACTCCTCCGAGAACTGGACGTCGTCGTTCACCGCCCAGTCGAGCTCCTCGGGGAAGAACGTCTCGGCGGGCGTGCCGCGGCCGCCGAGCGCGACCTCGGTGATCGCCTCGCGGTCGAGCGCCGCGAAGACGAGCTTGCGCACCTCGGCGTCCTGCAGCGGACCGCTGACCGCGTTGAACATGATCGTGATGTCCTGCGGGAACTGGCCGCTGGGCATCTGCAGCACGTCGTCGTGCCCCGGGATCTGGTCGAGCTGGCCCGGGTCGAGCGACGCCTGGTCGATCTCGTTGTTGAACAGCGCGAGCGCGCGGCTGTTCGGGTCGCCGATCACCGGGTAGATGACGCGGCCCACCTTGACCTCTCCGTCCCAATAGTCCGGGTTGGCCTCGAAGATGACCTCCTTGCCCGACTCGAACGACACGAAGCGCAGCGGGCCCGTGCCGATCGGCGCCATGTTGGCGGGGTTGGTCACGTAGTCGGTGCCCTCGTAGACGTGCTTCGGCAGCATGTACTGGCCGGCGAGCGTCTCGATCGCGGGACCGTACGGCTCCGAGAAGTCGACCACCACGGTCTGCTCGTCCTCGACCTCCACGTTCGCGATGCGAGCGGCGAGCGCCGCCCCGAACGTCTGCAGCTCGACGATCTCGTCGAGGTTGAACTTGACGTCCTCGGCGGTGAACGGCTCGCCGTCGTGCCACGTGACGCCCTCGCGCAGGTGGAACGTGATCTGCAGGCCGTCCTCGCTGACGTCCCACGTCTCGGCCAGTCCCGGCGTCAGCTTGTAGTCGGGGCTCAGGCGGATGAGGGTGTCGAAGACCTGCGCGGCGAACATGAAGGGCGTCGCGCCGTTGGTGAGCTGGGCGTTGAACGACTCGGGATCGGCGGCGATCGCCTGCACGTAGTCGTGCTTGGCGCCGTCGCCTCCTTCGTCGCCTCCGGATGAGCCGCCGGCGCTGCAGGCGGATGCCACGAGCACCGCGCCCGCGAGCGCGGCGGCGATGCCGACACGGCGTCTGGTGAGGTTCAGCACGGGATTGCCTCTCTTCTTGTGCCGGACGCGGGGTGCGGCCGGGCGGGGGTTCTGGGGGTGTCGGTGCGGATCACGCGCTTACACGGGTTCGAGGGCCGCCGCGAGCAGCGTGCGGGTGTACGGATGCGACGGCGCGGCGAACACCTCGTCGGTCTCGCCCTCCTCGACGATCTCGCCGGACTTCATGACGTAGACGTAGTCGGCGACCTTGCGCACGACGGGCAGGTCGTGGGTGATGAAGACGTAGCCGACGTCCAGGCGCTCCTTGAGGTCGGCCATGACCCGCAGGACGCCCGCCTTGACCGACGCGTCGAGCGCGGAGACGGCCTCGTCGGCGACGATGATCCGTGGCCTCAGCACGATCGCGCGCGCGATGAGCACGCGCTGGCGCTGGCCGCCGCTGAGCTCGTGCGGGAAGCGGTCGAGGTACCGCTCGGGCGGGTCCATTCCGACGAGCGAGAGCGCTTCGACGACCGCCGCGTGCACCGCGGAGCGGCCCTTCGCGATGCCGTGCAGGCGCACGACCTCGCCGATCGCCTGCTCGACGCGCTTGCGGGGGTTGAGAGACCCGGCCGGGTCCTGCAGGACCGCCTGCACGGTGCGGCGGAACCGCATGCGGTCTCCGCGTCCCATGCGGGCGAGATCCTGCCCGTCGATGGTGACCGAGCCGCCGGATGCCGGGATGAGGTCGAGCAGGATTCGGGCGAGCGTGCTCTTGCCGCTGCCGCTCTCGCCCACGATCGCGACGAACCGGCCCGGCTCGGCGGCGATGCTCGCGTCGCGGACGGCGAGCACGGGCGGCGTGCCGCGGCGGCCGCGGAACTCCTTCGAGACGCGATCAGTCTTGAGCATCGTGGCTCCTCTCGAGCGCGAGTCGGGCGCGCAGGCTCCGGGGCATCGAGTACAGGGGCACGTCGGGTTCGGTGAGGCTGCGCACGCTGCGCAGGAGCGCCTTCGTGTAGTCGTGCCGCGGATCGGCGAGCACGGCCGCCGTCGGCCCCGACTCGACGATTCGCCCTCCGTACATGACATGGATGCGGTCGGTCATGCCCGCGACGACCGAGAGGTCGTGCGAGATGAGGATGAGCGACGTGCCGAGCTCGGACACCGTCTCGTCGAGCGTGCGCAGCACACGCGCCTGCACCGTCGCGTCGAGGGCGGTCGTGGGCTCGTCGGCGATGATGAGGTCGGGCACCTTCGCGATCGCGACGGCGATGAGCACGCGCTGCCGCATGCCGCCGCTCAGCTCGTGCGGGAACTGGTTGGCGACGCGCTCGGGGTGGTCGAGGCCGGCCAGGCCGAGGAAGCGCACGACCTCGGCCGTGCGCGCCCTGCGGTCGCTGCGCGACGTGGCCCCGAGCGACTCGGCGACCTGCGCGCCGACCTTCATGGTCGGGTTCAGGAACGTCAGCGGGTCCTGGAAGATCATGCCGACGCGCTTGGAGCGGATCTGGTTCCAGGCGGATGCCGGAGCCGTGAGCATCTCGCGCCCGGCGAAGCGGATCGACCCGTCGACCCGCACGCGCGGCGACGTCGGCAGGAGTCCTGCGATCGCGCGCCCCGTGACGGACTTGCCCGAGCCGGACTCTCCGACGATGCCGACGCGCTCGCCCATCGCGACAGTGAACGACACCGACGAGACGGCCTCGACCTCGCTGCGGTCGCCGGTCGGGAGATGGACGCGCAGGTTCTCGACCTGCAGGAAAGGCTTCGTGTCGGTGCGGTCGCGGTCGGCGACAGCATCAGTGATCGTCGGGGCGCTCACTTGACTCGTCCGATCGTCGGGTTGAGGGCGTCGTTCATGGCGTCGCCGAGGATGTTCACGGCGAGCACGACGAGGAAGATGCACAGGCCGGGGAACAGCGCGAGCCACCACGCCTGCTGCATGTACGCCTGCGCGGAGTTGAGCAGCGCTCCCCAGCTCGGGCGGTTCGCGTCGCCGATGCCGAGGTACGAGAGGCCGGACTCGACGAGGATCGCGCGCCCGACCGTCATCGTCGTGGCCACGAGCACGGGCGGCATCGCGTTCGGGATGACGTCCGACCAGAGGATGCGCGGCCCCGAGAAGCCGGCCGCCTTGGCCGACTCGACGTAGCCGAGCTTCGTGATGCGCATCGCCTCGGCGCGCACGATCCTCGCGACGCCTGGCCACATCGTGACCCCGAGGATCACGATGATGATGACCACGTTGGAGCCGAGCAGCGCTGCGGCGACGAGTGCGAGCACGAGGCCGGGCAGCACCTGGAAGAACTCCGACACCTTGACGAGCGCGTTGTCCATGAACCCGCCGTAGTAGCCGGCCAGCCCGCCGATCACCAGGCCCAACGTGAGGCACAGCACCGCGACCGAGAAGCCGACGATCAGCGAGATCTGCCCGCCGTACACGACGCGCGCGAGGTAGTCGCGCCCGAGATTGTCGGTGCCGAGCCAGTGCTCGCTGCTCGGCGGCAGCAGCTTCGGGTAGATCGCCGACACGGGGTCGCCCACGAAAGACGGGCCGATGAACGAGATGAGGATCAGCACCGCGAGCAGCGGGAGGAACACCCACACGGAGCGCTTGCGCAGGAACGTGCGCCACGCGGCGTTCCGCCGGGGGCCGGATGCCCCGACCGCGAGCGTCTCGGTGCCGGCATCCGGCGCCAGCGGCTCTTCGAGGCCGAGCTCGGCCTCGGGCGACGGGGTGGGCTGGACCGTTGTCATGATGCGGCCACCTTCCGTGAGAACTGCGCGCGCAGACGGGGATCGACGATCCCGTACGTGATGTCGGTGAGGATGTTCGCGACCAGGATCGTGATCGTGAGGAAGATCGCGACGCCCAGCACGACCTGGTTGTCCTGGCGCTGGATCGCGTCGACGAAGAGCAGCCCCATGCCGGGCCAGCCGAAGACGCTCTCGACGAGCACGGATCCCGCGAGGATGAACCCGAGGCTGTATCCGGCGACCGTGACCATGGGCAGCAACGCGTTTGGGAGGGCGTGGCGCCACAGCACGCGCTGCGACGCGAGGCCCTTCGAGCGCGCGGTGTCGATGAAGTCCTGGCCGAGCGACTCGATCATCGACGACCGCATGATGCGCGTCTTGAACGCGAGCTCGGTCGAGGCCATCGTGATGACCGGCAGCACCATGTAGCGGATGTCGATGCCGTCCTGCCCGTAGGGTGCCTTGCCCTGCGTCGGCAGCCAGCCGAGCTGGATGGAGAACACGATGATCAGGAGCATGCCGAGCCAGAAGTTCGGCACGGAGAACAGCGCGACCGCGCCCGCCGAGATGCCGCCGTCGAGCCACCGCTTGCGCGTGCGCGCCGCGATCGCACCCAGGACGATGCCGAGCGTCGTCGAGATGACGAACGCGGGCACGGCGATCGCGAGCGTGTTGCCGGCGCGGTTCAGGATCAGCTCGAGCACCGGCTCGTTCGTGCCGAACGAGTATCCGAACTCGCCGCGGAACACGTTCCCGAGATAGACGAGGTACCTCTCCCACAGCGGCTTGTCGAGTCCGAAGGCCGCGACGATCTGCGCCTCGAACGCCGGCGAGATCGGCACGTCTCCGACGAAGTTCTGGATCGGGTCGCCCGGGGCGATCTCCAGCAGCAGGAAGAGCACCGTCAGCACGACCACGAACAGGATCAACGACGAGAGAAGCAGCCGTCCGTAGTGGATGGCCATCGCTTTCATAGGGCGTCCGTCCCTTCGCGACGCGGTCTTCGGTGAGCGCGTCTACCGGGCCCCACGATCACGGCGGGCGATGAGCGCGCTCAACGGCCGCTTCCACACGATGGAAGCCCGCCTGGGGCAACGCGTCTTCCGCGGGCCGGAAGCGCGCGGCATCCGCTCAATGGAAGAGCCGCGTTGATACCTATGGACATTCCCTATGGTCATAGGTAATCTGACAACGGCCGCACCGAAGCGGCGCGACCCGAGAGGAACGGACCTCACAGTGGCCACCATCACCCCCGCCCAGAACAAGGCTGCCGCTCGCGAGCTCGTGAGCGGGTTCTCGCTGGAGATGACCGGGAAGGACGTGCCGGGACTCCAGGAGGCCGCGCACGCGATCCCGCAGGGAACCAAGATCAACGTCACGTTCCTCGGCAACGAGGACCTCGACATGCGGGTGTCCGCGGCGAAGGCGGTCAAGGACCTCGGCTTCGTGCCCGTGCCGCACATCTCCGCCCGCCGCCTGCGGAGCCAGGACCAGCTCGAGGAGTTCCTCGGCCGCCTGCAGGAGGTCGGCGCGACCGAGCACGTCTTCGCGGTGGGTGGCGACCCGACAGAGCCCGAGGGCCCGTACCCGGACTCGCTGAGTGTCATCCGCACCGGCCTGCTGCAGAAGTACGGCGTGCGCGAGGTGTCGATCGCCGGCTACCCGGAGGGTCACCCCGACATCAAGGACGACGTGCTGTGGCGTCACCTCGAGGACAAGTCCGCGTCGCTGAAGGAGCAGGGCCTGGACGCGGTCATCCTCACCCAGTTCGCGTTCGACACCGACCCGGTGCTCACGTGGATCAAGGGCGTGCGCGATCGCGGCATCGACACCGAGATCCGCATCGGCACCCCCGGCCCGGCCGGCATCAAGCGGCTGCTCGGCTTCGCGCGCCGGTTCGGCATCGGCGCCAACGCGATGATCGTCAAGAAGTACGGCTTCTCGCTCACGAACCTGATGGGCACCGCCGGTCCCGACAAGTTCGTCACCGACCTCTCCAGCCTGCTCGCCGACGCTTCGGCGGGCTCAGCGACCGGCTACGGCCCCGTGAAGCTGCACTTCTACACGTTCGGCGGCCTGCTGGCCACGTCGGAGTGGGTCCGCGACTACCTGGCCGCGCAGGCCTGATCCACCTGAACCTCGTCCGAGGAGATTCCCGAATGTCCCCGCACATCGAACCCAAGCGCGACCAAGCATGCCTGATCGTGCACGGCCCCGACCAGCCCGGTCTGGTCGCCGCCGTCACGGGCCTCATCACCCGCAACAAGGGCAACATCGTCACCCTCGACCAGTACTCCGACAACCCCGAGGGCGGCGCGTTCTTCCAGCGGGTCGTGTTCCACCGCCCCGACCTGGCGGCCGCGATCGACGACATCGAGGCCGACCTGGCCAAGACCCTCAAGCCCCTCGGGGTGCAGTGGACGCTGACCGACCAGTCGATCCCGAAGCGGATGGCGATCCTCGCCTCGACGAGCGACCACTGCCTGCTCGAGCTGCTGTGGCGCCACCGCCGCGGCGAGCTGCCGGTGACGATCCCGATGGTGATCTCGAACCACACCAACACCGCCGAGGACGTCCGCGCGTTCGGCATCCCGTTCTTCCACGTCCCCTCTCAGGGGCCTGACAAGAGTGAGGCCGAGGCGAAGATCCTCGAACTGCTCAAGGGCAACGTCGACTTCGTCGTCCTCGCGCGGTACATGCAGATCATCTCGGAGGACTTCCTCGAGAAGGTCGGCGTGCCGATCATCAACATCCACCACTCGTTCCTGCCCGCCTTCATCGGCGCCGCCCCGTACCGCAAGGCGAAGGAACGCGGCGTGAAGCTGATCGGCGCGACCAGCCACTACGTGACCAAGGACCTCGACGAGGGCCCCATCATCGAGCAGGACATCGCCCGCGTCGACCACCGAATGAGCGCCGCCGACCTCCAGGCCCGGGGCGCCTACGTGGAGCGTGCGGTGCTGTCGCGCGCCGTGCAATGGCACGCCGAAGACCGGGTCATCCGCCACGGCAACCACACCATCGTCTTCACCGACCGACCCTGACCCCAACCCCGGTGCCGCATCCGCGACACCCCTATCCGAACAGAGAGGTTCACACTCGTGGCCAAGAATCTCCAGGAGCTCCTGGACCAGACCAACCCGGTCGAGCTGCTGCGCAACTCGCAGATCGGCTCGTACATCTACCCCGTCGTCCCGGCGGACTTCTCGTCGTGGATCAAGGAGCAGAAGGCGTGGCGCGACACGGCCGTCCTCTACGACCAGTCGCACCACATGGACAACGTCTTCCTCAAGGGCTCGGACGCGATCAAGCTCATCTCCGACACCGCGATCAACTCGGTCGCGAACTTCGCCGTGAACAAGGCGAAGCAGTACGTGCCCACGACCGCGTCGGGTCACGTGATCGGCGACGGCATCCTCTTCCGCGAGGCCGAGGAGGAGTACGTCTACGTCGGTCGTGCCCCCGCGTCGAACTGGCTGCTCTTCCACGGTGAGACCGGCGGATACCAGAACCTCGACATCTCGGTCGACCGCCGTTCGCCGTCGCGTCCGTACGGCCACGCCGTCTCGCGCCAGTACTACCGCTTCCAGATCCAGGGCCCGAACGCGTGGGCGGTCATCGAGAAGCTCAACGGCGGCCCGCTCGAGAAGCTCGGCTTCTTCAACATGTCGACGATGCAGATCGCCGGCAAGCAGGTCCGCACGCTGCGCCACGGCATGGCGGGCGCCCCCGGCCTCGAGATCTGGGGCCCGTACGAGGACCACGACGCGATCCGCGACGCGATCGTCGAGGCGGGCGCCGAGTTCGGCCTGCTGCCGGTGGGCTCGCGCGCCTACCCGTCGAACACGCTCGAGTCGGGCTGGATCCCCTCGCCGCTGCCCGCCATCTACACGGGCGAGGAAGAGCGCGCCTATCGCGAGTGGCTCGGCGTGGACAGCTACGAGGCGACCGGCACGCTCGCCGGCTCGTTCGTCTCCGACAACATCGAGGACTACTACCTCACCCCGTGGGAGCTCGGCTACGGCTCGTTCGTCAAGTTCGACCACGACTTCATCGGCCGCGACGCGCTCGGGAAGGTCGACCCGGCGTCGCAGCGCAAGAAGGTCACGCTCGCGTGGGACCCCGAGGACATGACGAAGATCTACGGCTCGCTCTTCAACGTGGAGGGTCCGAGCTACAAGTTCTTCGACCTGCCCCTCGCGAACTACGGCTCGGCGAACTACGACGCCGTGGTCGACGCCGACGGCACCGTCGTGGGCTTCTCGATGTTCACGGGCTACAGCTCGAACGAGCGTCGTGCGCTGTCGCTCGCGACGATCGACCCGGATGTCCCGGAGGGCACCGAGCTGCGCGTCCTGTGGGGCGAGGAGCCGAACTCGAAGAAGGCCACGGTCGAGCCGCACGTGCAGCTGCCCGTGCGCGCGGTCGTCAGCCCCGTGCCGTACTCGACGGTCGTCCGCCAGTCGTACCACGGCGGATGGCGCACCGGATACGAGAACGTCGCGACGTCCTGACCCGAGACCCGAGGGGGTTCGCCCGCACAGGGCGGGCCCCCTCGCACCACATGCCGCCGCGTCCGAGGAGAATCATGAGCCTGCGCTTCGCCCTACTCGCGATCCTTCGCGTGGGGCCCCTGTCGGGATACGACCTGCAGAAGCAGTTCCACCAGTCGGTCGGTCATGTGTGGCACGCGCCCGACTCGCAGATCTATCCCGAGCTGCGCAAGATGGAGACCGACGGCCTCATCGAGGGCGAGGAGCAGACGCGCGGCGAGCGCGGCACTCGTCGCGTCTACCACGTGACGGATGCCGGCGAGCGCGCTTTCCTCGAGTGGATGGAGTCGCCACTGGACTACCAGCGGGTGCGAGACCCCGCCCATCTGCGGGCGGCGTACCTCGAGTCGGCCACGCCCGCGGCGGCGCGCGAGTTCCTCGAGCGCCACATCGCCCATTGGGAGAGCGAGCTCGAGCAGTTCGACGGCGAGCTCACGCACATCGCCAACCTCAGCAACCCGATGCTCACGAGGCGCCTCGCGGTGACGCCCGACGAGGACCGCGAGCGCACGATCGAGTTCAAGCGCTTCGCGTACGAGGGCCTCGCCGAGCGCGCACGCGTCGAGATCGAATGGGCGAGGCGGGGCCTCGAGCTTCTCGACCGGCTCTACTGAGGCATCCGCCGCAGACGCAGAGGGAGGGGATGACCGGGACCGTGGTCATCCCCTCCCTCCTTTCACGGGCTCAGCGAGCCCTGGCGCTCACCGGCGCCCCGCCACCTTGTGCGTCGGGTCGGACACGACGCTCACGGGGACGAGCCCGTCCGCCGTCGCATCCACTCGCACGGTGATGACGGAGCCTGCCAGCGACGCGTCCGGTGTGAACGTCGTGGACGTCGCACCGGCGATCGGCTGCCCGTCGGCGATCCACTGGTACGCGAGGACCGCGCCGGGCGTCGATGACGAGGCCTGCGCCCGCAGCTCGACGCCGACCTTGGCGTTGCCGAGGATCTTCGGCCCCGACACCGCGACCCGCTCGGTCTCGCCGAAGTCGAGCCACGTGCCCTCGAGCTCCGTGTAGCCCTGGCTCGGCTTCGACCAGTCGCACACGCCCTCGGGGAACGCCGCGAGCACACGCTGCCACTGGGCATCCGTCATCTCGGGGTAGTCCCCGCGCACCGGGGCGGTCGTCTGGCACTTCATGACGTCCGCCGTCAGCGGCATGCCCGCTTCGGCGCGCGGCTGCGAGTGGTACGGGTACAGCTGGTTGCACGTCGTCGTCGGGTCGTCGTAGTCGAGCGGCTCGGCGATGAACGAACCGGATGCGTCGAAGCACCCGTCCGCCAGGTCGGCGGGGCGCGCCGCGACCGTGCGTGCGCGGTCGGCGATCCCGCCCGCGGCCTCGATCGCGTCGAGCCACTGCTCGAGCTTCTCGAGGGCGGCGAGCCGCATCGCGGTGGTGTTCGCCCCGATGTTCGGGCCCGTCCAGTTCACGTGCGTGTCGGCGTCGCCGTAGGCCTGCAGCATCCGCTCGCGGATGATCGCGGACCGGTAGCGCTCGTGGAAGTCGCCGGTCGGGTCGGTGTACGGGCGGATCTCGATCACGGGGATCGACGCGAGGCCGCCCGTCATCATGTTGATCCGGCCGGTCGCGAACGCGCGCTCGATCGCCTCGACGCTGGCCACTGATCGCTCAGCGGTGCGCTGGCCGTCGACGTTCATGCCGCCGATGCTCTCGTTCAGCGACAGGAACTGCTCGATCGTGATCGCGCCGTCGTTCAGACCGTTGAGGCCGTACTGCACGCCGACGTTGTCGGGCTCGACGCGGAGGCCGCGGCCCTGGTCGTCGGTGCCGTACACGTTCTTGACCATGTCGGCGATCGTGCAGCGCAGGCCGTCGGGGTTGCTCGGCGACCAGCGGTCGGCGACGGGGATCGCCGCGGCGCATCCGCGGTTCGGGTCGTCGACGCCGTCGAAGAACGTGAAGCCGACGCACGTGAACGTCGCCGCATGGCCCGTCACGGCGAGCTTCTGCGCGTCGGTCCAGCCGGCTCCGGCGGGCGAGGCCCAGTAGTTCTGCAGGCCACGGCAGTCGTGCCCGCCGATGGTCGTCGAACGCTCATCGGGGTAGCCGATCTCGCCCAGCACACCGTCGAGGATGCCCGGGTAGTTGTTCGACAGGAGGAGCTGCTGCATCGTGCCGGCCGAGCCGCCCGAGCCGATCGTGTACATGACGGGGCCGAGCTGCTCGATCACGTGCTCCTTGACCATCATCGCGGTCTCGGCGCTCGTGACGTCGTTGCAGTTCTGCGCGTAGACGTTGAACGTCGCCGACGCCACCGCGTAGCCGCGGCTGAGCAGCGTGTCGTTCTGCACCCCGCCGGTCGATGTGCCCTGCCAGTAGCCGACGCCGCACGCGCCGCCGAACGTATAGGCGAGGCGTCCGTTCCAGCCGGGGAGGTCGGCGAACGGGCTGGGCTCGACGCCGCCCGGCTCGTCGAGGACGGCCGTCTCGTAGACGCCGCGGTTGATCGTCCCGCGCTCGATGCGCACGACGTAGGGAACCGTCTCGCCCTCGATCGTCGTGGTCGTCGCGAGGTTCGCGGGGACTGTGCCGTCCGTCGGGTAGTCGGCGAACTGACCGGTCGTGGTCCTGTAGCGGTAGGTCACCCGCGGCTCGGCGACGTGGCAGTCCTCGTCGACGGCACCGAGGTTCCACGGGGCGCCCGAGGCGGTGCAGTACATCGGATGCTGCGGACCCGAGAACACCGGACCGGTGATGGGGTGGTTCTCGACTTCGAGCGTCGCATCGACCTTGCCGTTGTGCGCGAGCACCTGGATCTCGCTCGCCCCGAGCGGCAGTCCCTCCACGAGGCCGACGAGGCGGCCGTCGCTCTCCTGGAACGCGTCGGTCACATCGACGCCTGCCGCGAGGATGCGGGGGTCCTTCTTCGTGCCGGTCACGGCGATGAGCGTGTCGCCGCCGGAGATCGTGTCGGCGCGGCCCGAGAGGACCTCGATCGACACGGACGGCCGCGCGAGGGCGGCCGGTGGTGCTGCGAGCAGGCTCAGTGCGAGCCCCGCGATCGCCGCAGCGGACGCGATCGCGCGTCCGCTCCTTCGTCTCTTCATGGAAAGACCTCCGTTCGACGTCATCGTCATGGGCGGCTCCGGTGCCGCGTGGCTCACATGTTAGAAGTGAGCGTGACGGTCGTCAACGAAAGCTTGACTATTGGCCGAGCCGCCGCTCCGTGACGGATGCCGCGAGCTCGGGGCTGATCCCCGCGACGTGCTCGCGCATGCGCTCCTCGGCCTTCGGCGCCAGCTGGTCGTAGCGCTCCGCGAAGAGCCGGCGCGTCGCGGCCCGGGGCCACGGGTCGGGCAGCAGCTCGGCGGGCAGACCCGCGTCGAGACCTCGGAACGCCTGCCACGCGAGCATCAGGCGCGAGCGCTCGCACAGCGCGACGGCGGGCGCCGTGGCATCCGGTCCGTCCCTCAGATCCGCCTCGAACTCGGCGTACTGCTGCGCCACCGCCGCGAGGTCCCACGCCCGCTGGGGCCCGTCGAACGACGTCTGCAGCGTCGCGCGCATCGACGTGACGTCGTCGACTCCGAGCGAACGGAGCTGCGCCATCGCCTCATCGGCCGTGTCGAGGGGCGAGATCCACAGGCCGTCGTAGAGCGGGGCGAAGCCGAGCCACTTGAGGCGGGACCTGGCGCTGTGGCGCACCGCCCGCCGGGACTCGGGGATCGAGAAGGCGAGCACGCTCCACAGGCCGTCCCACTGCGGCTCGCGGGATCCGAAGGTCTCGAGCCAGTGCGCCTCCTCCTCGACGATGCCCTTCGCGCGCGCTGTGAGCGCGTGGGTCGTGCGTCGTCCGACGCGATCGGCGTCGAGCAGTCCCGTCTGCACCATGCGCGAGAGCGTCGCGCGCGTCGCCGGCTCCTTGACTCCGAGATCGCCCATCGCCGCGATGACGGCACCGGACGGGAGGGGCTCCTCCACGTGCCACCAGTAATCTCCGAAGAGGGTGAGCACCTGGCGCACGGGTGAGCCCTTCCGCGCGCGGCTCGACGCACGGGTGGTTTCCGCCAAGACCATGGCGAACATCCTGGCACCGACGGGCCGTGGTGCGAAGTCAGAACACGTACTCCATGAGCTCGGTGCCGAGGATGCGGAAGGCCTCGTGCGCCCGCAGCCGATGCATGATCGACAGATCGTCGAAGCACACGATCAGCGCGTACGAGACCCCCGCTCGCGGGCCCGCCAGCACGCCGGCCTCGACGCGGATGCCGTCGTCGCGGCCGGTCTTGTTGATGAACAGCAGGCCGTGCTCGTCGTTCTCGTGCGAGAACGGGTCGAGTCCGGTCGCGGATGCCACGAGCGACAGGTCGTGGTTGAGGCTCAGCCATTCGGCGACCTGCGCGCTCACCCCCGGCGAGACCGCCTGCGAGTTCACGAGCGCGGCGAACACCTCGGACAGCTCGCGCGACGAGCCGAGCGCGAAGTGGGGCGCGTCATCCGGGCCGCGCTCGTCGCGGAACCGGTCCAGCAGCGCGGAGCGGGAGAGTCCGAGCAGCTCGATGCGGCGCCGCACGGCCGGGAGGCCGACCCGGGCGAGCAGCGCGTTCGCCGCGAGTGCGTCGCCCGTCGACGCGGTGAGCACCGCGAGATCCGACAGCGGCAGTGCGGGGGCCATGAGGTGCTGCCACACTCCGCCCACCGCGACGCGCTCGACCGACGAGCGGTCGATGATCTCGAGCGGGTCGAGCGTGCCCGCCTCGAACGCGGCCGCCACCTCGATGAGCAGCGGGACGACGCCGAGGCCGGCGACGGGGAGGGTGACGAAGTCGTCGCCCGACAGCACGGCGGTGCCGCGGTCGAGGTCGGTGATGCGTACCGAGATCCGCGCACCGTGCGCGGCGAGGTCATCGAGCGCCTTCAACGTCGACGCGAACGCGGGTTTGCGGGCCGCCGTGCGGCGCGGAAGCCTGCGGCTGGTGCTGCTGCTTCGTTGCGAGCTGCGCAGCGATCCGGTGTCTCTGGGCGGGTCGTCCGTGTCGAAGGGCTCAGGGGGCATGCCCATGAGCGGGGTTCCTTCCGGGGGTCTTCGGATTTTCGGGTCGGCGCACGGCCGGCGCGCCGAGGTACAGCGAGGCGATATTCGGTTGCGGGGGGTGTTCGATCGGGTATTCGATTGCGGGCGATATTCAGTTTGCCGTGGGAGCCGGATCCGGGGCGGATCGAGTCTTCAGTCGGGTTCGGGCGGGTGTCCAGGTCTACGCCGCAGCACGCCGGCCCGCAGGTCGGCGCGCCGTCCGTCACCAGATCGTGACGCGCTCACTCTCGTCGAGCCACAGGGCGTCGTCGGGCGTGACGTCGAACGCCTGATAGAACGCGTCGACGTTGCGCACGATCTGGTTGCAGCGGAACTCGTTCGGCGAGTGCGGGTCGATCGTCAGCAGCCGGATGGTCTCGGCGTCGCGGCCCTTCTGCTGCCAGATCTGGCCCCAGCTCAGGAGCAGCCGCTGGATGCCGGTGTACCCGTCGATCACGGGGCCGTCGGCGTCTTCGTCGTTCTTCGCGAGGTGCAGGCGGTACGCCTTGATCGCGATGCCGAGGCCGCCGAGGTCACCGATGTTCTCGCCGATCGTGAGTGCGCCGTTGACCTTGTACTCGTCGGACAGGCCGACCGGGGTGAGCCCGTCGTACTGCGCGATGAGGGACTTCGTGCGCTCCTCGAACGCGGCGCGGTCGGCATCCGTCCACCAGTCGCGCAGCGACCCGTCGCCGTCGTACCGGCTGCCCTGGTCGTCGAAGCCGTGGCCGATCTCGTGGCCGATGACGGCGCCGATGCCGCCGTAGTTCGCGGCCGCGTCGCGCTCCGCGTCGAAGAACGGATACTGCAGGATCGCCGCCGGGAACACGATCTCGTTCATGAGCGGGTTGTAGTACGCGTTGACCGTCTGCGGCGTCATGAACCACTCGTCCCGGTCGATCGGCTTGCCGACCTTGTCGAGCTGGCGGTCGTGCTCGAAGATGTGCGCGCGGCGCACGTTGCCGATCAGGTCGGCCGGGTCGATCTCGAGCGTCGAGTAGTCGCGCCACTTCACGGGGTAGCCGATCTTCGGCGTGAACGCCTCGAGCTTCGCGAGTGCCCGCTCGCGCGTCTCGGGGCTCATCCACTCGAGTGTCGAGATGCTCTCGCGGTAGGCCTCGACGAGGTTGGCGACGAGCTCGTCCATCGCCTCCTTCGCGGCGGGCGGGAAGTGTCGCTCGACGTACACCTTGCCGACGGCCTCGCCCATCGCCGCCTCGACGAGGCTCACACCGCGCTTCCAGCGCTCGCGGTTGACGGGCACGCCCGTGAGCTGCGTGCCGTAGAACGAGAAGTTCTCGTCGACGAACTCGTCCGACAGGAACGCGGCCGCTCCGTGGACGATGCTGAAGCGCAGCCACGCCTTCCAATCCTCGAGGCGCTCCTCGACCAGCACGCCCCCGAGTCCCTCGAGGAAGCTCGGCTGGTACACGACGACCTCGGCGAACGCGTCGCGGTGGCCGGGCGCGAGGCCGTCGAGCCACGGCTGGAGGTCGACGCCGGCGAGTGCCTCGACCTCGTCCCAGGTCTTGAGGTTGTAGGTCGCGACGGCGTCGCGGCTGCGCACGCTGTCCCAGTGGTGGGTCGCCAGCTCGGTCTCGAGCGCCGTGATGCGGTCGGCGGCGGCCGGCGCATCCGCGATTCCCGCCAGCTCGAGCAGGCGCTCGACGTGCGCGCGGAACGCGATGCGCGTCTCGCCGAAGTTCTCGAGGCGGTAGTAGCTCTCGTCGGGCAGCGACAGGCCGCCCTGGATGAGGAAGGGGAGGTAACGCTGCGGGTTGCCCGGGTCGGGCTCGACGTACAGGTGAACGATGCCGCTCACGCCGTCGCGCTCGAGCTCGCCGAGCGTGCGGAGGAACGTCGGGATGTCGGTGATCTCGTCGACGCGCGCGAGCTGAGCGGCGATCGGCTCCGCGCCGAGCTCGGCGATGCGCTCGGTGTTCGTGAAGCTCGTGTAGAGGTCGCCGATCTTGCGGGTCTCGGTGCCCGGGTCGGCCGCGCTCGCCTCTTCGATGATCGCGTGCACGTCCTTCTCAGCGTGCTCGGCGATGAGGTGGAACGATCCCCAGCGAGCCTTGTCATCGGGGATCTCGGTGCGCTCGATCCAGGCGCCGTTGACGTGACGGAAGAGGTCGTCCTGCGGACGGATGTCGGCGCTCAGCTCGTCGAGAGCGAGACCTGATCGGGCAGCGTCGGTCATCCGTCCAGGATATGCCCCGACGCGATGCGCGGATGCCGCGAGCTCAGGGCCCGCTGCGCACGCAGCCGGGTTCGACCGGGTCGCCGGCGAGGCGCGATCGCGTCCACTCGAGCAGCTCGGGGATCAGGGGCGAGTCGGGCTGCACGAGCGGGACGTGGTCGCGGCCCTCGTACACGCGATAGTCCACCTGCCGGCCCGCCGCGCACAGTCCGTCGACGTAAGCGTCCTGCGTCTCGCGCAGGATGAGCCGGTCGGCCGCGCCCTGCCCGATCAGCAGCGGCACCGCGACGTCGGCGGGCGGCGTGTTGGCCGCCAGGCGCGCCCCGAGCGGGCCGCTCGTGGGGTCCGACGCGAGGATGTCGGGGTCGCGCGAGAGGCCCATGAGCGCGAGCACCGACACGAGAGTGGCTGGATCGGCGAAGCAGCGCGTCGCCATCTCGCGCACCGTCACCTCCGCCCCCGGACGCACGTACTCGCGGTAAGTGACGTCCTCGTACACCTGTGCGTACGCGGCGATGACGAACGACATCACGAGGCTTCCGCCGGTGAGCGACGGCAGGTCTCCGGCGAGCCCCGCCAGGTCGGCCGCCGGGGCGAGCGCCGCGACGCCGTCGAGCGGCACGTCGGGCGCGTACTCGTCGGCGAGCACCCCCGTCCACAGCGCGGCGCCGCCGCCTTGCGAATGGCCCCACACCACTGTCTGCTCACCGAGCCGCGCCTCGTCGAGCTGTCGCGCGGCGCGCACGGCGTCCAGCACGGCGTGGCCGGTCGGCTCACCGATGAGATACGGATGCGGACCCGCCGTACCGAGTCCGATGTAGTCGGTCGCGACGAGCGCCCAGCCGTTCGCGATGACCTCGGGCAGGACGAACAGCGCTCCGGACTCGAAGGGCTCGGGAGACAGTGACGGCGCGCAGTGCTGCGCGACGCCGGTGGTGCCGTGAGCCCAGTCGATCACCGGCCAGTCGCCCTCGCCCTCACGCGGCACGACGACGATGCCGCTCGAGATCGCGGGATGGCCGTCGAGGTTCGTCGTCGTGTAGAGGATCCGCCAGCCGATCGCGTCGTCGGGCACGCCGCGCGTGAACGGCGCCGCGCGGATGAGCTCGCCCGGCTCGTCGGGCACCGTCCGCGGGGCGGCGTAGAAGTCGTCGACCACGGGGCTCGCGCTGCTGATCGAGAGACTGACGGATGCCGCGACCCCCGCCGGCACGAGCGCGAGCACCGCGGCCACCGTGCGCGCCCACCGCCGCCAGGTACGCGGGCGAGGCGCGGCATCCGTCTCGTCCGCGGCAGTGGCGTCACGCCTCTCGCGGGGCCGCAGCGAGACCCACACCACCCCGACGCCGGACATGATCAGGCGTGCGCCGAACACGACGGCGACCACGAGCAGCGTGATGTCGGGCCACGCGAGTGCGAGCACGCCGAACGCGACCCCGGCGACCCCGAAGGCGCCCGATGCCACGCGCGCGTCGGCGGTGATCCCTCGGCGAAACGCCGCGAGCCCCGAGGCGACGCCGTTCAGGATCAGCGCGATCCCGACGACGAGTGCGAGCACGCGCACCGTGAGGCCGGGCCACGCGAGGACGAAGGCGCCCGCGGCGATCCACACTCCTGCGAGCAGGCCCCGCCACCGGGGAGGGCGAGCGCCCGGCTCGACCTCGCCTCCACCCGTCAGCTCGAGGACGCCGGTGAGCACCAGGCCGGCGCCGATGAGCAGCGCGAGCACGCCGAGCGACGTCGTCGGACGGAACGTGATCACGACGCCGAGCGCGATCGTGAGCACTCCGACGGCGACGCGCACCCACGAGGGCAGCCGCGCGAACCAGCGGCGCAGTCCTGCGATCGGATCCATCTCTCCCCCGGCGAGGTTGAAGGCGAGCACCGACGCGTCGAACCTACCCGCGCTTCAGCCCGCGGCCCGGGTGAAACGGCCGATCGCACCGAAAAGCGGCCGCGCCCGGCGTCCCCGCCCGCCTCTAGGCTCGACGCGTGACGACCCGACCCGCGACGCTGAACCGCGCGATCCTGCGCCTCGCGGTTCCGGCGCTCGGGTCGCTCGTCGCCGAGCCGCTCTTCCTCATCGTCGACTCGGCGCTCGTCGGCCACCTCGGCATCGTGCCGCTCGCGGCGCTCGGCATCGCGTCGGCGGTCCTCCAGACGATCGTCGGCCTCATGGTGTTCCTCGCCTACTCGACCACGCCCGCCGTCGCGCGCCGGTTCGGTGCGGGCGATCCGTCACGCGCCGTGTCGGTCGGCGTCGACGGGCTGTGGCTCGCGCTCGGGCTGGGTGCGATCCTCGCGATCGCCGGCTATCTCGCGACACCGCTCCTCGTCGGGCTGTTCGGCGCGAACCCCGAGGTCGCCGCCGACGCCGTCACGTACCTCGGCATCTCGATGTGGGGACTGCCGGCGATGCTCATCGTGTTCGCCGCGACGGGCCTTCTTCGCGGAATGCAGGACACGGTGACGCCGCTGTGGATCGCGGGCATCGGCTTCGCCGCGAACGCTCTCCTCAACTGGCTCTTCATCTACGGGCTCGGGTGGGGCATCGCCGGGTCGGCGTTCGGGACCGTGCTCGCGCAGTGGGGAATGGTGGCCGCCTACGCGGTCGTGATCGGGCGGCTCGCGCGCGAGCACGAGGCATCCGTCCTGCCCCAGAGTCAAGGAGTGCGTGGGTCGGCCCGGTCCGGCGGCTGGCTCTTCCTGCGCACGGTGTCGCTGCGGCTCGCCCTGCTCGCGACGGTCGCCGTCGCCACGATGCTCGGCACCGAGGAGCTCGCCGGCTGGCAGGTCGCGTTCACGATCTTCTCGACCGCAGCCTTCGCGCTGGACGCGCTCGCGATCGCCGCGCAGGCGCTCATCGGCAAGGGGCTCGGCGCGCAGGACGCGCCGTTCGTCCGCCGCGTCCTCGGCCGCACGGTCGCGTGGGGAGTGTGGTTCGGCGTGGTCGTGGGCGCTGCGATCGGAGGCTTCTCCGCACTCATCGGGCTGCTCTTCACGGGCGATCCCACGATCGCGGCCCTCGTGCAGCCGGCGCTCATCGTGCTCGCCGTCGCGCAGCCGGTGTGCGGCGTCGTGTTCGTGCTCGACGGCGTGCTCATCGGCGCGGGCGACGCGCGCTACCTCGCGATCGCGGGAGGGCTCAACCTCGTGCCGTTCCTCCCGGCGCTCGTCGTGCTGGCGCTCCTGCACCCGACGGGTGCGGCAGGGCTCGCGTGGCTCGCGGTCGCCTTCTTCGGCGTGTACATGCTCGCGCGCCTCGCGACGCTCGGCTGGCGCGTGCTTCGACCGGAGTGGATGACCGCCGGAGCGTGAGCCGGCTCAGCGCGCCCAGCGGCGACACCACTCGTACATGACGACCGCTGCCGCCGCACTCGCGTTGATCGATCGGGTGGAGCCGTACTGCGTGATCTCGACGACGGCGGATGCGGCGGCGAGCGCCTCCGGCGAGAGCCCCGGTCCCTCCTGCCCGAAGAGGAACACGCACCGCTCGGGCACCTCGCCGTGGTCGAGGGGCGCCGACCCCTCGACGTTGTCCACGGCGATGATCGGGACGGATGCGGCATCCGCCCACTCCTTGAACGCGGATACGTCCTCGTGGTGCCGCACGTGCTGGTACCGGTCGGTGACCATCGCGCCGCGGCGGTTCCAGCGGCGGCGGCCGATGATGTGCACCTCGGCGGCGAGGAACGCGTTCGCGCTGCGCACGATCGAGCCGATGTTCATGTCGTGCTGCCAGTTCTCGATCGCGACGTGGAACCCGTGGCGACGCGTGTCGAGATCGGCGACGATCGCGTCGACCGTCCAGTACCTGTAGGCGTCGACGACGTTGCGTCGATCGCCGTGCGCGAGGAGCTCGGGGTCGTAGCGCGGGTCGTCGGGCCATGCGGCGGGTCCGCCCGGCCACGGTCCGACGCCGACGGGGAGCTGGGGCTCCGGCTCCGGCGGCTCTGCGGCGGTTCTGGCGGGCCCGGCGGAGGGCTCGGGCCCGTCCGGCACGGATCGGTCGGCGTCGGGCGAGGCGGTCACCGGGCCAGATTACGCGGGCATGCGTGACGGCGCGTCCTCTTTTCGGTGTACCGAAATCACGCTATGGTTTCGGTATGCCGAAAACTGCCGCCCCTGCCAGACAGCGCTCCGGTCGTGCGACCCGCGACGCATTCGAGGGCGGTACGCGCCGGCGTCCCACGATCCCTCGCGTCGCATGGCTCATCGGCCCCGCGCTCGTCGCCGGGGTGGCCTACCTCGATCCGGGCAACGTCGCCAGCAACATGACGGCGGGTGCACGTTACGGCTACCTCCTCGTGTGGGTCGTCGTGCTGGGCAACGTCATGGCGTGGCTCATCCAGTACCTCTCCGCCAAGCTCGGCATCGTCACGGGCCGCAGTCTTCCCGAGACGCTCGGCGGGCGCATCCGCAGCAAGTGGGGTCGGCGCGCCTACTGGCTGCAGGCCGAGCTCGTCGCGATGGCCACCGACATCGCCGAGGTGATCGGAGGCGCGGTCGCCCTCTACCTGCTGTTCGGCGTGCCGCTGCTGTGGGGCGGCCTCATCACGGGCGCCGTGTCGATCGGACTGCTGCTCGTGCAATCGCACAAGGGCGCGAAGCCGTTCGAGTTCGTGGTCATCGGGCTCGTGCTCATCATCGCGTTCGGCTTCACCTACGGCGTGTTCGTCGCCCCGCCGGACCCGATCGGCATCGTCGGCGGGCTCGTGCCCCGCTTCGAGGGCACCGACTCGGTGCTGCTGGCGGCGTCGATCCTGGGTGCGACGATCATGCCGCACGCGATCTACGCGCACAGCGCGCTCGCTCGCGACCGGTTCGCGCCGACCGGTCCCGCCGCCGCCGCCGCACGGGGGCTCGACCGGCCGCCCGCCGCGGAGCCGCTCACGCGGGGCGTCCCGCTCGAAGACCTGCGCGGCATCCCGACGACGCGCCTCCTGCGAGCGACGAAGTGGGACGTCACCATCGCGATGGCGATCGCCGGCACCGTGAACCTGTGCATCCTGCTGCTCGCGGCCGCGAACCTCGACGGCGTGCCGGGCACCGACACTCTCGAGGGCGCCTACGCGGCCCTCGCCACGGGGATCAGCCCGCTCGTCGCGACGCTCTTCGCGGTGGGCCTGCTCGCGAGCGGCCTGGCCAGCACGTCGGTCGGTGCGTATGCGGGTGCCGAGATCATGCACGGGCTGCTCCACATCCGCGTGCCGCTTCTCGCGAGGCGCCTCGTCACGCTGATCCCGGCGCTCGCGATCCTCGCGCTCGGCGTCGATCCGACCCTCGCGCTCGTGCTGAGCCAGGTCGTCCTGTCGTTCGGCATCCCGTTCGCCCTCATCCCGCTCGTCGCACTGACGGCGAAGCGTGACGTGCTGGGACGATTCCGCAACCGCGTCGCGACGACCGTGGCGGGGGTCGCGGCATCCGCCTTCCTCATCGCCCTCAACGGCGTGCTGCTGTGGCTCGTGCTCACGGGCTCATGAGAGGCGCCGCGCCGCGCCGGGTAGCCTGAACCAGTGCCGTCCCCCGCCATCGACGACTACCTCAAGACCATCTACCACCACACCGAGTGGCAGGACGATCGCATCACGCCGTCGCAGCTCGCGTCGGTGCTGGGGCTCGCGCCGTCGAGTGTGACCGAGATGGTGCAGAAGCTCGCGGCGCAGGGCCTCGTGACGCACCGCCCGTACGGTCCCGTGTCACTCTCGCCCGCGGGGGAGAGGCGCGCGGCGAGCGTCATCCGGCGGCACCGCCTCATCGAGACGTGGCTCGTGCGCGAGTTCGGCTACACGTGGGACGAGGTGCACGACGAGGCCGAGATCCTCGAGCACTCGATCAGCGACCGGCTGCTCGAGCGCATCGACGAGCGGCTGGGGCATCCGCGATTCGATCCGCACGGCGACGCGATTCCGGATGCCGAGGGCATCGTCCACCGCGAGCCGTTCGTGCTCCTCTCCCGGGCGGACGCGGGCCACGAGGGCCGGGTGCTGCGCGTGAGCGACCGCGATCCCGCGCTGCTGCGAGCCCTCGAGGACGCGGGGGTCGTCGTAGGGGCGGTCGTGACGGTTGCGGGTGCCTCGGCGATCCGCCTCGACGGGGCCGACGTTGCCCTGCCACCCGATGCGGCCGACGCCGTGTGGTTGACCGCCTGACGCCTCCGCACTCTGGGGTGATCAGGGCGTCAGAAGAAGGCCATGCCGGCGAGGTAGCTGATCCCCATCGTGCCCAGGCCCACGGCGAGACTGCGGATCAGCATCCGCAGTGCCGAGAGCCGGCCGACACCGGCCGCGACGAGCGATGTGAGCGCGAGCGATGCGACCACGGCGGCGAGGATCGCCCACGTCTCGACGGCGACCGGCGCGAGGAACGTGATGAGCAGCGGCACAGCCGCCCCGATCATGAACGCGATCGCCGTCTCGACGCCGGCCCACCACGGAGCCGCCGCCCCCATGACCTCTTCGAGTCCGTGCTCGGCGTCGAGCTGCGCGGCGAGCGCGTCGCGCGCGGTGAGCTGCTGGGCGACCTCGTGCGCCAGCTCGGGACTCAGGCCGCGCGACTCCCAGTGCGCCGCGAGCTCAGCGAGCTCTCCCGCGGGGTCGGCCTCGATCTCCTCCGCCTCCTCGCGCGCGACGGTCAGCTGCGCCTCGCGCTCCGCGGCGACCTCCGCCCATTTCGCGCCACCTGCGCTCAGGCCACCGGCGAGCATCGCGCCGATCGCGGTGTACATGAGCAGCCGATCGCCCGCGCCGGCGCCGGCGAAGCCCTGGAGCAGGCCCGCGGTCGCGATGATCCCGTCGTTCGCGTCGATCGCCCACGAGGTCTCGCGGATGCGCTCGATCATGCGCCTCCACAGCGAGCGCTCCTCCGCGGCCATCGGCGACCTCCCGCGGTCATTCTCACACCGCGGATGCCGCCCCCCGCGGCTCCCCTGCCGTTCCCCGCCGTTCGCGACGAAGCGGAGCGAGCCGGGCGAGAGCTCAGCGCGACCGCACCCGCGCCGCGCGGTCGAACGGCCACCGCACACCGGTGGCCGCCTCGCACGCGGCCCACAGGCGCTCGGCGATCTGGGCGTCCCGCGTGATGCGCGACGCCCGGGCACGGCGCGGCTCGCCGTGCGTGATGTACCTCGGGCCCCAGAACTCGCCGCCCTCGATCGACGGGTCGACGAGCGCTCGCACGAGCGACCACGCGCCGTGCTCCTTCGATTGCGCGATCGCGGCCTGGAGGTTGTCGACGAAGCGCGTGAGCCGACTGGGCTCGTTGACGCCGATGATCCCCGGCGTTCGGCCGCTGGTCGAGTAGCCCGGATGCGCGACGACGCTCGTGACGGGGACGCCGGCCTCGCGCAGGCGCCGGTCGGCCTCGAGACCGAGCGCCGTGGTCGCCGTCTTCGACTGGACGTACGCGCGCCACGCGGAGTAGTCGTCGACGAGCTCGGGGTCGACCGGGTCGTACGGCGTGAGCGACGTCGACATGCTGCCGACCCACACCAGGCGCCCTTCCGACGCGGCGAGCGTGGTCAGCAGCTCGCCCGCGAGCGCGAAGTGTCCGAGCGCGTTGGTCGCGAAGACGAGCTCGTGCCCGTCGAGAGTCGTCTGCCGCTTCTTCGGCGTGTGGACGATCCCGGCGTTGAGCAGCACGCCGTCGAGGTGCTTGCGCGAGCGCACGGTCGCGGCGGCCGCGCGCACCGAGCCGAAGTTGCTCGTGTCGAGGATCATCGTGTCGACGGACGCGCGGAGCGCGGCATCCGGAGCCCTCCGATACACGGCCGCGCGCGCCGCCGACAGCCGGTTCGGATTGCGCCCGGTCATGATGACTCGCGCCCCCGCGCGGGCGAGCTGCTCCGACGCGAAATAGCCCAATCCGGCGTTCGAGCCGGTCACGAGATAGGTGCGGTCGGCGAGGTCGGGAAGCTCCCTCGGGTTCCACTCGGCGCGACTCACGAGTGAAGACTACGGCGCTTTGCGCGGGCGCAGATGCGGATGCCCCAGCAGGCGGCATCGCTAGGCTGAGCGCATGCGGACCCGGGCCGACATCGAGTGCTGGCTGACCGACATGGACGGCGTGCTCGTGCACGAGAGTCGTCCGATTCCGGGGGCGGCCGAGCTCCTCGCGCAGTGGCGCGACACCGGCGTCCCGTTCCTCGTCCTCACGAACAATCCGATCTTCACGCCGCGCGACCTGAGCGCACGGCTCGCGCGGTCGGGGCTCGACGTGCCGGAGGACCGCATCTGGACGTCAGCCCTTGCGACGGCCGACTTCCTGCGGTCGCAGCTGCCCGGCGGCACCGCGTACGTGATCGGCGAGGCCGGCCTGACGACGGCGCTCCACGAGGCCGGGTTCATCATGACCGAGACCCAGCCCGACTACGTCGTGGTCGGCGAGACCCGGCAGTACTCGTTCGAGGCGATCACGAAGGCGATCCGCTTCATCAACGCGGGCGCGCGGTTCATCATCACGAATCCGGATGCCACCGGCCCCACTCCCTACGGAGTCGTGCCCGCGACGGGCTCGTTCGCCGCCCTCATCACGAAGGCGACCGGCAAGGAGCCGTACGTCGTCGGCAAGCCCAACCCGATGATGTTCCGGTCGGCGCTCAACCGCATCGGGGCGCATTCCGAGACAACGGGCATGATCGGCGACCGCATGGACACCGACGTCGTCGCCGGGATCGAGGCGGGACTGCACACCGTGCTCGTGCTCACGGGGATCAGCGACCGCGCGGAGATCGAGAAGTACCCGTTCCGCCCCGACGAGGTGGTCGACTCGGTCGCGGACCTCGTCGTCGGCGACCCGCTCGAGTCGGAGCTCCCCGAGGGTGTCTGACCTGCCCGGGCGCCGGTCGGCGTGTCGGTAGTCCGCGCTATCGTCGGGGGATGGGAGCGCTTGATGATGGCGAACGCGTCGAGGCTCCGGATGCCGCGACCTGGCGCGCCTGGCTCGAAGCGAACCACGCCAGCGCCAAGGGCGTGTGGCTCGTGCGTGCGCGGACCGGCTCCGGCCTGACGCTCGTCGAATACGAGGACGCGATCCAGCACGCGCTGTGCTTCGGGTGGATCGACGGCCCCACACGCACGTTCGACGACGACCGCGGCGGGCTGTGGTTCGCCCCACGTCGCCCCTCGAGTGGATGGGCCGCGACGAACAAGGCGCGCGTCGCGAAGCTCGAGGCGGCCGGGCTGCTCGCGCCCGCCGGCATCCGCGCCATCGAGGTCGCGAAGGCCAACGGAATGTGGACCGTCTTCGACAACGCCGACGCGCTGCGCGAACCCGACGACCTCGCCGCCGCGCTCGATGCGAACGAGACTGCTCGCGCGAACTGGGACGCGTTCCCGCCGTCGGCGCGCAAGCAGGGCATCGCCGCCGTCGACATGGCCCGCAAGCCCGAGACGCGCGCGGCGCGCATCGCGAAGGTCGTGGCGGATGCCACGGAGGGCCGCCGCCCGTGATCAGCGGGTTCGAGCAGGCGCTGCTCTACGGCGTGACGGTCGTGATCCTCGCGGGGACGCTCGTCGTGTGGGTCGTGGCGTACGTGCGCCGCTACGGCAGGAAGCGGGACCGCGACGACGACCCCAGCACCTGAGGGGTCACGGTTCACCGCTCGACCGCGGCCTCCTCGTCGACCCGCCCGAGCTTGTCGGGGTTGGCGACCGAGAAGATCCGCGTGACGAGGCCGTCTTCGATCGTGAGGCTCACGACACCCGCGAGGTGACCGTCGACCTCCAGGCGGATGCCCGGAAGTCCGTTGACCCACGTCGGCTTCGCCACGAGCATGCCCGTGAACTTCGCGAGGCTGCCGGCGAGGTACCGCACGATGTTGTCGGCGCCGTGCAGCGGACGCCGAGCCGCACCCCTCACCTTGCCGCCACCGTCCGCGACCGACACGACGTCGGGGGCGAGCATGTCCATGAGGTCCTGCACGTTGCCCGTGTTGAACGCGGCGACGAAGCGCTCGACCACGGCCTCGTGCTCCTCCGGCGCCACCTTCATGCGCGGCCGGCGCGCGGCCACGTGATCCTTCGCCCGGTGGGCGATCTGCCGCACCGCCGCGGGGGTCTTGCCGACGGCATCCGCGATCTCGTCGTACGGGACGTCGAAGACCTCGCGCAGCACGAAGACCGCGCGCTCCGCCGGCGAGAGGGTCTCGAGCACCGTGAGCGTCGCGATCGAGAGGCTCTCGGCGAGTTCGACGTCGTCGGCGACATCGGGGCTCGTGAGCAGGGGCTCGGGGAGCCATTCGCCGATGTAGTCCTCGCGGCGCCGCGACAGCGTACGCAGGTGGTTGAGCGCCTGGCGCGTCACGATGCGCACGAGGTACGCACGCGGCTCCCGGACCGTGGCGCGGTCCACTGCCGCCCACCGCAGCCACGACTCCTGGAGCACATCCTCCGCGTCGGCAGCCGAGCCGAGCAGCTCGTATGCGACCGTGAACAGGAGTCCGCGGTGCGTGACGAACGGGTCCTCGTGGTCGGCGATGCTCATCGGCCCGAGCCTACGCGGCGTCGCCGACGGGCGTGCGGTCGGCGAGGGCCGGCATGCCGCACGAGTCCGCGAAGTGCTCCGAGCGGATGCCGAGCGCGATGTTCATGCGGGCCGACATGTTCATGAACGCGACGCGCGCGGCGAGCTCGACGAGAGCGGGGGCGCCGAGCTGCGCGAGCAGCTCGTTCGAGAGCTCGTCCGTCACCGCGGGCGGGGTCTGGCTCGCCAGCTCGGCGTACTCCATGACCTGACGCTCGAGCGGGCTGAACAGGTCGGACGAGCGCCACCGCGGAACCTCGCGCACCTTCATCACGTCGAGGCCGCGATGGCGCGACAGGAAGTAGTTGAGGTCGAGGCAGAAGCTGCAGCCGACCGTCGCCGCCGACGCCATCGCGGCGTAGGTGGCGAGTTCGGGGTCGAGCTCGTCCCACTTCTCGACCTTCTGGCCGATGCCCATGGCGTCCTTCATGACGCGCTTGTTCTGCCAGAGGACGCCGACGGAGTCGGGCACGCGACCCATCATCTTGCGTGCGAACGTCTTGACGACCGCGCCGAAGACGCCCGTGATCTCAGCGGCGGGGATGCGGCTGTCGGTGGCCATGTCTTCCTCCATGTCGTGTCTGTCCTACTCGTTGGACATGGAGACACCGGCCGGTGCCGGCGTGTGACAGGTCGTCCGATCTACTGCGGCTCGAGCCCCAGATCGTCGAGGTCGATCGCGGCGAGCCACTGCAGGCCCTCGGCCTCGACGGCGGCCTGCGCACCGGTCTTCCGGTCGACGATGACGGCGACCGCGACGGGCTCGGCGCCCGCGCGCCGCAGCGCCTCGACGGCCTTCAGCGCGGATTGACCCGTGGTCGAGGTGTCTTCGACGACGACGACGCGCTTGCCCGCGACATCCGCCCCCTCGATCTGCCGTCCGCGCCCGTGGTCCTTCGGCTCCTTGCGCACGACGAACGCGTCGAGCGGCTTATGCGTGCGCGCCGACTCGTGCATGATCGCGTTCGCGATGGGATCGGCCCCGAGCGTGAGGCCGCCGACGGCGACGATGTCGTCGACGTCGCGGATGAGGTCGAGCATGATGCGCCCGATCGACGGTGCCGCGCGATGGTCGAGCGTGAGCTTGCGCATGTCGACGTAGTATGTCGCCTGCTTGCCGCTCGCGAGCGTGAAGTCGCCGTGGAAGACCGCCTCGTCCTGGATGAGGGCGATGAGGTACTGGCGGTCGGCTTCGAGCTCAGGCGTGGACGCGACGGTCATGCGCACGAGTCTAGGCGGGGACGGATGCCGTGACCGCGCGGTTCCGACCCAGACGAGGGGCCGGAGCAAACGCGTCGCCCCGGCCCCTCGCCGGCCGTCCTGCGTCAGTTCAGGAATCCACCGATGAACGCGAGGTCGTCCGCGCGGTCGATGCGGTACACGCCGCCCGTGCCGGCGCACGTGACGTTGAGACCGAAGGAGGTCACGCCCGCGAGCTGCAGCGAGTCGCCGATGAACGTCGGCCCGCCCGAGTCACCCGAGCACGTGCCGCCGGTGTGGGCGTTGTTCGACAGCAGGAGCGAGCCGTCACCCGTGAAGCCCGTGTTGATCTGATTGAGCTTCGGGTGCGAGACCATGCGCAGGCGCTCGGCCTGGTCCTTCGATGACGCGGCATCCGGGAAGCTCTTCTGCAGGCCGTAGCCGACTGCGGTGAACGTGACGTCCTGCGTGCCCCGCTTCGTCGCGAGGCTGTCGAGCTGGTCCAGCGCCGGCAGGGTGCCGAAGTACTGCGGGTCGACGTCGACGGGCTCGTCGAGCGCGACCATGCCGAGGTCGTGCAGGTAGAACGCCGCGTCGTCGTACTCGGGGTGCGTGTACGGCGTGCCCGAGACGTCGCCCGTGAACGGGTAGCCCGTCGCCGCGGCGTCGCGGAGGTCGTCGTCGAACCACACCTCGACGTGGTCGGCGCCGAACGTGCAGTGGCCGGCCGTGAGGTAGAGCGTCGGCGAGATCAGCGTTCCACTGCACCGCCAGGCGGGCGCACCGTCCTGGAAGGCCACCATGAGCCCGACGGCGGGGTGGCCGTCGCCGTCAGGCACGCCATTGGTGATGGCCTGTGCCGGCGTGCTGATGGACATGAACAGCAATGCCGCCGCTGCAGCAGCGACAGCGAGCGCGGGTTTGCGCATAGTCACCTCTCCTTGGTGGGTTTGGAAGAGCATGTCACCGCGCGCGCACCGCGACAAGCGTGAAACGCGGACGCGGCGTCCGACGCCCGGAATAGGCTTGAGCCCATGCGCCTGGCCACCTGGAATGTGAACTCGATCCGCGCCCGCGTCGACCGCATCATCGGCTTCGCCGTGCGCGAGCACATCGATGTGCTGGCGATGCAGGAGATCAAGTGCAAGGCCGAGCAGTTCCCCTACGAGGTGTTCGAAGAGGCCGGCTACCACGTCGAGGCGCACGGCTTCTCACAGTGGAACGGCGTCGCGATCGCGAGCCGTGCGCCGATCGAGAACGTGCGCACGGCGTTCCCGGGCATGCCCGGCTTCGCGAAGGGCCACCCTTCGTCAGGCTCAGGGCAGGTGCCGGATGCCCCGCAAGAGGCCCGCGCGATCGGCGCGACGATCGAGGGCGTCGAGGTCTGGAGCCTCTACGTGCCGAACGGCCGCACGCTGCAGGACCCGCACTACTACTACAAGCTCGATTGGCTCGCCGCCCTCGCGGGCTACACGCGCGAAGCCCTCACAGGGGA
Source organism: Microbacterium immunditiarum (assembly GCF_013409785.1). Classification (NCBI taxonomy): domain Bacteria; kingdom Bacillati; phylum Actinomycetota; class Actinomycetes; order Micrococcales; family Microbacteriaceae; genus Microbacterium; species Microbacterium immunditiarum. Next base: position 383,794 of record NZ_JACCBV010000001.1, read on the forward strand.
CCCCGACCTTCCGCTCGCATTGGTCGGCGACTTCAACATCGCCCCGACGGATGCCGACAACGGCGACCCCGCCGTCGTGCCCGGCTTCTCCACGCACGTCTCGCCGCCCGAGCGCGAGGCGTTCGCGGCGCTCGAGGCGGCGGGTGTCTCCGACGTCGTGCGCCCGCTCGTGCCGGCCGGCTACACGTACTGGGACTACAAGCAGCTCCGCTTCCCGCGCAACCAGGGCATGCGCATCGACTTCATCCTGGGGTCGAAGGCGTTCGCCGACGCGGTCGCCGGCGCGCAGATCCACCGCGACGAGCGCAAGGGCGAGGCCCCGAGCGATCACGTGCCGGTCGTGGTCGACCTCGATTTCGGCGGACCGGATGACGACGATCGCCCGATGATCTTCTGACCCGCGGGGCGCGGCGCGCGGGATTCGCCATCAGTCCGTCGGCATCGGCGTGCAGTGCGGCGGGTCCGACTTGCCGCTGATCGCGAAGTCCTCGCACGTCAGGAAGTGCTCCTGATTGAGGCCGAGCACGAACGACGCGACGCAGATCCCCAGGATCACGAGGGCGATGAGCCACTTCGTGCTCGTGCGTGTCTCGGAGGCGAAGTCCGGCCACACGATGCCGATCAGCACCCACAGCGTGAACGGGATGCCCAGCAGCACCGCCAGCAGAGCCACGAGGTCGACGATGACGATCGCGATGTCCGTCGGCTCGTCGGCGACGGCGAAGTTGAGCACGAGCCACACGGTCGGCAGCAGCAGGAGGAACGCCCGCGCCAGCCGTGCGCCGACCGGGCGCTTCTCCACCAGCACGAACACGAAGGCCGCGGTCGATGCCGCCCACAGCGCGAGCACGTCGTCGAAGAAGATCTCACCCCACACCCCGAGCGTGAAGGCGGGCCACCACGCGATCGCGGCGATGCCGACCATCACCACGCCGACGGGCACATCCCGTCGGCGCTTCTCCTGGGTGGACGGCGCATCCGCGTGCACAGCCGCACGCTATCGCCTCGGCGCGCGGCCGCCCCCGATCCACGCCCGGAGCCGGACGATCCGGCTGCCGGCGGATCAGTCCCCGTTTTCGGGCAGCGTCATGTCGCCGGTGCGCAGAGGGCCGACCGGCCCGTACCGCAGCAGCACCGCCCCGGTGTCGCCGACGAGGGGCGGCGCGAGCAGCTCCAGCGTCGCGGGCTTGGCGCCGTCGGGGAACACCTTCTTGCCCTGCCCGATGACGATCGGATGCACCCACAGCAGCAGCTCGTCGTAGGCGTCCTCGGCGAGCAGGGTCTGCACGAAGTCGACGCTCCCGATGACATGGATGTTGTCGTGGCGGTCCCGCAGCGCGGCGACCTCGGCCGCGGCATCCGGTCCCAGCAGAGTCGAGCCCCGCCACGCGAGTGTCGGGCGTCCGCGTGAGGCGACGTACTTCGGGATGGCGTCGAACTTGCGCCCGATGCGCCCCTCGGCGTCGCCCTCGGTGTGCTTCGGCCAGTACGCCGCGAAGATGTCGTACGTGCGGCGGCCGAGCACGAGCGCGTCCATGGCCTCGATGCCCTCGCCGATCTGCCGGCCGAGCACCCGGTCAGGGAACGGAGCCTGCCACCCGCCGTACGGGAATCCGCCCGACGTGTCTTCATCAGGAGCGCCCGGGGCCTGGGCCACGCCATCGAGGGTTGTGAAGAGGTCGATCGTGATGCGTCCGGTCATGCGGTCACTTCCTTGTGGGTCGGTGCTTCCTGCGTCCGACGGTCACGCGACGAGCGCGACCCCGGGGTCGATGTGGAACGTCGCGGCGAAGCGCTCGAGCAGCGAGCCGTCGCCGCGCACGACGGCGAGCACGTCCTGGTCGATCGCGTCGGCCGGGGTCAGCTCCCGCGAGATGACGCGACGGATGCCGGGACCCGCCGCGAACACGAGCTCGGGCTCGCCCTCGGGCGCCCGTCCGCCGATGGGCGGCGCCGGCGGGGCGAGCTGGGCGATGCGCAACTCCGTCCCGCCGACCTGCACCCGCAGCGCGACGTCGCCCACGTGCAGCTCGTAGTCCGCAGGCGGGAGGTCGGCTGCGGCATCCGGGTCGAACGCCGTTCGCAGGGCCATCGTGAGCGAGTCGGCCGTCACGACGTCGCCGGGCTCGGGCTCGCCCATCTGCTGGAACCCCCACCGGCCCAGCGCGAGAACGATCGGCTCGAGCGCGCGCCCGTACGGCGTGAGCTCGTATACGAGACCGCAGTTCACCAGCGGCACGCGACGCACCACACCACTCTCCTGCAGCTCCTTGAGCCGCGTGGAGAGGATGTTCGTGGGGATCTTGGGCAGTCCCTGCTTGAGGTCGGTGTACCGGCGGGGGCCGACGAGCAGATCGCGGACGATGAGCAGTGCCCATCGCTCGCCGATCAGCTCGACAGCCGTCGTGACCCCGCAGTACTGCCCGTAGCTGCGGGAGGCCACTTACGCGTTCTGCCCCTGCTCGGCGAGGAACGCATCGGGACCCTGCTCGACCGCCTGCGGCTCCATGTAGATGAAGGCGAGGCTGTTGCCGTCGGGGTCGTCGAGGTCGCGGCTGTACATGAACCCGTAGTCCTGCGCCGGACGCGGCTCCGAGCCACCCTTCGCGAGTCCGGCCTCGACGACCTGGTCGACCGCCTCGCGCGACTCGCGGCTGAGTCCGATCTGCACCTGTGCGGTGGTCTTGGGGTCGGCGATGGCCTTGTCGGTGAAGGTCGCGAAGTAGTCGCGGCGCAGCACCATCATGAAGACGTTGTCGTCCCACACGATGCAGGCGGCGTTGTCGTCGGTGAACAGCGGATTGATGCTGGCGCCGAGCGAGGTGTAGAAGGCCTTCGCCCGCTCGAGGTCGTCGGTGGGGACGTTGACGAAGATGTGCGTCATTGCCGTGCTCCTTGTCTGTTGGAGGCGGCATCCGCCGCCTTCGCCCATACTTGCAAAAGACAAGTTCGCTTGTCAATAGCAAGTAGGCCGTGCGCGCGCTCTGTCGAAGCGCCGGGCCGGAACCGCGTTTCCGGCCCGTGCGCCGCGCGTGCACGCCGATCGAACCCGACGGTTTCACCGCGGCAGCCCGAGACGCCGCCGGCGGCACCGACTCCGTCGTGAGGCGGATGCCCCCACCGCACCTCCCCCGTACCGTGGAGGCATGTCCGCCTCGACCGCGGCGCCGACGCGCCGCATCCCCGCGACTGCGCGCGAGCGCCGCGGCGACGTGTGGCTCGCCGCCGGGCTCTTCGTCGCCGCAGTGCTCAGCGCCGCGCTCGGCGCCGTCGCCGGCGTCTACGGTGAGGACACCCCGGGCCTCGAGTGGGCCCTCGTATACGGCGTCGCCCTCACCGCACCGCTCGCCGTGCGCCGCCGCTCCCCCGCGATCGCGGCGGTCCTCGTCGCGCTCGCGTTCTTCGTCGCCGGCTCCTTCCGCCTGCCGGAGCTCTACGTCGGCAACATCGCGCTGTTCATCGCCATGTACACGGTCGGCGCGTGGGTCGACGACCGGCGCCGCGCCACGATCGTCCGCGCCGTGATCATCGTCGGCATGTTCGCGTGGCTGCTCGTGAACATGTTCCAGGCCGCGACCGCGCCGGGTGACGACGGCTTCTCCCGCGCCGGCGCGTTCTCGCCGTTCGTCGCGTTCGTGCTCATGCAGCTGCTCGTCAACATCGCCTTCTTCGGTGGCGCGTACTACATGGGAGATCGCGCCTACGCGGCGGCGCTCCAGCGCGCGGCCCTCGAGCAGCGCACGGCCGAGCTCGAACGCGAGCGCGAGGTGACCGCCGCCCAGGCCGTCGCACTCGACCGCGTGCGCATCGCGCGCGAGCTGCACGACGTCGTCGCCCACCACGTGTCGGCGATGGGAGTGCAGGCCGGTGCGGCGCGCGCGGTGCTGGACCGGGATCCGGATGCCGCGCGCGAAGCGCTGCTCGGGGTCGAGGCATCCGCCCGCTCCGCCCTCGACGAGCTGCGCCAGCTGCTCGAGACGCTGCGCACGCCCTCGGGCGAGACGCCGGACGCCTCGACCGTGCGCCTCGCCGACATCGAGCAGCTCGTCGAGCACGCGCGCGAGAACGGGCTGCCGACGACCTTCACCGTCGTCGGCGACGCCGTCGAGGTGCCGGCCGTCGTTCAGGTGAACATGTACCGGGTGGCGCAGGAGGCGCTCACGAACGCGCGCCGGCACGGCGGACCGGATGCCGCGGCTGACGTCCGCCTGCGCTACGAGCCGGACGCCGTCGAGCTCGAGGTCGCCAACACGGGTCGCTCGGGCGCGCCTGCGCGCGCGGGGCTCGGGATCGTCGGCATGCGCGAGCGCGCCGCCGTCTCAGGTGGCACGATCGAGGTCGGCCCGCGCTCGCGCGGCGGCTACCTCGTGCGCCTGCGCGTGCCCGTCGAGGAGACGGCCCCGGCCGTGGGCACGGGGGTCTCGGCGTGACGGGCTCCCAGATCCGCGTGCTCCTCGTGGACGACCACGCCGTGATGCGCGCGGGATTCCGCATGATCCTCGAGGCGGAGGACGGCATCGCGGTGGTCGGCGAGGCCGGGACCGGCGCCGAGGCGGTGGCCGCGGCATCCGCGGTTCGCCCCGACGTCGTGTGCATGGACGTGCAGATGCCCGACATGGACGGCATCGAGGCAACGCGTCGCATCGTCGCCGACCCCTCGGTCGACGCGGCGGTCGTCATCGTGACGACGTTCGACCGCGACGACTACCTCTTCTCGGCGCTGTCGGCGGGGGCATCCGGGTTCCTGCTGAAGAACGCCGGGCCCGAGGAGCTCGTGTCGGCCGTGCGCGTCGCGGCGGCGGGCGACGCGCTGCTCGCGCCGGAGGTGACGCGGCGGGTGATCGAGCGCTTCGCGGCGACGGGGGTGCACAACTCCGGAGACCCGTCGCGCGACGGCGCCGAGGGCCAGCGTGTCGCGTACGTTCCGCCTGAAACTCCGGCGGTGCGCACGCCCGCCTCGGCGGCGCCGATTGTGATCGAGCTCACCGAACGCGAGCACGAAGTTCTCCGGCTCGTCGCCGCCGCTCTCAGCAACGCCGAGATCGCGGCGCGCCTGCACATCGGCGAGGCGACCGTGAAGACGCACGTGTCGAACGTGCTGCAGAAGCTGGGCGTGCGCGATCGCGTCGCGGCGGTCGTCTACGCGCATCGCCACGGGCTCGCCTGACGGCGGGTGAAACGACGGATGCCCCGACCCCCGCGCCCACGAGGGGTGCCGGGTCGGGGCATCCGGTCCTTCGCGAAGACTTACGCGGCGACCGCCTCACGCGCGAGGGCGTAGCGGCCGACGAGAGCGAGGAACGCCTCGAGGTAGGCGCTGAGGAACTCGGCGGTCTGCTCGCTCGTGACCTCGCCGTCCTCGGTGAACAGGCCGGGGGTCGACTGGACGTAGCCCTCGGGCTGACCGAGCGTGGGGGCGTTGAAGTGGCTGAGGATCGCCTTGAGGTGCTGCTGCGCCGCGGCGGTGGCGATGCCGCCGCCCGACGTGCCGATGACGGCGGTGGGCTTGCCGTTGAACGAGCCCTGGCCCCACGGGCGGGCGGCCCAGTCGAGGGCGTTCTTGAGCACACCGGGGATCGATCGGCTGTACTCGGGGGTCACGATGATGACGCCGTCGACGTCGGCGAGGGCCTGCTTGAAGTCGCGCGCGACCTGCGGATAGTCGGCGTCGTAGTCGGGAGAGTAGAAGGGGAGGTCCTTGATCGGGATCTCGACGAGCGTCGTGCCCTCGGGCGCCAGGCGCTCGAGCGCCTTCGCGAGGCGACGATTGATCGAGGTGGACGAGATGCTCCCGACGATGTAGCCGATGGTCCGGTCGGTCATGGTTCCTCTTTCAAGACAACGGGATCCCCGGCGGGGATCCACCGTGGATTTTCCATTCGCGTGAACGTATCTCGCGACGTTATGTATTCCCCCGAATGAACCCGGCTTCTCCCACTCAACGAGACGCCGAGACCGTCATCCGGAGGACGGCGCGATTTCCGCCTTGCGGGGGAGGTCCGCCGCGAACGCCGTCCGTAACGTCGAGAGCGATACGGATGCGACGCGAGAGGAAACGCGGATGCTCGAACTGCGAGGCATAACCAAGAGCTACGGCGGACGGCGGGTGCTCGACGACGTCTCGTTCGACGTGCGACCCGGTCGGCTGACCGGCTTCGTCGGCGGGAACGGCGCCGGCAAGACCACCACGATGCGGATCGTGCTCGGTGTGCTCGCGAAGGACGCCGGAACGGTCACGCTCGACGGCGCGGAGGTGACCGCCTCCGACCGTCGCCGCTTCGGCTACATGCCCGAGGAGCGGGGGCTCTACCCGAAGATGAAGGTGCTCGAGCACATCGTGTACCTCGCGCGCCTGCACGGGTTCAGCAAGACGGATGCCACGGCTCGCGCCACCGCCCTGCTCGAGCGGCTCGGACTCGGCGAGCGTCTGAACGACAACGTCGAGACGCTCTCGCTCGGCAACCAGCAGCGCGCACAGATCGCAGCGGCGCTCGTGCACGACCCGTCGGTGCTCATCCTCGACGAGCCCTTCTCGGGGCTCGACCCGCTCGCGGTCGACGTCGTAGCCGGAGTGCTGCAGCAGCGCGCGGCGGCCGGTGCGGCGGTGATCTTCTCGTCGCACCAGCTCGACGTCGTCGAGCGCCTGTGCGACGACCTCGTCATCATCGCGAACGGCACGATCCGCGCCGCGGGCGCACGCGACCGGCTCCGCGCCGAGCACTCGAGCCGCCGCTTCGAGCTCGTCTCCGCGGGGGACGCCGGCTGGCTGCGCGAGGAGCCGGGCGTCGAGGTGCTCGACTTCGACGGCGGCTACGCGGTGTTCGACGCCGACAGCGACGAGACCGCCCAGCGGATCCTGCGGCGGGCAGTCGCGCAGGGTGATGTCGCGAGCTTCGCGCCGCAGCATCCGACTCTCGCCCAGATCTTCAAGGAGGTCATCCAGTGAGCACGACCACCCCCAGCCCCACGCACGGACTCAGCACCCCGCAGGGCGTCTGGCTCGTCGCGGAGCGCGAGATCGGCTCGAAGCTGCGCAGCAAGGCGTTCGTCATCTCGACCGCGATCCTCTTCATCGGCGCGCTCGCGCTCGTGATCTGGGGCGGCTTCCAGGCGGCGTCGTCGTCGGGTACGCCGGTCGCCGTGACGACGGATGCCACGCAGTACGTCGCCGACGCGCAGGGCCTCGACGTGACCGAGGTCGCCGACCGCGCGGCCGCCGAGTCGCTCGTCGAGTCGGGCGACGTCGATGCGGCGGTCGTCGCGGACTCGTCGTCGCCGCTCGGCTTCACCGTCCTCGCGGACTCGTCACCCCCGACGCAGCTGCTCCTTACCCTCGCGCAGGTTCCGCCGGTCGAGCTGCTCAATCCCGATGAGGTCAACGCCGCGCTCGGCTACATCGCCGCGATCGGGTTCGGGATCGTGTTCCTGCTCGCCGCATCGCTGTTTGGCGGGACGATCGCGCAGAGCGTCGTGGAGGAGAAGCAGACGCGCGTCGTGGAGCTGCTCATCTCCGCCATCCCCGTGCGCGTGCTGCTCGCGGGCAAGGTCATCGGCAACACGATCCTCGCGATGGCGCAGATCCTCATCCTCGCGTCGATCGCGATCATCGGCCTCACGATCACGGGCCAGACCGAGTTGCTGCAGGGCCTCGGCGTTCCCATCGCGTGGTTCGCGGTGTTCTTCCTGTTCGGCTTCATCCTGCTCGCGTCGCTGTTCGCGGCTGCGGCGTCGATGGTGTCGCGTCAGGAGGACATCGGGGCGACCACGACGCCGCTGACGATGCTCATCATGGCGCCGTACTTCCTGGTGATCTTCTTCAACGACAACCCGGTCGTGCTCGGCGTCATGTCGTACGTGCCGTTCTCGGCCCCCGTCGGCATGCCCATGCGGCTGTTCCTCGGCGAGGCGCAGTGGTGGGAGCCGCTCGTGTCGCTCGTGATCCTCGTGGCCACGTGCGTCGCGGCGATCCTGGTCGGCGCCCGCATCTATCGGAACTCGCTGCTGCGGATGGGCGCGCGCGTGAAGCTGTCCGAGGCGCTCAACGGCTGATCGATGACACGACCCGGATGCCTCGCCCCCGGGTGACTCGGGGGCGAGGCATCCGTGCTATTGCCCGATCATGTCGGGCGACATGCGCCCGACCGAGATGACGTTGCCGGCCGGGTCGCGGAACCACGCGATGTCCGGGCCGCCCTCGAACCCGCGCGAGATGCCCTTCTCATCGGTGCCGTAATCGGGGTCGGTGTAGATCTTGGTCACGACTCCTCGCGCGTTGAGGTCGTCGACGGCCGCCTCGACGTCCTCGACGTCGAAGTTGAGGACCGTGAACACGGCCGGCTCGTGATCCTCCTTCGGATACACGAAGATGTGGCCGCCGCCGGGCAGCGCGATCGTGAAGCCGCCGCCCATCTCTTCGTAGACCGTGACGGTCATCCCGAGCGTGTCTCGGTAGAACCTGACCGCGGCGTCGACATCGGGAACGGCGAAGCTCGAGAACGGCTTGTCGGGAGTGAACATGCTGGCCTCCGTCCGGTTGACCTCCCCCGCAGCCACGATCCTCCGGTCAGTCGCGGTTGTCGAGTGTGCGCTCCCGCGGGGTTGTCAGCGCTCGACGAGGATCCCGTCGGCGTCCGCCCACACGTGGAGCGCGGGGGCGAATCGCACGCCGGCGATGACGACCGGCACGTCGACCTCGCCGATGCCGTCCTTCGCGCTCTTGCGCGGATTCGAGCCCAAAGCCTTGACACCGAGGGGCAGGCCGGCGATCGCCTCGCGGTCGCGGATCGCGCCGTTGACGATGATCCCCGCCCACCCGTTGCGCGCCGCCGACCCGGCGATGAGGTCGCCCACGAGCGCGGACTCCAGCGACCCGCCGCCGTCGATGACGAGCACGGCGCCCTCGCCCGGTGTGGCGAGCACGGCCTTCACCAGGGCGTTGTCGCGGTGGCACCGCACAGTGCGCACCGCGCCGTGGAAGGACGTGCGGCCGCCGAAGTCGTGGAACTGGAGCGAGAGCGAGTCGAGCTCATCGCCGCGCTCGTCGTAGAGGTCGGCCGTCGCGATCGTCATGGTCACAGGCTAGGCGCGGGCGCGCCCCGCGGTGGCCGCGCGGGTGCGAGAAGTTCGGGCCGTGTTCACACTCGCGGAAGTCGCGCTCGTCTCACGAGCGGCCGGACGGCGGGTTGAGGTCCGGGTGCAGGGCGGTGAAGAGGGAGTAGGCCTCGCCGTCGGGGTCGGGACCGCGCTCCTTGAACTCCTGCACGAGGTCGTACAGCCGCTGCTCGAGCTCGGCCTTGTGCTCGGCGTTGAGCTTGAGCCCGAGCCACGTGACGTCGAGCTCGTCGGGGTGCAGGCCCTCGATCTGCTGCAGGAAGACCTCGACGAGCGCGTTCGAGCCCTCGGGCATCGACGTGCGCCAGGAGAGTCCCGTCGCGCGATACGGCACTTCGCGAGCTCCTTGCGCGCCCGAGCGCTCCGGCTCTGGTGCGAGGTAGCCCGTCTGCACGAGCGTGCGCACGTGATGGAGCATCGTGCCGGGGTTCACGCCGAGCAGCTCGGCCAGTTCCTTGTTGGTGCGGGACTCGAACGCGCACAGGCGCAGCACCCGCAGGCGAAGGGGAGAACTCAGCGCCCGCATGCGCGCCTCGGCCTCGGCGTCGCCCGCGTGAAGTTCGACGCGCTCCTCGCGATACTTGACCACGGGGTCAGCCTAGAGTGGTGATTGACTTTTCTCAATCGTGCGCGCACACTGATTGACATGTCCCAACCGGTCGATCCCGATCCCGCGCCGAACAGTGACCGCGCCCCCCACGCCGACAGCCTCACGCTCGACGACGGTGTGCTCGCCGAGGCGCGGGCCGAGGCGTCGACGCCCACCTCTCGCGCCGGAGCCGACGAGGCGGTCCTCGCCGATCACGAAGCGGAGCAGCCGACCACGCCGACCGCGCACAAGCCGTCCCTCTGGCGTGACCGGAACTTCCTCACGATGTGGACGGGCCAGGCGCTCAGCCAGTTCGGGGCGCAGATCACGGAGCTCGCGATCCCGGTGCTCGCGGTGCTGCTGCTGAACGCGACCGAGTGGCAGGTCGGTGTGCTGGGCGCTGCGCAGGTCGCGGCCTTCCTCGTCGTGGGCCTTCCGGCCGGCGCGTGGATCGACCGCATGCGCAAGCGACACGTCATGATCATGGCCGACCTCGTGCGCGCGGCCGCGCTGGCGGCGATTCCCCTGCTCGCCGTGCTGGGCATGCTCGAGATGTGGCACCTCTACATCGTGATGCTCGTCATGGGCATCGCGACGGTGTTCTTCGACGTGTCGAACCAGAGCATCGTGCCGTCGCTCGTGCGGGCCGACCAGATCGCCGAGGCGAACGGAAAGCTCCAGTCGACCGAGCAGCTCGCCGGCCTCGCGGGTCCGGCGGTGGGCGGATGGCTCGTCGGCGTGCTCGCCGCACCGCTCGCGATCCTCGTGACCGTCGGCACGTACATCTCGTCCTTCTTCGCGCTGCTGTTCACGCGCGACCACGAGCGCCTTCGCAAGCCCGAGGACCACGGGCCGCTGTTGAAGGAGATCGGCGAAGGGCTCGGATGGGTGTTCGGCAACCCGCTGCTGCGCCGCATCGTGCTGACGACGGGCACGGCGAACTTCTTCGGCACGATCTCGATGACGCTCCTGCCGATCTTCGTGCTGCGCGAGCTCGGTCTCACGCCTCAGATGCTGGGGATCGTGTTCTCGCTGTCGGCCGTCGGCGGGCTCGTCGGCGCGATCGCCACCCCGCGGATCGTCGCGCGCATCGGCGAGGCCCGCGCGATCCCCGTGAGCGGGATCGTGTTCTCGATCGCGCCGTTCCTCCTCCCCATGGTGTCGCTCTTCCCTGCGTTCGCGTTCCCACTGCTCGTGGTCCAGATGTTCTTCATGAGCTTCACGGTCCTGCTGTACAACATCACGCAGGTGACGTTCCGTCAGCGCATCACGCCGCCGCGTCTGCTCGGCCGTATGAACGCGTCGGTGCGGTTCGTCGTCTGGGGCGTCATGCCGATCGCGGCGCTCATCGCGGGCGGCCTCGGCACGTGGCTCGGCACCGTCCCGACCATCTGGATCGCCGCAGTCGGCGAGCTGCTCGCCGGCCTTTTCGTCGTGATCGGACCCTTCTGGACAATGCGCGATCTTCCCGACGCGCACGCCGAGCACACCGACGCCGACGAGGGCCGACGATAGCCGGCTGATGCCTCGGCCTCGCCTATCCTGTGCGGCGGGGCGGGGGCATCCGTTCGTCCTGCCGCTTTCTACGCCCCGCCTGTGAATCTCGCAAGCCTCCCCCACGAAACCCCTCGGGATGGTTGTGTAGGCGCATGGCCCCTCGCATCGTCTCGGTCGGAACGGCCGTTCCCGCGACGCGCGTGACGCAGGAGCGGGTGCGCGAGCTGTTCACAGCGCAGCCCGGTGCCGATCGCCTCGCGCAGCGGCGCATCCGCGCGGCCTTCGACGCGGCCGCGATCGAGACCCGCCACACGGTGATCGCGGAGCTGGGCGACGGCTTTCCCATCGGGTCGACTTCGGGGTTCCTCGGGCAGGACGGCGTGCTGCGGATGCCGACGACCGGAACGAGGAACGACGCGTACGTGCGCCTCGCGCCGCCGCTCTCCGCCGAGGCGGCGAGGGCGGCCATGACGGATGCCGCGGCCGAGGCATCCGCGATCACCCATGTCATCACGGTGTCGTGCACCGGATTCTTCGCCCCCGGCCCCGACTATCGCCTCGTGCGCGATCTCGGGCTTCCGGCGACCGTCGAGCGCTACCACCTGGGATTCATCGGGTGCGCCGCCGCCCTGCCCGCACTGAGACTCGCGGCGCGGATCTGCGCGGCGCAGCCGGAGGCCGTCGTGCTCGTCGTGTGCGCCGAGCTGTGCTCGCTGCACCTCACGACGTCGACCGATCCGCAGCAGATCGTCGCGGCGTCGGTCTTCGCCGACGGGGCCGCGGCGGCCGTCGTCACCGCGGACCCGGGCATCGGAGGCGGCGGCGGCCTCGAGCTCGACGCGTTCGCGACCGCGCTCACGTCCGAGGGCGAGGACGACATGGTGTGGCGCATCGGCGACCACGGCTTCGAGATGGTGCTGTCGGCCGAGGTGCCGCGCATCATCGGGCGCGAGATCCGCGGGGCCGTCGACCGGTTCCTCGAGGGAAGCCCCCCGCCCGACGCGTGGGCCGTGCATCCGGGCGGACGGAGCGTGCTCGACCGCGTCGAGTCGGGGCTCGAGCTGGATCCCGCGTCGCTCGCGACCTCGCGCGCGGTGCTGCGCGACTACGGGAACATGTCGAGCGCGACGGTGCTGTTCATCCTGCGCGAGCTGCTGCACGATGAGGCCGTGGGCGAGGGGGCGCGGATCGCGGGGCTCGCGTTCGGACCGGGGCTCACCGTCGAGTCGGCGCTCATGACCCGGCGGATGCCTCGCACGGCCGTCGTCGCCCTCGATGTCGAGGAGCTCGCGGCGGTGGCCGCTCCGGGGGTGTCGGCGTGACGCTCGCCGTGCGCGCGGTCGAGCTCGAAGAGCTCATGGACGATCCCGCGTGCGACCCGGACCGACTGCGCGCGACGCTGCGCCGGTTCGAGACGATCAACCGCCTGGTGTCGGGGTGGGGCGTGGTGTACCGCACACGGCTCGCGCCGCACCTCGCAATGCTCGGGCGTCCGGCGCGCGTGCTCGACCTCGGGTCGGGCGGCGGCGACCTTCTCGTGCGCCTTGCGGCACTGGCACAGCGGGACGGCCTCGACGTGGAGTGGGTCGGCGCCGACCCCGACCCCCGAGGACACGAGGTCGCCGCGGCCAGGTCCGCGCCGGCGAACGTGTCGTTCGAGTGCGCCGACGCGGAGAGCCTGCTCGAGCGGAGCGACGTGTTCGACGCGGTCATCTCGAACCACGTGCTGCATCACATCGGGGCGGATGCCGCCGCCTTCCTCGCCCGCACGCGCGCGCTCTCGCGGGGCGTCGTCCTCCACTCCGACATCGCACGGAGCCGCCGCGCCTACGCGTTGTACGCGGTGGGCATCACGCCGTTCGCACCGGGGACGTTCCTGCGCACGGACGGCCTCCGCTCGATCCGCCGCAGCTTCACGCGCGACGAGCTGCGCGACGCGCTCGACCGCGAAGACCCCGGAGCGTGGCGCGTCGAGGCGCCGGTGGCGTTCCGGCTGCTCGCGGCTGCCGAGGGGACCGCCGCGGATGCCTGACGTCCTCGTCGTCGGCGCCGGACCCGTGGGGATGCTCCTCGCGAGCGACCTCGCCCGCCGTGGCATCGACGTCGAGGTGTACGAGCGGCGGCCGACGCCCGGTGCGGGCTCGCGCGCCATCGGGGTGCACTCGCCCGTGCTCGCCGCACTCGAGCCGTCCGGCGTCACCGAACGCCTCCTCGCGCACGCCGTGCGGGTGCGGCGAGGCGAAGCACGCTCGGACGGACGCGTGCTCGGTGTCGTCCGCTTCGAGGAGCTCTCGCGCCGGTTCCCGTTCGTCGCGACCCTGCCGCAGGCCAAGACCGAGGAGGTGCTCGCCGACGGCGCGCCCGAGCCGCTTCGCGGCGCCCGCGTGACGGCCCTCCTTCCGCGCGACGGCGGAGTGCGCGTGCGCGCCGCGATCGCCGGTCGGCCCATCGAGCTGAACGCGAGGATCGTCGTCGTCGCGACGGGCTCATCGGGCCGCGACCTCGCGTACCGCGCGGGTGCGGTGCCGAGCCGCGAGTACCGCGACAGATACCTCATGACGGATGCCGCGACCGGCCCCCACCGCGACGATGCCGTGGCGGTCGTGCACCTCGACCGCCGCGGCGTGCTCGAGTCGTTCCCGCTGCCCGACGGAAGGCGCCGCTTCGTGGCGTGGGACCACCCGGAGGCCTCGGGCGACCCCGTCGCGCAGCTCGCTCGCCTTCGCACCGCGCTCATCGCGCGAGGCGAGGCAGCGGCGGCGGAGCACGTCGAGCAGGCGACCGCCTTCGGCGTGCGGCGAGCCGTCGCGCCGCGCCTGCGCAACGGGCGCATCCTCGTGGTCGGCGACGCCGCGCACGAGGTCAGCCCGATCGGCGGGCAGGGCCTCAACCTCGGGCTGCTCGACGCCGCGACCCTCGCGCCGCTCCTGGAGTCGTGGGTGCGCTCGAGCGTTGCGCCCGACGAGGAGCTTCGCCGATGGGAGCGCGAGCGCGTGGCATCCGCCCGCACCGCCGCCGCCCTCGCGACGATGAACACCTCCCTCGGGCGACCGCTCCCCGGGCCGCTCGATCGCGCGCGACAGGTCGCGCTCCGCGCGATGCTCGCGCCCGGACCGGGACGCCTCTTCGCGCACGCGTACGCGATGGGCTTCGACCGCTCGGCGTAGGCCGTCGACCCCCTCGCCGAGTGCACGGCATCGCGTCGAATGCACGCCCTGGCGACGCCGCGAAGCCGTGCACTCGACGCGAAGTGGTGCACTCGGCGCGGTCATCTCACCCCGCGAGCGCGCCGCCCGCCGCGACGAGCTGCACCGCGAGCAGCAGCGACGACGCCATGACGAGCCGGAACAGCCCACGTCCCGGATGCCCCGCCAGCGCCCACACGACCGTCGCGACCGCGCCCAGCGCCACCGCCGCGAAGAACGCCCACGACAGCGCCGGCACCGCCGCGAGGTCTCCCCCGGCCGGGCCGAGCAGCACCGCGAGCGCACCGCCCACGACCGCGATCCCCGCGATCACCGCCGACGCGCGCGCGCCGAGGCGATGCGGGAGGCCCCTCACTCCGGTCGCCCGGTCGTCCTCGAGGTCGGGCAGCACGTTGGTCAGGTGCACCGCGACGCCGAGCGCGGCGCCCGCGATCCACGCCCACACCGCGGCGAACGCCGGATCGGGCGCCGACAGCGGAGCGAACGACGGGAACAGCCCGAAGCTCACGAGGAACGGCACGACCGAGAACGGCGTCGACTTGAGGCCCGCGTTGTACGCGCCGGCCGATCCCATTGCGAGGGCGTGGGCCGCCAGCATCCGCCACCCCAGGACCGCCGACAGCACGAGCGAGAACACGAGCAAGACGGATGCCGCCACCCACGCCGCCGTGCCGCTCGCCTCCCCTCGCGCGAGAGGTTTGTCGGCGCGCCCCACCGCGCGGTCGCGCGCGAGGTCGAGCGCGTCGTTCGAGATGCCCACCGCGAGCTGCCCCGCGAACACCGCGAGCACGAGGACGACGAGCCGCCACGGCTCGAGGCCG
The DNA here is from genome assembly GCF_013409785.1 of Microbacterium immunditiarum. Taxonomy (NCBI): domain Bacteria; kingdom Bacillati; phylum Actinomycetota; class Actinomycetes; order Micrococcales; family Microbacteriaceae; genus Microbacterium; species Microbacterium immunditiarum. Next base: position 399,018 of record NZ_JACCBV010000001.1, read on the forward strand.
ACCGCGATGCCGAGCGCGAGCGACAACGCCGTCACGACGAGCGTCGGACCGGGATGCGACGATCCCCACAGAGCCCGGACGGTGCGCACGCTCGATGCTCTCACGCATCCGTGTCACGAATCGCGGTGCGAGGGGTGTCTTCCCAGTGAGACGACTCATGAGGAGGAATCATGGCCCGCATCCCGCTCGATCACGACCGCGGTCTGTCCGTGCGCGCGCTCCGCGCGCTCAGCCGTCGCCGGTTCGGCAAGGTGATCGACCCCGGCCTCGTCGCCGCGCACCACCCCGGCGTCCTGAACACGATGTACCTCACCGAAATGGGCGCCGCGCGCTGGCGGAAGACCGACGCGACTCTGCAGGCGCTCGCGGTCATGCGCACCGCAGCCGTGATCGGATGCAGCTGGTGCATGGACTTCGGGTACTGGGAGTACCACCACCGCGGCGTCGACCCGGCCAAGCTCCGTGCCGTCCCGGACTGGCAGGCGAGCACCGTCTTCAGCCCGCTCGAGCGTGCGGTGCTGGAATACGCTGACGCCATGACCGCGACGCCCCCGGCCGTCACCGACGAGCTCGTGGACCGCCTGCGCGGCGAGCTCACCGACGCGCAGGTCGTCGAGCTGACCGCCCTCATCGCGCTCGAGAACCAGCGTTCGCGCACCAACGCGGCGATGGGGCTCACGAGCCAGGGTTTCAAGGATCAGTGCGAACTGCCCGCCGCCGCCCCGTCGACGGAAGCCGTCGGAGCAGCCCGTGAGCAATGACCACGCACGCCTGTTCGCCGAGCACCGGCGGGCGATGACCGGTGCGGCCTACCGCATCCTCGGCAGTCTCGCGGCCGCGGAGGACGCGGTGCAGGAGACATGGCTGCGCTGGGCGGAGGTCGATCTCGAGACCGTCCGCAATCCTCGCGCGTACCTCCTGCGTGCCGCGACCCGGCAGGCTCTGAACGCGGTGCGGCACCGGGCGCGGCTGCGCGAGGACTACGTGGGACCGTGGCTTCCCGAGCCTGTCGGCGACGTCACAGTGCTCGGCACGCGCGCATCCGGCGACCCCGCCGACGCGGCCGACCTGGCGGAGTCGGTCTCGCTCGCGATGCTCGTCGTGCTCGAGTCGCTGTCGCCGCTCGAGCGTGCCGCGTTCGTGCTGCGCGAGGTGTTCGGCCTCCCCTTCGGCGAGGTCGCCGACACCCTCGGCCGCACGCCGGAGTCGGCGCGGCAACTCGTGCACCGAGCGCGCGACCATGTGCGCGAGCGTGCGCCGCGGCATCCGGTCGACCGCTCGACCCACCGCGAGGTGACCGAGCGGTTCCTCGCCGCGGCCGCCGGCGGGTCGATCGAGGACGTCGTGCGGCTGCTGTCGCCGGATGTCGTGCTCGTCACCGACGGCGGCGGCAAGCGGCGTGCCGCGCTCAACCCGATCTACGGGGTCGAGAAGGTCACGCGCTTCGGCCTGGGGGTGATGCAACGGCCGGATGCGCCGCCGGAGCTCCGGCTCGGCGAGGTCAACGGCGAGCCCGCGATCATCATGACGGGTCCGGACGGCGTCGACTCCACGGCCACCCTTGTCGTCGACGGCGGGCTCGTCACCGCGATCTACCTCGTGCGCAACCCCGACAAGCTCGGACACGTGCTCGCCTGAGCCGCGCGCCGCGCGAGCCGCGGCGAGGGCCGCGCCTACCGCGGCAGCGACCCGAAGAACTCCGCGACGTCGGCGGCGTAGAGGTCGGGCTGCTCGAGGGCCGCGAAGTGCCCGCCGCGGGGCGGCTCGGTGTAGTGCGCGAGGCGGTAGTGCGGCTCGACCCACCGGCGCGACACGGCGTTGATCTCGCCCGGGAACGCCGCTACCCCGGTGGGAACGTCGGGCATCGGATGCGCGCGCCCCTCGGGGTCGAGTCGCGACTCGTAGTAGATCATCGCCGACGAGGCGGCCGAGCGCGGCGCCCAGTAGAACATGAGGTTCGTGAGCAGGTCCTCGGCCTGGAAGACCCCGAGCCCGCCGTCGCTCCACGCCTCGAACTTCTCGAGCACCCACGCCGCGAGCCCCGCGGGCGAGTCGGTCTGGCCGACCGTGAGCGACTGCGGCTTGGTCGCCTGGATCATCGCGTAGGCCCGGCCCGTCGCGTCCATCGCGTTCCACCTGTCGAGGGCGGCGCGCTCGCGCTCGGTCGGGTCGTCCTCCCACCACGACTGCCGGTGGTTGCTCAGCAGCGGAAGGTTCGTATGGAACCCGATGACTGTCTCCGCGTGCAGCTGCGCGAGCCGCGAACCCACGATCGCGCCCCAGTCGCCTCCGGCCACGCCGTACCGCTCGTAGCCGAGCTCTTCCGTCATGAGGGTATGGAGCGCGTGCGCGATCCGCGTCGGGCCCCACCCCGGCTCAGCCGGCTTGCCGCCGAATCCGAACCCGGGAAGCGTCGGCATGACGAGGTCGAACGCCGGGCGCCCCGGAACCGGGTCGACGAGCGGCTCGATGACGTAGCGGAACTCGGCCACCGACCCCGGCCACCCGTGCGTGAGCAGCAGAGGGATCGCGCCCTGCCTGCCCGACCACGCCCGGAACACGTGCAGCTCGACCCCGTCGACCGGGATGAGCACCGGGTCGAGGGCGTTGAGCCGTCCTTCGTGCGGCCGCCAGTCGTACTCGTCGGCCCACACGCGGCACAGCTCGCGAAGCACCGCGAGGTCGACTCCGGCCTCCCACGGCTCCGCCGGGAGCGGGTCGGGCCACCGCGCGCGGTGCAGGCGCTCGCGCAGATCCTCGAGGTCGGCGTCGGGCACGTGGATCGGAGCGGGACGGTGGATCACCTCGGCCATGCCCCGATTATGGCGCGGTCGCCCGGCGGCGCCCCCGCGCGCGCAACCCCAGCCCCGCGCCCTGCGACCGGGTTCCGGCTCAGTCGTCGAGCAGTTCCGCCTCGATCACCTCGTCGTCGTCGACGGTCTGGTCGGATGCCGCGGCCGGCCCCTCGCTCGTGAGCACGAGCTGCGAGCCGTCGGCCGCCACGTCCACGCGCACGACGTCGCCGTCGCGGACGCCGCCCGACAGGAGCGCCATCGCGAGGCGGTCCTGGATCTCGGACTGGATGAGGCGGCGCAGCGGACGGGCGCCGAACACGGGGTCGTAGCCGCGCTCGGCGAGCCAGGCCCGGGCATCCGGCGTCACCGCGAGCGTCAGGCGACGGTCCTTCAGGCGACGCTGCAGGCTGTCGACGGCGAGCTCGACGATCTGGGCGAGGTCGTCCTGCGTGAGCGCCTGGAAGACGACGATGTCGTCGAGACGGTTCACGAACTCGGGTTTGAACGCCTGGCGGACGAGGCCCTGCACCTGCTCGCGCTTCTGCTCGAATGTGAGCGTCGGGTCGATGAGGATAGGCGACCCGAGGTTCGACGTCAGGATCAGGATGACGTTCTTGAAGTCGACCGTGCGGCCCTGGCCGTCGGTGAGGCGCCCGTCGTCCATGACCTGCAGCAGCACGTCGAAGACCTCGGGGTGGGCCTTCTCGACCTCGTCGAGCAGCACGACGCTGTACGGGCGCCGGCGCACCGCCTCGGTCAGCTGACCGCCCTGCTCGTAGCCGATGTACCCGGGAGGGGCGCCGACCAGTCGCGAGACGGTGTGCTTCTCGCCGTACTCCGACATGTCGATGCGCACCATCGCGTGCTCGTCGTCGAAGAGGAACTCGGCGAGCGCCTTCGCGAGCTCGGTCTTGCCGACGCCGGTCGGGCCGAGGAACAGGAACGAGCCGGTCGGGCGGTTGGGGTCGCTGATGCCCGCGCGGCTTCGGCGCACGGCATCCGACACGGCCTTCACGGCCTCCTTCTGACCGATCAGGCGCTTGCCCAGCTCGGCCTCGAGGTGCAGCAGCTTCTCGGTCTCGCCCTGCATGAGCCTGCCGACCGGGATGCCGGTCCAGGCCGAGATGACGCCGGCGATGTCCTCCTCGGTGACCTGGTCGTTGACCATTCGCCCTTCACCGGGCCCCGAGTCCGCCGAAGCGTCGGCGCGCTCGGCGTCCATGAGCTGACGCTCGAGCGCGGGGATCTCGGCGTACAGCAGGCGCGACGCCTTCTCGAGGTCGCCCTCGCGCTGCGCGCGCTCGGCCTCGCTGCGGGCCGCGTCGAGCTGCGTCTTGAGGTCACCGACGCGGTTGAGGGTCGCGCGCTCGCGCTCCCACCGCGCCTGCAGCTCGTCGAGGCGCTTCTGCTCGTCGGCGAGCTGGTCACGCAGCGCGGCGAGCCGCTCCTTCGACGCGTCGTCCTTCTCCTTCTTGAGGGCCAGCTCCTCGAGCTTCAGGCGGTCGACGTGGCGGCGGAGCTCGTCGATCTCGAGCGGCGCCGAGTCGATCTCCATGCGCAGCCGCGACGCGGCCTCGTCGATGAGGTCGATCGCCTTATCGGGAAGCTGACGGCTCGGGATGTAGCGGTGCGAAAGGGACGCCGCGGCCACGAGCGCACCGTCGGCGATCGCGACCTTGTGGTGCGCCTCGTACCGCTCCTTGAGTCCGCGCAGGATCGCGATCGTGTCTTCGACACTCGGCTCGCCGACGTAGACCTGCTGGAACCGGCGCTCGAGAGCCGCGTCCTTCTCGATGAACTCGCGGTACTCGTTGAGCGTCGTCGCGCCGATCATGCGCAGCTCACCGCGCGCGAGCATCGGCTTGAGCATGTTCGACGCGGCCACCGAGCCCTCGCCGCCGCCCGCGCCCATGAGCACGTGCAGCTCGTCGATGAACGTGATGATGCGCCCCTCGGACTCGGTGATCTCCTTCAGGACGCTCTTCAGTCGCTCCTCGAACTGGCCGCGATACATCGCACCTGCGACGAGCGCGGAGATGTCGAGCGCGACGAGCTCCTTGTCTTTGAGGCTCTCGGCGACGTCGCCCGCGACGATGCGCTGCGCGAGGCCCTCGACGACGGCCGTCTTGCCGACGCCGGGCTCGCCGATCAGCACCGGGTTGTTCTTCGTGCGCCGGGTGAGCACCTGGCTGACGCGGCGGATCTCGGCGTCGCGGCCGATCACCGGGTCGAGCTTGCCCTGCCGGGCGCGGTCGGTGAGGTTGATCCCGAACTGTTCGAGTGCGCTCTGCGACTCCTCCTGCCCAGGCATCTGAGTGGCGTTCATGTGGCTCCTGAGATCTGCGGGACTCGAAACTTGAGTCGATCTGGCTCAACTTTACCAGCGACCGGTTCTCGAATCAATGTCACTCGCGGACACCACACGCCCGGTTTGGGGCGGGAAAGCGACGTTGGGGCGGAGGACATCCGCCCCAACGTCGGTACACCGCCCCAAACCCGAGATGGCCGGGAACGCGAGGGCGTCAGGCGACCGGCTCGAGCTCCTTCTGGGCGACGGATGCCTCGGCCGCCGCATCCGTCTTCATGTCGTCGCGCGTGCAGCAGAACCGCGCGCGATACGCCGTCGGTGTGATGCCGAGCACGCGCGAGAAGTTCTGACGCAGCACCGCAGCCGAGCCGAAGCCGCTCTCGTAGGCGATGCGGTCCAGGCCGAGGTCGGTCTGCTCGAGAAGGCGCTGCGCGTGGATGATGCGCTGCCGCGCGAGCCATGCGGCCGGCGTCGCGCCGTAGTCCGCCTTGAACCGTCGCGCGAATGTGCGCGGCGACATGTGCGCCTTCGCGGCGAGCTGGTCGACCGTGAGGTCGAGGCGGAGGTTCTCGAGCATCCAGTCGGTGACCGGCGCGAGCGACAGCGACTGCACCTCGGGCAGCGGCTTCACGATGAACTGGGCCTGGCCCCCGTCGCGCTGCGGCGGGACGACCATGCGGCGAGCGATGCGGTTCGTCATCTCGGCGCCCAGCTCCTGGCGCAGCAGGTGCAGGCACGCGTCGAGGCCCGCCGCGGTGCCGGCGCTCGTGATGATGCGCCCGTCCTGCACGTACAGCACGTCGGGGTCGACCTCGATCTTCGGGTACATCTCGGTCATCGCGGGGGCGTACATCCAGTGCGTCGTCGCTCGGCGCCCGTCGAGCACGCCGGCCGCGGCGAGCACGAACGAGCCGCTGCAGACGCTCAGCACCCACGCATCGCGGGCGACCGCGTCGCGCACGACGTCGAGCACTCGCTCGTCGATGCGATGCCAGTACTGCCGGGGGGCCGGCGACACCACCACGAGGTCTGCCTCGTAGGCGAACGACAGGTCGTTCTCGACGTTGATCGAGAAGCCCATCTTCGATGGGACGACCCCCGGGTCGGGCGTCACGATGCGGAAGTCGAAGTTCGGGATGCCGTCGTCGGACCGGTCGAGTCCGAAGGCCTCGCACGCGACGCCGAACTCGAACGGCGCAAACCCCTCGGTGACGATGCAGGCGACCGTCTTCATGAGTACCTCCGGTGCAGACGTGGCAGGATTCGTGCGAACGGTGTCCATTCTGCCACTCGTGGCAGGATCATTGCAAGCGTAGCGTTTCTGCCATGTTGATCCTCATCGCATTCGGTGCACTCGCAGTCGCCGGAATCGTCGCGACCTTCGCGCGACTCACGAGCGACGACTTCCACCCGGTCGCCACCGACCGGACTCGCCTGCCCTGATCCGCTCGCGCGCGGCGACGGCGGTGGGTCAGGACCGCACGCGGTCGTAGACCTCCACCATCGCCGCCGTGCGCGACGACTGGCGGAAGCGCTCGCGGATGTCCGGGTCCGGCTCCGGAGCGGTTCCCGCCTCGATGTCGGCGGCAGCCCGGCGCAGCGCCTCCGCCAGTGCGGAGACCTCGGCCGCGGCATCCGCGTCGCCCGCCACCGGCCACAGACCGGACCCCAGCTCGTGCGCGAGATCGGGATCGCTCACGATCGACGGCGTACCGACGGACGCGGCCTCGAAGATCGTCATCCCCTGCGTCTCGAACCCGATCGACGTCTGCACGACCGCGTCGGCGCGCTGAATCGTCTGCAGGGTCTCGGGGTAGCTCAACCGGCCGGCGAACGAGACGGATGCCGCCGGCCGCCGCTCCTCGACGATCCGCTGCGCCGCGCGCAGCTGCGCTCCGCCGCCGACCACCGTGACGTCGGCGGCCACGCCCGACTCGGCCACGGCCTCGAGGAACGGCAGCAGGCGCTTCTCGGGACTCATTCGGCCGAGCCACACGAACCGCGGCAGCCCCGGCTCGCGCTCGAGCGCAGCGGTCGCCCGCACCTCGTCGAGCAGGTCGTCGTCGATGCCGTTCCACACGACGTCGACGCCCCGCTTCGCGGCGCGCGTGCCACCGGGAACCACGCCGTTCTCTTCGAGGCGCCGTGCGAAGTGCGAGGACGGGACGGTCACGGCATCCGCCAACTCGGCGAAGCGGCGCTGGTACGTCCACCCGTCCCGTCCCGGCATGCGCAGCGGCCCGGCGACAGCGCGCTGCTGCCACCAGTTGAGCACCGCGAGCACGAGCGCCGGGAAGGGCGTCGTCGCCTCGACGCCGACGTCGACGCGGTTGTGCATCGTGTGCACGACCGGCAGACCGTGACGCGCCGCGAACCGGTGGCCGATGAACGCCGCCCAGAAGTCGCCCTGCACGTGGACGAGGTCGACCGGCGGGCGCCCTTCCATCGCCGCGTCGACGAACCGATCCGTGCGCCGGCCGGGCCACGAGAACGAGTACTCGCGGTCGGGTGTGATCGGGATCGAGGGGAGGTCGACGAGAGCGTCGTCGCCGCCGATGATCCGCTGCCGTGCGGGTCCGTGCGGAGCAGGCGCCACCACGGTGACGGTGTGACCGGCCCTCTCGAGGAACTTCTTCTGCAGCCGCATCGAGACCTGCGCCCCGCCCAGCGTCGCGAGGTGCTGGTCGCCGAACATCACGACGTGCACGTCGTCACTCCGGGAGCGGCTCGCCGCGGTACAGCGCCTCGAAGGTTTCCAGCGTGCGGGTCATGTCATGCACCTTGACGCCCTCGAGCGACGCCTTCTGCATGCGCCGCCGCTCCTCGGGCGCCTGTGTGAGCACCCTCGTGATGAGCCCCGCGAGTTGGTCCACGTTGCCCGGCTCGAACAGATACCCGTTCTCGCCCTCGTGCACCAGGTGCGGGAGGGCCACGGCGTTGGCGGCGACGATCGGCAGGCCGGATGCCATCGCCTCCATCGTCGCGATCGACTGCAGCTCCGCGATCGAGGCGATCACGAAGGCGCTCGCACGAGTCAGCAGCGAGCGCAGCTCCTCGTCGCTCGTATAGCCGTGGAACGTCACGCGCTCGGCGAGCCCGAGCTTCGCGGTGAGCTGCTCGAGGTTGCGGCGCTGGTCGCCGTTGCCGACGACGTCGAACGTCACGCCGAGCGCCGGGTCGAGCTTCGCGATCGCGTGCAGGATCACGTCGATCTGCTTCTCGGTCGTGAGCCGGCCGACGAAGATCAGGCGGTGCGCATCGCGCGGGGTGAGGTCGGCGCGGTAGTTGGAGGCCTCGATTCCGCAGCTGACGGGGATGACGCCGTTGATGTCGATCGTCTTCTCGAGGAAGTCGGCGGCCCTGCGCGTCGGCGTCGTCACAGCGCGCGTCATCTTGAACGTGCGCTCGGCGTCCTGCCACGCGAGTCTCACGACCAGGCCGTCGAGGACCGGCGGCAGGGTCGTGAAGTCGACGATGTTCTCGGCCATCACATGGTTCGTCGCGACGATCGGAATGCCGCGCTTGCGCGCCTCGCGCGCGAGTCCCCGCCCGATCACGATGTGCGACTGGATGTGCACGACATCGGGCTCGACCTCGTCGAGCACCTTGCGCGCGTAGTGCTTCGACATCCACGGCAGCACGAACGTGAGCCAGTCATGTGGGTACCAGCGCCACGCGGGGAGCCTGTGCACGGTCATCTGCTGACCCTCGATCGTCTCGACCAGGGTGCCGTGGTTGCGATGCCCCGCGCTCGGGGCCGAGACATGCACATCGTGCCCGCGCGCGACGAGCCCCGCCGCCAGGCGCTCCGCGAAACGCGCGGCGCCGTTGACGTGTGGAAGGAACGTGTCGGCGCCGATGAGCACGGTGAGCGGGCGCGGCGCGGCCGCCTCTGGGTCGGATCGAGGGGGCACGGCGTCGGCGCGGGTGTCGTCGGGCGTCGCGGGATCGGTCACGGGTGAGGGCTGCCAATCTGCTGAGGCCGGGGCACTGCGGCCAATCAACTGTACCCGAGGGGTCATCCGGACCCCGGGCGCGGCAGGCCATCTAACCTGGATGAATGCCCCGACTGCAGGCCGACGCACCCGCCGACCGCTGGGTTCCCGTGACCGGCTCGCTGGGCTTACGCGGCCGACGTCACCGCAAGGCGGCGATACGGATGCTGCTGACCCAGGCCAATCGCGCGATGGGCGCGACCGAGCGCCCGGCCAGCGGCGCGATGGCGTGGGTGATGAGCCAGGCCGCCCCGTTCCTCATCCGCCGTGCGGGCGGGCGCGTGCTCGTCTGGGTGTGGCGCAGCGACCCCGACCTGCTCGTCGCCATGGCCCAGGTGCAGGAGGCGACACCGCACCTGCGCGCCACACGCGCGATGATGCCCATCGAGTACGACGACACCGAGGACTTCCGCAACCCGCACCTGGGCATGGGCGAGCGGCTCATGATGCCGCTGCCGAGCGACGGCCGCACGCCCCCGTTCGCGACGTACACGTGGGACACCGGGACGCACTTCGTGACCCTGACCGCCGTGTGCAGCGATCGCGAGCGCTTCGGCACGGTGATCGGCGCCGTGGACGACCTCGCCCGCACGCTGCGCGTCGTCGACGACCTCACGCTCGGCGAGGCGCCGACCGTGCTGCGCATCGAACCCTGACAGAGACGGATGCCATGACCCCCACGAGCACGAAAACCCACGTTCCCCCGACCACCGCCGAGTCGGCCTCCGGCACGGTGCATCCGGCATCCGGCCGCCCCGTCCGGATCGGCGTGCAGCTGTCGCCCCAGCACGCGACGATCGGACAGTTCCGCGACGCGGTGCTCCGCGCGGAGGACATCGGCGTGGACGCGGTCTTCAACTGGGACCACTTCTTCCCCCTCACGGCGCCGTCCGACGGCGAGCACTTCGAGTCGTGGACGGTTCTCGCGGCGATGGCCGAGATGACCGAGCGCGTCGAGTTCGGTCCGCTGGTGAACTGCAGCTCGTACCGCAACCCCGATCTGCAGGCCGACATGGCTCGCACCGTCGATCACCTGAGTGCGAGGGCGACCGGTACGGGCCGCTTCATCTTCGGCACCGGCTCGGGCTGGGCGCAGCGCGACTACGACGAGTACGGATACGAGTTCGGCACGGTGGGCTCGCGCCTGGACGCCCTCGCCGAGGACCTCCCGCGCATCCTTCGTCGCTGGGACGCCCTGAACCCGCCGCCGACCCGCAGGATCCCGGTGCTCATCGGCGGGCAGGGCGAGCGCAAGACGCTTCGACTCGTCGCCCGGTACGCCGACATCTGGCACACGTTCACGCGGCTCGATGACCTGCCTCGCAAGATCGGCGTGCTGCACGACTGGTGCGCGCGCGAGGGCCGCGACCCGGCCGAGATCGAGCTGTCGACGGGCTACACCGTGCGCGGCTTCGGCCCTCTGCTCGACGGGCGCCTCGAGCGCCTGCACGAGCTCGGCTTCCGGTTCCTCATCCCGGCGATCGACGGCCCCGACTACGACCTGAAGCCGCTGAAGCCGCTCCTCGAGTGGCGTGACCGCGTGAACGAGGCCGCGGCCGGCTGACCTCGGACCGCCCGGAGCCGCGGCAAACGGACACCCTGGCGCACGCGCGCCCACGCCGCGATACTGAACTCCAACCGGCGATGGGGCGCCGACGGTGTCGTCGGGCTGGGCGAGGAAGGGACGAGTATGGCCGAGTTCAGGTACGGACCCGTGGAGCTGTTCGTCATCGGGTTCGAGGGCGAGCGACCGGACCCGAGTGTTCTGTCCGCGCTGTTCGACCTCGTCGAGAGCGGCACGGTGCGGCTCCTCGACTTCGTCATCGTGAGCAAGTCGGAGAGCGGTGACGTGGAGATCATCGAGATCGAGGAGGAGCTCGACGAGTACGGGTTGGGGAACTACGAGCTCGCGGCCCTCGGCATCACCGGCGAGGAGGACATCGTGGGCTTCGCCGAACACGTGCCGGCGGGAAGCTCCGCGGCCGTCGTCGCGATCGAGCTCGCGTTCGTCCGCGAGCTCGCCGGCCGCCTTGCCGAGACCGGGGGGATCGTCCTCACGTCCGAGCGCATCCCCGCGCCGGTCGTCAACGCCGTCGCCGACCTGGCCGACGCCGAGCTCGAAGCCGCGGTCGCCGAAGCCGCCGCAGAAGACTGATCGAAGGAGCAGACATGGTCATCCGCAGAATCGGGCGTCCTGGACTCGTGGGCCTCGCAGCGCGCACCGCCGTCGTCGCGGGCACCGCGACGGCCGTGAGCGGGAGCATGCAGGCCAAGCAGCAGAAGAAGGCGCAGGAGCAGCAGCAGCAGTACGAGGCGGCCCAGCAGCAGGCGCAGGCCGCGCAGCAGCAGGCCGCCCCGGCGGCGGCCGCGCCGGCGGCGGCCGCACCGGCCGGCGGGGTCGACATCGTGGCCGAGCTTCAGAAGCTCGCCTCGCTCAAGGAGGCGGGCGTGCTCACCGAAGAGGAGTTCGCGTCGGCGAAGGCGAAGCTGCTCGGCTGACGCGGCCAGGCGAGGTCGGCCGCGGCGTCACGTCGCCGTCGGACGCGGGGGGCGCGCAGCATCCGCATCGCCCGACAGCCAGCGCAGCCAGCGCGCGTCGGGGTCGCCCTCCAGGACCAGCGCGCGCACCAGGAGCGTGAGCGGGATGGACAGGATCGCGCCGAGCGGCCCGATCACGAAGGTCCAGAAGATCACCGAGAAGAAGCTCAGCGTGAGGCTCAGGCTGACCGCGTCGCTCACGAACTTCGGCTGGACGAGCACCTGCAGCACGACGTTCACGACGATGTAGATCGCGATCACGACGAGCATGAGCGGCCACCCGCCGACGACAAGCGCGAGCACCGCGGGCGGGATGAGCCCCAGCACGAAGCCGATGTTCGGGATGAAGTTCGTCACGAACGCGAGGATCGCCCACACCACCGGCGCGGGCACCCCGACCGCCCACAGTGCGAGGCCGTCGATGATCGCGACGATCGCGCCGAACGACGCGTTGACGACGTAGTACCGACGTACGCCCGAGCTGTAGCCCTTGAAGCGCGCGAGCGCCGGGCGCGCCGTCGCCCCGAACGACGACTCCGCACGTGAGTACCGCGCGGCATCCGCGGCCATGAAGATGACGTACGCGAGCACGAAGAACAGCGCCGTGAGCACGCCCACGACGGTGCCGCTGAGGGACGTGACGAACGCGATGACGTTGGAGGGGCGAAGGACGGATGCCGTGGCATCCGCCGCCTGCTCGTCCAGGCCGACCGAGTGCAGCCATTCCACGACCGACGCGGCGAAGTCCTGCAGCTCGTCCTGGAAGTCGACCACGAGGCGCGTGAACTCCACGCCCGCCCAGAAGAGCATGAGCGCGAGGGCCGCGACCACGAGGTACGCGACGACGATGACGGCCGTCGTCGCCGCCCACCGGGGCCACCCCCACCGCTCGAGCGGATGCCGGACCGGGTGGCAGATGATCACCAGCACCGCGCCGAGGACGAGCGGCCCGACGATCTCGCGGGCGAAGAAGAGGCCCGCGAGACCGATCACGGATGCCGCGAGCCCGATGACCACCCGCAGAGCGGGCGAGAGAGCGGGCTGGGCGGCGGGAGGCTCGGGGCGCTTCACGACGCCCAGGCTAGGCCGCACTTTCCGCGTCGACGCGCACGGCACGCGGCGCCGCCACGTCGCGCTCGAGCGCCGCGGCGTTACGGGGCAGCCCCGGGATCCACGCGTGCACTCGGAGCACGCAGCCGTGTCGTCGGCGCTACCCCGCACGCGTGACGGAATCAATACAGTGATCGCAGACGTGAGGAGCATGCGATGCAGACCCCGCTTCTTCCCGACCACGGCGCACGTGAGGCCGAGGGCCGCGAGCGCCGACGCGATGTGCCACGCAGCCGGCTGTCGCGCCTGGGCGACGGTCCGCGCGATCCGATCGGCATCATCCAGGCGCAGAACGCGACGCGCGTGCCGGAGCTCGTGCCGCTGCGGGTCGAGCGCATGGCTGCGAGCCCGTTCGCCTTCTACCGGGGCACCGCTGCGCTGATGGCCGCCGACCTCGCCGCGGGCCCCAGCTCGGGCATCATCGTGCCGTCGTGCGGCGACGCGCACGTCGCGAACTTCGGGTTCTACGCGTCGCCGCAGCGCACGCTCGTCTTCGACCTCAATGACTTCGACGAAGCGGCGTGGGCACCGTGGGAGTGGGATGTGAAGCGGCTCGTCACGAGCATCGTGATCTCGGGGCAGGCGGTGAACCGCAGCCAGCGCGTGACGGAGGAGGCCGCGCTGTCGGCCGTGCGCACCTACGCGCGGCAGATGGCGACGGCCGAGACGACGAGCCCGACGGACCGCTACTACACGCACTTCGACCCGAAGGCGGTCTTCGGCGAGCTCGACCCGGAGACGCGCCGCACGATGCGGGCGGCCATGCGCGAGGCGAAGCACCGCACGGGCGAGCGTGCGGCGCGCAAGCTCACCGAGCGCGGCGAGGACGGCCGGCTGCGGTTCGTCGAGGCGCCGCCGACCATGACGCACGTCGACGAGGTCGTCGAGGAGAACATCCTCGAGGCGATACGGCGCTATACGGCGACCGTGAGCGTCGACATCCGGCTGCTGCTGCGCCACTACGTCATGACCGACATCGTGCGGCGCGTCGTGGGCGTCGGCAGCGTGGGAACCCAGTGCGTCCTCGTCCTGCTCCAGGACGGCGACGGCAACGCGCTGCTGCTGCAGGGGAAGGAGGCGGGCCGCAGCGTGCTCATCGAGCACGGCGGGATCGAGCAACCTCCCGAGGTCGCCGCCTACATCGAGGAGCACGGCGAGGGCGGGCGCGTCGCCGCCCTGCAGCGCATCCTGCAGGCGCTCTCCGACCCGATGCTGGGGCACCTGCGCGCGGTGCGCGGCATCGACTTCTACGTGCGCCAATTCCGCGACATGAAGGGCGGCGTCGACACCGAGCAGCTCGACGACGTGCCGTTCCGCCACTATGCGGATGCGTGCGCGGCGGTGCTCGCGCGCGCCCACGCGCAGGCCGTCGTCACCCCCGAGGTGGCCGGCTACATCGGCAACGGCCGGGTGGTGGGCGAGGCGATCCTCGAGTGGGCGAACGCGTACGCCGAGGTGTCGCGGCGGGATTACGAGCTCTTCCTCCAGGCCGCGGTCTAGTCGCCGGGCTCGATGCCCCGTTGCGCGAGCCACTCGTCGGCGACGCGCTTGGGCGTCTGGACGATCCAGGCATCCGTCACGAGCTCGATGAGAAGCTCGCGATCGACGGCGTCGAGCCGCACAAGCACGGCCGGGTAGCCGTCGAAGTGCGGGATCGTGAACAGGACCTCAGGCAGGGACGCGAGCAAGGCTTCTTTCGCCTCGAGGCCGTCGGTGCGGATGCCGATCACCGGGCCCTCCGGCCACGATCGCCCCTGCGCTTCGAGCTTGCTCAGATCCGCCTTGCTGGGTCCGCGCTCCCATGCGAAGAGCCCCTTGTCGGTGCGCCAGCCGGCGCCGCCCCGGTGCCCGTCGACCTTCTCGAACGTGCCGGGCAGGCCGAGCGCGATCTCACGGACGTCGTCGAGTGTCGCCATCTCCCCAGTGTGCCGGAGGGGCAGGACACGGGTAAGGCGCCGTCACGCCCACTCGGGCCGACGATCCCCCGCCCGTTGCCTGATGAGCAGTTCGGGCGCCCGCGTGACGGCGAGCCACGTCGGCAGGATCGTGAGGCACAGGATCGGCAGCACCTCGAGGTCGCCCACGAGCGCGATGGCGACGAACATCGCGATCCAGTCGTCGCGCGTCGCGGCGAGGATCATGCCCATCGCCGCGCTGGCCACGGCGAGCGAGATCGGGACGCTCGGGAAGAGCTCGTTGACGAGCAGCCCGAACGCGACCGACACGAAGACGATCGGGAAGATGCGCCCGCCGCGGAAGCCCGCGCCGGCCGCGACGACCAGCGCGAGCAGCTTGACGACGACGAAGAGCGTGAGCTGCGACGCCGAGTAATCGCCCGGTTTCGCCAGCAGCTCCGCTGCCTGGTCGAGTCCCTTGAACATCGTCATCGGCGTGCCGATCGCTCCGAGGATGCCGAGGATGAGACCGCCGAGCGTCGTGAAGATCACCGGATGCCGCAGCGCGTGGAACGCGCGATGCACGAAGCGGAACAAGTCAAGGACGGGGTCGACACGCTCGGCGGGCTCATGCTGGTCCCCTTCGACGACCGACGCTGAGTGCCCCCAGTGTGCCGCACGGCCCTTCGCCGCGCCCCGGCCCCGTTCGCAGCGCCGCCGAGTGCACTGCTTGGCGTCGAGCGCACGACCTGGCCACGCGGCGAAGCCGTGCGTTCGACGCGACGTCGTGCACTCGCGCGCTGCGCCGAGCGCGTCAGGAGTCGAGCGGCTCCACCGAGAACGTGAACGCGCGCCCCTGCCGGAACGGCTCGACGAGCTCGAAGTTCTCGAACGCGATGCCGCCGGGGATGGGGTGCTCGCTCATCCAATACGTGTATCGGCCGTTGACCTGCGCCACGAGCGCCGGATCCGGGTCCTCGGCCCGCCACGTCTGGACGGCGCGGCGCCCGACGTACCGCCAGTGCTCGGCTGTTCCCGGGACGTGCTCCGCGGTGTGCGGCGACGGCTCGTCGGGCATGGCCGAGATGACCACGGCGTGGCCCTCGCGCCGCAGCTCGTCCACGCCGAACACCGCGTGCTCGGCGAAATGGATGTCGCGGTAGTCCGGCCACAGCTCACCCGCCGACATGTCGCGCCCGGCGAGGCTCAGCGTGCGCAGACGCGCCCAGTTGCCCATCGTGGCGGTGAGCACGCACGCCTCGAGCTCCGCCGACCCGTCCCGGCGGAACGCCGCGACCGACACCTCGTGCGGCCGGTCCGCGCGGAACTCCACACGCACCCACACGTCGGCGCCGTTCGCGAACGGCTCGACGAGTACCTCGACGATGAGCCGCTCGACGCCGTCTGCGACCTCGACGCGGCCGCGCGCGGGATCGCGAGGGTCGCGGGGCGCCGCATCCGTCGGGTCGTCCGTCGTCCACATGCGCAGACCCGGCACGTCGTCGAGCCGGCTGCGCTCGAGCTCCGAGAATCCGCGCGCGGTCTCGCCCGCGGGGATCGGCTCGACCGCGATGAAGTTCAGCAGACGGTCGCGCGGCTGATCGAGGTACGGCGTGTAGAGGCGAAGCAGCCCTCGCGGTCCGGACAGCGGATGCAGCCCGAGCTGCATCCCGCCGGGGTGACCCCACCGCGGCTCGCGCGGTCCCGAGCCGGCCGCGGGGCGGAGCCATCCGTCCTTGTCGACCGCCTCGGTCCATTCGTTCTCAGAGGCCATCGATCCGTCCCACGAGGTTCACTTTGATGCCCATGCGGTCGAACATCGCCGCCTTCGCGATGAGCGCCTTGTCGGCGGTCTCGGCGTCGGGCGCGTAGACGAGCTGCGCGTGATTCGCCTTGTGGCGGGCCATGAATTGGTCGCGCGAGACGTCGTGCAGCACGACGTGGGCGATCGGCCACTCGGGGTTCGTCGCGTCCTTGCGGCGCTGCGTCTCCTCCTCGGGAAGCTCGACCACCGTGCCGCGGAAGATGTCCGCCTGCAACCTGCCATCGGCGATGAACACGCGCGACAGCACGACCTCGCCCGGCTTCGAGACGCCGTTGATCGTCGCGCCGCCCGCGGGGAAGAACACGTGGCCCTGACGCCAGCCCTCTGCCTTGTCCCAGCCCCCCAGGTGCGATGCGGGCACCGAACCCGAGATCTCGTACACCCACACGAACTCGCCGTCGTATTCCTCGCCCCAACGCACGTCGTGCAGCGTGTTGTCGGGCACGAGACCCATCGCCGTCCACACCCGGTCGGTCACGAGCGCGTCGACCGCGACGCCCTCGTCGGCCTCGTTGAAGTGCGGGAACGCCCGGCCGGCGAACAGCTCGCGCGAGCCGTCGCGCGAGAGCACGGGCGGACGCTCGGTCGAGTTGAGGATGCCCTCGGCGAGATCCGATGCCGGCACGAGGTCCTTGAGGCCCTGCTGGTACTGGATGCCGACAGCGTCGAGCCCGAAGTCGTCCGCGATGCGCAGGGCGGCGATGTACATCTTGAGCTGCCACTGCACCTGGTCGCGCGTGAGCTCGGTGGCTGCGTCCTCGCCGTACTGGAACGTCATGCCCCGTTCGACGAGCCAGTCGTACGCGGCGTCGGCCTGGGCATCCGTCACGTTCAGCATCTCGGCGTACAGCGCCGACTGCGACAGGCGCTCCTTGTAGATCCCCGTGCGGTTGAGCAGCTCGTCGTCGAAAATCGCGTTGTACATGCCCATGCAGCCCTCGTCGAACACGCCGATGATGGCCTTGTCGGCGAGCAGCTGGTCGCCGAGCGCGCGTCCGAGCTCGACCTCGGGTGTCTCGGGCAGCGCCGGCAGCGGGCGCACGTGCGACGCGTCGTGCGTGATGCATCCGGTCTCCGTCCACTCGCGGATGCCCTGCGTGAACCACTCGTCGGTGAAGTCGACCGACCAGATCGTCGCGTACTGCTTGCCCATCTTCGTGAGTCCGGCGTTGAGGCCGAGCAGCCCGACAAGACCCGGCCACTCGCCCGCGAAGTTCGCGACCGTGAGGATCGGGCCCTCGTGCGTGCGCAGCCCGGCGAGCACGTGGTGGGAGTACTGCCACACCGCCTCGGCGACGATGAGCGGAGCATCCGCCGGGATCGTCTTGAACACCTCGAGCCCCATGCGCTGGCTCGAGATGAACCCGTGCCCTGTCTCGGGGTCGACCTCGTTCGCCCGGATCACCGACCACCCGAGCTGTTCGAGCGCGCGCGTCACACCGGCCTCGAGCTCCACCTGGGTGGGCCAGCCCGCCGTGTTCGCCGATTCGCGCAGGTCGCCCGACGCGATCAGGTACGCCGTCCTCGGGGGCACCGTGCGGCGCTCGCGTGCAGCGGGAAGGGTGTAGGTACTCATGTGGTCTCCTGTGGTGAGTGATCGGTGACGCGGGCGGATGCGCGGAAGGTCGCGCCCTCTCCCGCGGGAAGGACGAGGGGGCCGGATGCCGCGACACCGCGCAGCACGAGACGATCGAGTGCGAGCGTGCCGCCGTCGACGCGGAGCGTGAGCTCGTCGCCGTCGATCTCCACGCGCCCCCACGCGTCGCCCGTCGTGAAGAGCGATCGGAAGGGCCGGTCACCCACGGGGTCGAACGCGAGCGAGCGGGTCGGGGCGTCCCACTGCGCGCCGCTGAACGCGAGGAGCAGCGCCCACGACGCGAGCGAGCGGGCGTAGTGGTTGCCGCACTCGATCTCGTTCCACGGGCTGCGGTACTCGCCGTCGTAGCGGTCGCGCAGCGTTCGCTCGATCGTGAGGGCGGCGTCGGTGAGTCCGGCGTAGACGAGGGATGCCGCTACCTGGTGCTCGATGCCGGTCCACACCTCGTCGGAGTAGACGAACGGGATCGCCGGGCGTCCGCCGCGCGGCCACGATGCGAGCAGGAGGCCGCCCTCGTCGTTGAGCGCGTACACGCGCTGCGTGCTCTCGTGCGCGGAGAGGTCTTCGCGGTGGTTGTGCTCCACGATGGCGGCGAGCGCGCTGCGGAGGCGCTCGCGCGGCAGCAGGTCGCCGAGGCCGTTCACCCATGCGTGGAACTGCCCGAGCAGCTGATCCGACAGCACACCCTCGCCGTACTGATACCGGTGGGCATCGACGTCGTCGATGACCTGGCGGTAGTACTCGCCGTTCCACAGCAGCTCGTCCATGCCGGCCGCGACGTGCTCCGCGCGATCGAGCCAGTCCGCCGCGCGCCCGGTCTCGCCGAGGTGCGCCGCCATGCGGGCTCCTGCGCGCAGCGCCGCGGCGAACATGCCGTTCGCGAGCGGCTCGACCCCGTGGAACTCGATGTCGTACGTGTTGTGCAGCTCGCTGTCGAGCAGCCCGTCGCCGTCGCGGTCCCACTCGCGGATCGCGTACTCGAGCGATCGAGCCGCCGCGGGCCACGCCTCGCGCAGGAAGTCGTCGTCGCCCGAGAACCGCCACTCGCGGTGCAGGCGCAAGAGCGTGCCGAGCTGCCCGTCGACGGCCGGGCCCATGAACCAGGGCTCGCCGCCGAAGACGCGGTTGCTGCGGAACTTCTGCGCGCCGTCGTCATCCGTCTCGAGCAGCAGCTCGACGCGCCGCGCGCTGCGCTCGAGCGACGGGAACAGCCACGCGACGGTCTGCGCGTACGACCACACGTGCGTGCAGGTGCCCTCGCACGAGCCGACGTGGTCGAATGAGCCCTCCCACGCGGCGAACACCGGTCCGTCGCCGAGCTCGGGGGTGGGGGTCTCGACGACGAACGCGGTCGTCGAGCGCACGGCCGCGATGTTCGCGCCGACGGCGTCGGCGACGACCGGATCGAGCGTGCCGCCGTAGAGCGCCTCGACGAAAGCGAGCGTCGCGGTCTCGAGCGCGGGGAGCTCGCGGTGCAGGTGCGTCGCGGCCGACCACGCGTCGGGCCACAGGGTGGCGTAGCGGTTGCGCACGATCCCCGGGTCAGGCCGCTCGTCCGCGACGATGTGCCCGCGCCACGAGCGCGGCCGGTTCGGGAAGCTCCACGCGAGCACGAACTCGAAGTCGCGGCTCTCTCCGGGCGCGAGCTCGTGCACGATGCCGAGCGAGCCCGTGCGCAGGCGCGGGAGCTTCTCGAAGAGCTCCTCCTCGGTCATGGCGCCCACGGTGGCGGAATCCGCGAACAGCCCGCGCGGGCGGTCTTCGAGCGTCAGGCGCGGCTCGGGCTCGAGCAGCCCGTCATGTGACAGGTCGTTCCAGAAGAGGCGGGCGCCGTCGGGCCAGAAGCCGGTCACCCACTGCGATTTCGCGGTGGTCGAGGCATCCGCCGTCGTCAGGCTCAGCGTGCCGTAGCCGAGATCGTCCTCGGGAAGCCGGATGCCGAAGTCGAGCCCCCGCACGCCCCCCTCGTCGCGCCACCGCACGGTCTGCTGCGCGCGCATGCCGTACGGGCCTTCGCCGCGGCCCGCGGTATGGCTCACGCTGCCGGCCACCGTCACCGCGACCGGCTGCGCACCCGGATTGGTCACGCGGTAGCGCAGCACCGCCGCGGGGATGCCGGACGCGTCGGCGTCGAGCGGCACGAGCGGGGTGAACGCCCGCAGCGACACGTCGACCGGCAGCACATCGTCGTCGAAATCGATGTCGACCACGGGGTACTCGCCGTGCATGGTCGCGCCGCGCAGGCGCGGAAGCCCCGCCTGCCACTCGAACAGGAAGCCGGCGTCGATGTCGCGTCGGCCCGTGATGCGCGCTTCGAGCACTCGTGTCACGGCGTCGCCGCCCTGGCGCGCGGCGTGGATCGCGAAGAACGAGTACGGGTTGATGCGGCCCTTGTCGGGCTGGTTCTCCAGCTCCCAGTCGCGCAGCTCTCCACGCGCGCCGAGCGACACGTTGCCCGTGCCGATGCCGCCGAGCGGGAAGGCCGCCCGCTGTGCGGTGTGCGGGATGCCGCGGGTGCGACGGGTGTCGCCGGTCACGCGGTCACCACCTCCGCCTCGCGGACGCGCTGCGCCGCGGCGAGCTCGTGCACGACGTCCTTCGTCGACGAGTACAGCCGCAGGTAGCGGTCGTAGAGCTCGTCGTAGACGGGCGTGAGCCGGGGGTCGGGCCGCACGGTGACCGCGACCGGGTTCCAGTCCGCGATGCGGGGTGCATCGCCGGGTGCGGCGACCGCGGATGCCGCGAGGAAGGCCGCGCCGTAGCTGGCGCCGATCGTGGTGCGCGGCACCTCCTGCGCGAGCCCCGTCGCATCCGACACGATCTGCAGCCACAGCGACCCCTGCGTGCCGCCGCCGACCGCGACGATGCGGCGGATGTCGGCGCCCGCTGCACGCATCGTCTCGACGTTGTGCCGCACGCCGAGCGCGGTGGCCTCGAGCGCGGCGCGGTAGAGGTCGCCGCGCGTGTGCTCGAGCGTGAGCCCCGCCATCACGCCGCGCGCGTCGGGGTCGAGGATCGGCGTGCGCTCGCCCGCGAAGTACGGGAGCATCACGAGGCCTCGGGCGCCGGGTCCGGACTCCTCCGCCTCGGCGAGCAGCACGGGGTAGTCGGCGCCGGTCAGGTCCTTGATCCAGGACGTCAGTGCGCCCGACGTGGCGAGTCCTCCCGCGAGGTTCCGGGTCCCGGGGAACGCGCCCACCGTCGTCCACATCGACGGTGTGCGGAGGGTCTCGGTGCTGGTCGCGATGAGGAACATCGTGGTGCCGTACATGAGCATGAGGTCGCCCGGCTCGTGGGCGCCGACGCTGACGGCCTCGGTCCAGGCGTCGATCGTGCCGGCGATCACGGGTGTGCCGGCGGGGATCCCAGTGACGGATGCCGCGGCATCCGTCACTTCGCCGACGACGTCACCAGCCCACGCGAGCGCGGGAGCCTCGATGCCGGGGGCGAAGCGCTGCCACCACGGGTCGTGCCACGCTGCCGCCTCGACGTCGTACAGCGGCGACGTCTGACTCGCGGACTGGTGGTCGAGCACGTAGGCCCCGGTGAGCCTGCGGGCGAGCCACGATGCAGGCATGAAGAGGCGGCGCGCCCGCGCGTAGGCCTCGGGCTCTTCGTCTGCGACCCACGCGATCTTGGGGCCGGCCGCCTGGCTCGTGAGGGTCGAGCCGCCGATGCGCGTGATCTCGTCGACGCCGAGCTCGTCGGTCATGCGCGCGATCTGGTCGCCCGAGCGCGTGTCGACGCCGTAAAGGATGGCCGGCCGCACGGGCTCGTCCTCGTCGTCGGCCAGCACGACGCACGGACCCATGCCGCTGACGCCCACCGCGACGACGTCGGGCTCGTGCCCCTCGGCTCGGGCGGACTCGAGGAGCTCGCGGCTGAGGGCGACGAACTCGTCCCACCAGATGCGGGCGTCCATCTCGACCCAGCCCGAGCGCGGACGCTGCACGTCGTGGGCCACCGTCGCGGCGGCCACGATGCCGCCCGACGCGTCGACGAGCACGCCCTTGCTGCTGGACGTGCCGATGTCGACACCGAGCGTGCAGCGGATGGTCATCGATCCTCCTTGATCGCGACGAGCGGCGAGACGAATGCGTTCACTCTAGACGAAATCGATTTCATGCTCAACCGACGAAATCGCCGTCGCGGATGAAACGGGAACTCCGCTCAGCCGCGAGACGGGACGCGCGCGGCCTGGACCTCGCTGCGCAGGACGACCGTGCGCGCAGGCTGGTCGTCGCCGTTGATGCGCTCGAGCAGCATCTTCGCCGCCGTCACGCCCATGTGCCGCGCGGGCAGCCGCACGACGGTCACCACGCTCGGCGACAGGGTCGTGAACGGCAGCGAGCCGACCACCGCGACGCCGAGCTTCGGTGGTGTCAGCCCATGCTCGGTGAGCACCTGGATCGCGCCGACGCCGAGCAGGTTGTTGCCCGCCACGACGGCGTCGGGCGGCTCGGGCAGCGCGAGCAGCTCCTCCATGACCTCGCGCCCGCCGTCGACGCGGAAGGTCGAATAGCGCAGCAGGTCGTCGAACTCCTCGTCGGGAAAGTGCCGCGACAGCACGGCCCGCCAGCCCTGGGCCCGCTCATACGCGGTCTCGATGTGCTGCGGTCCGGTGATGCACGCGACGCGCCGGTAGCCCGCCTGCACGAGATTCTCGGTGGCGGCCTGGCCGGCCGTGCGATTGGCCATGATCACGCCGTCGATGTCGTACCCGGTGCCGCGGTCGACCGCGACGATCGGGCGTCCGGCGGCGAGCAGGCCGTCGAGGTTCGTGTGGTCGGATGCCGCGGCCAGGATGACCCCGGCCATGTGCTCCGAGATCGCGATGTCGAGGTACGTGGCCTCTTTCGCGAGATCGGAGTCGGTGTTGCACAGCACGACCGAGTACCCCGCCTGGGATGCGACGTCTTCGACGCCGCGGGCCATCTCGGTGAAGTACGGGTTCTCGATGTCGGGGATGACGAGCGCGATGACCTCTGCCGCGCGGCGGCGGAGCGTGCGCGCCGTGCGGTTGGGTGTGAACTTAAGCTGGCGCGCGGCCTCGCGCACGGCGAGCGTCTTCTCGTCGGAGACGCCCATGCCGTTGAACACGCGCGACACGGTCGCCGGCGACACGCCGGCGAGCTTCGCGACCTCGTAGATCGTCGCCATGTCACCCTCAGTTCCCCGCTGCCACCGACGTTGACATTGTCGGTCAGCCAACCCTACAGTGTTGAAATCGATTCCAACAGTACCGTGAATCTCCACGCCTTCGCGCCGCGATCCGGCGCGCCGACACGAGGATGTGCCGTCCGATGACCGCTCCCCAGCTGCCCTCCCCCGACCTGTCGTCGATCGCCGGACTCCGCCGGCTGCAGACCCGGTCCATCTCACCCGAGAACTTCGACGGCTCGGTGGGGGGCGGCGGCCGCGCCACCGAGGGCACCGGCGCCTCGTGTGCACGCGACCTCGGCCCGGGCTGGAAGATCTCGCCGAGCGTCGACATCAAGGCCGGTGAGACCTTCGACCTCGCGAACATCGAGGGCGGCGGCAAGATCACGCACATCTGGATCACGACGCACAAGGACAACTGGCGCACCCTCCTGCTGCGCGCGTACTGGGACGGCGCGGACGAGCCCGCCGTCGAGGTCCCGTACGGCGACTTCTTCTGCAACGGCTGGGGCGTGTTCGCCCAGGTGAACTCCCAGGCGATCGCCGCGAACCCCAACGGCGGCTTCAACTCGTACTGGCCGATGCCCTTCCGCACGGGTGCGCGCCTCACGCTCGAGAACACGTCCGTCGTCGACGTGCGCGTCTACTACCAGATCACGTACGAGATCGGCGGCGACTACTCCAACGACGGCTACTTCCACGCGCAGTGGCGCCGCTCGAACCCGCTCGACGAGCTCGTTCCGCACACGATCCTCGAGGGCATCGAAGGCCAGGGCCAGTACGTCGGCACCTACATCGCGTGGGGCGTGAACTCGAACGGCTGGTGGGGCGAGGGCGAGATCAAGTTCTACATGGACGACGACACCGACTACCCCACCATCTGCGGCACCGGCACCGAGGACTACTTCGGCGGAGCCTGGAACTTCGACATCCCCGGCCAGGGTTACACGGAGTTCTCGACTCCCTATCTCGGCATGCCCCAGGTGATCCGCCCCGACGGCCTCTACGTCAGCCAGCAGCGGTTCGG
Organism: Microbacterium immunditiarum; assembly: GCF_013409785.1. NCBI lineage: Bacteria > Bacillati > Actinomycetota > Actinomycetes > Micrococcales > Microbacteriaceae > Microbacterium > Microbacterium immunditiarum. Next base: position 423,268 of record NZ_JACCBV010000001.1, read on the forward strand.
CATGTACCGCTGGCACCTGCTCGACCCGATCTTCTTCACGAAGGGGCTCCCCAAGGTCGACATCCAAGCGCTCGGCTGGCGGAGCGGATGGCGGTACCTCCCGCTCCGCGACGACATCGCGTCGACGGCGTTGTTCTACCTCGACCGGCCGAGCGCGCACCGCCCGGAGACCCCGAGCGCCGATCACCTCGAGATCCACCTGGGCACCGCGCCCGTGCCCGACGTCGGCGCGACGCCTCCGCGGCACCCGCAGGACTGACATGCCCGGTCCGGCGCTCGCCGCGCGGGAAACGCCTTGCGTTCGAAGAGACTCGGGTTCCGCGCCGAGACGCACCGGAGGACACAGCGTCTCGGCGCGAATGGCACGTCTGGCGGGAGCAGTGACGTGCGTCGGACTCGTGGCCGGATGCGCGGCGCAGCCGCAGGAGGGCGGAGTGCCGCAGGGCGCGGCGCTGCGGGGCGAGATCGCGAACGAGGTCACGGCGATCGGCGTCTCCGACGGCGACCTGTGGCCGAGCTGCTGGTCGGACGACGACGCCCTCTACGCCGCGAACGGCGACGGCGCCGGTTTCGGGTCGACGATGAGCGACATCGTCGTGAACCGGATCACCGGCTCACCGGCATCCGACGACATCGAGGGGATCGGACTCGCGGTGGGCGATGACCTCGGCCAGGTCTGGACCGGCCCGGAGTTCACGCGAAAGCCCACCGGGATGCTGTGCGTGGACGGTGCGATCTACCTCGCCGTGCAGGATCTGCGCCGGGACTTCAACACGGCCCCCGCGGCGACGATCGCCCGCAGCGACGACCACGGCGAGACATGGTCGTGGGATACCGCGACCCCGATGTTCGACGATGGGGTCTTCACGACGATCTGGTTCTCCGACTACGGCAAGGACGGCGAGCACGCCCCCGACCCCGCCTACGCGTACGCGTACGGGCTCGACGGCAACTGGCGCGATTCGTTCGACGACTCGGCGCCCGACCCCACGGAGCTGTTCCTCGCCCGCGTCCCCGTCGACGCCGTACAGGATGCCGCGGCGTGGGAGTTCTACGTGGGGCGGCCGGGCGACGACGAGCCCACGTGGACCGGCGACATCACCGCGAAGAGGCCGGTCCTCGTCGACGAGCGCCGTCGGCACCCTTCGGGCGACGACGGTGCAGGAGACTCTGCGGGCACGACTGTCGGCGCGCACGACCTCAGCGTCCTCTCGCAGGGCGGCGTAACCTACCTCCCGAAGCTCGACCGTTACGTGTACACGTCCTGGACGGAGTACACGTTCGAGTTCTTCGAGGCGCCCCAGCCGTGGGGGCCGTGGGCGCCGTTCCTGTCGCGCGATTTCGGCCCGTACCCGTGGGACTCGGACGCGTTCGGCGGCTACGGCACCACGATTCCGTCGAAGTTCCTCTCTGACGACAACCGCACCGCGTGGGTCCAGTCGAACGTGTGCCCGTGCGCCCCGGCGGGCATGTCGTCGTACTGGTTCGGCCTGCGCGAGCTCCGTCTGGACCCGAGCCCCTAGACCAGCACAGCCGAGATCGAGTGCCCGCCATCCGAGCGGGCCGCTACGGAAGGAGAGTGCGATGACGCACTTCGGAAAGTGGATGGGCGCGGCCGCGGTCGGCGGCCTCGTCGTCGCCGGGTCCCTCGCCGGCGCGGCAGGTCCGGCGGTGGCGACGACCGCTGCGACGCCGGTCACCGTCGTCGAGAAGCTGACCGGGCCTGACGCCCCCAACAACACGTGGGGGCGCTGGGACATTAAGGGCACCGACCTCGGCATCATGTGGGACGACGGCAACGGCAAGGTGCTTATGGCGTTCGGCGACACGTTCGGCAACGCGTGGACCGGACCCGGGGGCGGCTCCGGGCACAACGGCAACTGGCGCAGCAACGTGCTCGTCCGATCGAGCGACCGCGACCTCTCGGACGGCATGCTGTTCGAGAGCGCGCCGCAGGCGCCAATGGGCATCGCGAAGGAGCTCATCCCGTCCAGGAAGATCAACGGCGACGAGATGACCACCATCCCCACAGCTGGGATCGCGGTCGGCAAGCGCCAGTACATGGGCTTCATGTCGGTCAAGCAGTGGGGGGAGCCGGGGTACTGGGACACGAACTACGCAGGCATCGCCTACTCCGACGACGATGGGGAAAACTGGACCGTCTCGGACACCCGCTGGGACAACACCCCCGCGGGTGACCATCCGTTCCAGATGCAGGCGTACGCGCGCAAGGGCGGCGACATCTACGTGTTCGGCACGCAGAACGGCCGGAACGGGCCGGCATCCGTCGCCCGTGTCCCCGAGCGCAAGCTCCTCGACAAGTCGGCGTACCGCTATTGGGACGGTCACCGCTGGAGCAAGGACGAGGCGGATGCCGTCCCGATCGTCGAAGCGCCGGTGAGCGAGCTGTCGGTGCAGTACGACGCGTACAGCAAGCGGTTCCTGCTCATGACGCTCTCGGGCGAGGACATCGTGCTGCGCACCGCTAAGAACCCGCAGGGCCCGTGGTCGGCGCCGCAGACGGTCGCGAGCTCGGCCGACTACCCCGGTTTGTACGGCGGCTACTTCCACCCATGGAGCGAAGCCGGCGAGATCTACTTCGCGATGTCGCAGTGGAGTCCGTACAACGTCTACCTCATGCGGATGCAGGTCGACCCGGACGGCCGGATCGTGAACCCGAATCTCGTGTCGAACCCGAGCTTCGAGCGTGCGGACGCGATCGGCGACGGCACGGGCGGGACGTGGGCGTGCACGCCGAACTGCGGCATCGACACCGCGCCGGCGAGCTCCTTCAGCGGCGACCACAACGCGTTCGTGCGATACAACACGGGCTGGCGGAACATCTGGCAGGACGTCACGGTCCAGCCGAACACCAGCTATCGCCTGACCGGCTGGGTGCGCACGTCCGTCAACAGCGATGCGGGATTCTTCGGCGCGCGCACCACAGAGGGGAACGTCGTCTCCGAGGCGCACTTCGTCTCACTCGGCCCGTGGACCAAGCTCACCGTCGACTTCGAGAGTGGACCCCTCAGCACCGTGCAGGTCTTCGCGGGGGTGTGGACCAACAGCGGCGACATCTGGCTGCAGGTGGACGACGTCGCCGTCATCCGGCAGTGACCGCGGGATGACGAAGATCCGCATCATGGGCGGGGCGCCGGTGGCATCCGGCGTCCCGCCGCTGCGCCTCCGCGTCGCGCACGTCGACCAGGCCAACACGGTGCTCACGGCGAGCGACGGCGACCTGTGGCCGTCCGCGTGGGCAGATGATGGCGCGCTGTATGCGGCCGCCGGCGACGGCACCGGCTTCGCCCGGCACGTCTGGAGCGACATCGTCGTCAACCGCATCGACGGTCATCCCGAGACGGGGCTGACCGGCGAGCGGCTCAGCGACGGCGATGCGGTCGCGCCGATCTGGCAGCCGGGCTCGTTCAACCGGAAGCCGACGGGGATGGTGGCTGTCGACGGCAACGGCGACAGCCGCGACGAGCTGTACCTCGCGGTGCAGGACCTGCGCATGCCGGACGCCGTGGGTGGCTTCGACGAGGCGCCCACGGCGACGGTGGTGCGATCGGACGACTACGGCCGCACATGGACCTGGCCGCGCGACCCGATGTTCTCAGACCACGTCTTCACGACCATCATGTTCCTCGACCTCGGCCAGTCCAACGGGGGCAGCCCGTGGGTGTACGCATACGGCATCGACGGCAACTGGCGCACGTCGTTCGCGAAGCTCGTCAACGACCCCACACGGCTCTTCCTCGCCCGCGTGCCGGCGGCGTCGGTGCAGGATCGGGCGACCTGGGAGTTCGTGAGCGCCTTCGAGGCCGACGGAACGCCGGCGTGGTCACGCGACATCACCCGCCGCATCCCCGTCCTCGTCGACGAGCGCCGCTTCTACCCGACGCCCGCGTTCGGCAACGGCGCTCACGACTTCACCTGCATCGCGCAGGGCTCGGTCGTGTGGAACCCGGGTCTCGGCCGCTACCTCTACTCGACGTGGAGCGAGTACACGTTCGAGTTCTTCGAGGCACCCGCACCGTGGGGTCCGTGGCGACTGCTGCACAGCCACGACTTCGGCCACTTCCCGTGGCACGGACCCCGGTCGCCGCTCGCGAAGCACGGCGGCTACGCCCCGACGATGCCGTCGAAGTTCATCTCGCCCGACGGGCGGGACCTGTGGCTGCAGAGCAACTGGTTCGTGCCGGCGTCGTCGCGGGGCGGACGCGCCTACTGCTTCGGACTGCGCCGCGTGCGGTTCGATCCCGGCCAAGCCGCCGTCACTGCGGCATCCGGCAACCTCGCCCGCTGCCTCGACGCGTCTCCGCTCGTGTCCCGCGTGCGCGAGGGACACGAGTCGGTGCTCGCCGACGGCCGGCGCGACATCGCGGAGGACTCGGCGTTCGGTCCGGGCTCGGGTGAGGACGTCTGGGGCTACGAGTGGCCATCGCCGCGTCGGTTCGATCGCATCGTGTACGCGCCGGGGCCGCAGGACTCCCTCGGCGGATGGTTCGCGGACGGTCCACGCGTCGAGGTGCGCGTCGACGGGCGGTGGATGCCCGTGCTTCGCGTGACGGTGAAACCGCCGTACCGCAACGACTTCACAGCACTCGAAGAGGACGAGTATGTCTTCACCTTCGCCCCGGTGACCGCCGACGGCGTCCGACTCACGGGCACCGCCGGCGGACCGCTGCGCTACACCTCGATCTCCGAGCTGGAGGTGTGGGCGCCCGCGTCTAGCCCTGCTGGTCGGCCAGGCCCAGATCGCCGATCACCTTCGTGATCGTCGCGCCGGCCTCCGCCTGCGCCTGCGCAATGTCTCCGCCGCGCATCGCCTTCTCCAGAGCCGTGCCCATCGCAAGGCTCACCTGCCAGTCATACGTCGGCTCGAGGATCGCGGTCTTGGTCGACTCGAGCAGCACGTCGTAGAACGGGTTCACGGTGCGGTTCGGGTCTGCGGCGAGCTCCTCGGCGAGCGAATTCCGCGGCGAGAGTTTCGTGAACTTCGTGCCGGTGAAGTACGCCTTGGGGACCGACGTGCCCTCCGCGAGCATCCAGCTGATGGCGGATGCCGCAGCCTCGACGTTCTTCGACTTCGCGTCGACGCCGATCGTCCAGCCGCCGAGCGTGGAGGTCGTGCGGCTCGGGTCGCCGTCGACGGTGGGCATGGGGGCGACCGCGAGCTTGTCGATCATCTGCGGATAGTCGGCGAGGAGGAGGCTGATGGCCCACGAGCCCGACGCCATGCTGGCGAGCTTCCCCTGTCCGAGCGGGGATGCGTCGCCGTATCCGGACAGCGCCTGCTTCGCGAGGATCCCCTTGCCGTACAGGTCCTGATAGAACTGGAACAGCGGTTCGTACTTCGCGTCGGTCGCCTCCTCCTCGGACCAGTCCTCCGAGATGGGCAGGTGACCTGCCGTGCCGAACTGGGCGCCCCACGTCGTCCACGACAGCTCCACCGCGTTCTGCGCGATCTGGAACGGGACGGTCTTGTCGTCGGTCGCCTTGAGCTTCAGGCCGGCGTCGATGAGCTCGTCCCACGTCTTCGGCGGCGCCGCCGGGTCGAGCCCTGCCGCCTCGTAGAGGTCGGTGCGGTAGAACAGGAGCGCGCTGGGCTCGTAGTAGATCGGGTAGGCGTACTGCTCGCCGTCGACGGTCACCGCATCGAGGAAGCGCTCGTCGAGATCCTTCCAGCCTTCTTCGGAGATGTGATCCGTGATCGGCGCCAACTGCGCGTTGCGGGCGTTCATCGGCACAGCCGAATAGTTCATCGTGTACATGTCCGGAGCCTTGCCGGCGGCCTGCGCGGCCTTGAGCTTCTGCTCCCACGCGTCGCCGGGCACGACGGTGAGCACGACCTTCACGTCGTTCTGGGCGGCGTTGAAATCCTGCACCGCCTTCTTGAACCACGCGTTGTCCTCATTGGAGAACTGGTTCTGCCAGAACTGCACGGTGGTGACCCCGTCGGCGTCGGCGTCACCGCCCCCTGACCCGCAGGCGGTGGTCATGGCGAGCGTTCCGATGGCGACCGTCGCGATCGCCAGGCGTACTGCTGAGTGCTTCATTGCGCCTCCTCTTGGTGAACAGGGTGGGAGGTCAGTCGCCCCGGCGACGCCCTCACTTGAGACCGGCCATCTTGATGTTGCCGATGATCTGCCGCTGGAAGATCAGAAAGAGGATGATCACCGGAGCCGCGGCGAGGGCGGATCCCGCCATGAGCAGGCCCAGCTCGGTGCTGCGCTCCGACCGGAAGGTGGCCAGGTACTGCTGCACGACGAACTGCTCGGGCGTGGTGATGGTCATGATCGGCCACACGTACGAGTTCCAGTACGCGAGGAAGGCCGTGATGCCCATGACGACGAACGGCGGCTTCGACAGCGGCAGGAACAGGTGCGTGAAGATGCGGAAGCGCCCGCATCCGTCGAGCATCGCGGCCTCTTCGAGGCTCGATGGGATGCTCAGGTAGAACTGCCGGATGAAGAAGATCATCCCGGCGCTCGCGGCGCCCGGGATGACGAGCACCGCGAGGGTGTCGAGCATCTGCAGGTTCGTCACGACGATGAAGCTCGTGAGGAGGATCGTCATGCCGGGGATGAACATCGTCGTGATGACGAGCACCCACAGCGTGCGCTTGAACCGGAAGTCCAGGCGGGCGAACGCGTAGGCCGCGAGCGAGTTCACGGTGAGCGCGAGGAGCGTGAAGAGCGCGGCGCCGAGGAACGTCCACAGCATGGTCCGCGTGAACGTCGGGTCGGCGAGGATCTGGACGTAGTTCTCCCAGTGCCACACCTCGGGGAAGAACTGGAACGGCGTCTGGATGACCTCGGTCTTGGACTTGAAGCCCGCGATCACCATCCACGCGAGCGGGAAGAGCGCCGCCAGAACGAACACGGCTCCGGCGATGGTCTTGCCGATCGCGTAGAGCCACCAGAGGCCGTCGCGGTGCTTGCGCCGCGTGGGAGCGGGTGCGGAGGTGTGCGCGACGTCGAGAGCGACCGCCATGTCAGTCCACCAGCCTCTCGGAGTTGACGAATTTGAACACGAGCGCCGACACCGTGCCGAGCACGACGAACAGCAGCAGCGCGGCGGCGATCGAGTACCCGACGTTTATGTCGTTGCGGAAGTGGTTGAAGATGAACAGGTTCGGCAGGGTCGTCGAGTCCAGCGGTCCGCCGCCGGTCATGACCAGGGGAAGCTCGAACTGCTGGATCGCCGCGACGAAGCCGGTGATGAGCAGGTACAGCCCGACGTTCTTCAGCTGCGGCAGCGTGATGAACGCCGTCTTCTGCCACCAGTTCGCGCCCTCCATCGAGGCCGCCTCGTAGTACTCGGTCGGGATGTCGATCATCGCGGCGACCATGATGAGCGATGTCAGGCCGAGCCCGAGCCACACCGCCGGCACGGCGATGGCGAGCAGCGCCCACGCCGGGTCTCCGATCCACGCGACCGGGTCGATGCCGAAGACGGCGAGCGCCGCGTTGAGCAGACCGCCCGAGTAGTTGTAGATGAGGGCGAAGATGATCGAGGTGATCACCGACGAGATGATCGTCGGGATGTAGATGCTCACCTTGAGCGTGCTCGCCGCCCACCGGGACACGCTCACGACGAGGCTCGCGAAGAAGAACGCGAGCAGCAGCATGACCGGGACGGTCATGAGCACGAACACGAACCCGCGCCCGATCGCCGCCCAGAAGAGCGGGTCGTTGAGCACGTTCGTGAAGTTGCGCCAGCCGACGAACTCGGGGTCCTTGTAGAAGCTCCAGTCGTGGAACGAGAGGTAGATCGCGTAGATCGCCGGCCAGATGACGAAGATCCCGAGGAGCACGACCGCGGGAAGGATCAGGAAGTAGGCGATCCGCCCGTCCCGATAGCGGTACTTGGCGTGCTGACGTCGGGCGTGACGGCCGCCGGGCTGAATCATCGGCTTCGTCTCGCTCATCATCGTCTGCGTCGCGGTCATGTGCTCACCTCGTTGTGATGCGTGACGGATCCGGGGGCCGGATCACCGACCCCCGGATGTCATGGGCTGTCAGGACTTGGGCGCCTTGCTCGGCAGATCGTCACGCTGGATCACCGTGTTGATCGCGTCTTCCGCCGTCTTGATGGCGTCGTCCACCGACGCGGCCCCCTTCATGACCGACTCCATCGCGGTGCCCACCGCGAGCGAGATGTCCCACGGGTAGGTGGGCTCGGGGATCGCGGTCGGCGCGATGTCGTTGACGATGATGCCGGACCACGGGGCATCCGCCGCTGCGGCGTCAGCCGCCACCGCGTCCTGCACCGACTCGCGCACCGGCACCTTGGTGAACTGCGTGTTCACGAAGAACGGCACGAGGTTCTCCGGGTCGCCCGCGATCGCCCACTCGAGGAACTTGCCCGCCGCCTCGGCGTTCTTGCTCTTCGCGTCGACGACCCACTTGAAGTTCCCGAGCGTCGTGGCCGTGTCGCCCTCCGCGTCGTCCGCGTTCGGGAACGCGCCGATGCCCGTCTTGCCGAGCAGGTCGGGGTAGTCCGAGCCGATCTCCGACATCATCCACGAGCCCGAGACCTTGAAGGCGGCCTTCTGCTCGCCGAAGTCCTTGCCCTCCACGTATGCGGCGAGAGCCTGCTTGGGCATGTAGTCGTTATCCCACAGCTCCTTGTAGCTCTCCATGAGCGACTTGTAGCCGGAGTCGTTGATGTCGGGCGCCGTCCAGTCGGAGGTGAGCGCGGTGTGACCCGAGAAGTTGTACTGCTGGCCGACCGTCGACCACGCGAAGGTGACCGCGTCGCTCGCGGGCGAGATGCAGTACTGGCCGTCCGAGAGCGTCGGCTGGATCTCGGCGCACATGTCGATGAGCTCGCCCCACGTCGCGGGTCCGACCTCGGGGTCGAGGCCCGCGGCCGAGAGCATGTCCTTGTTCCAGAAGAGGACCGTCTGGGGCTCGAGCAGGAGCGGGTAGGCGTAATACGTGTCGCCGACCGCCGAGACGGGCAGCGCGGCGTCGATGATCTCGCCGAGCGCGTCGTCCGAGACGATGCCGTTCAGCTCGTGCAGCTGTCCCGCGTTCACCGCGTCCTGGATCGAGCCGGGGTGCGTGTAGATGTCGGGGGCCTTGCCGGCGGCCTGCGCGGACTTCATCTTCTGGTCCCACGCGTCGGCGGGCACCTCGGTGTCGACGACCTTGATCTCGTCCTGCGACTCGTTGAACTTCTTGACGATGTCGGCGTACCACTCGTTCTCGACGGGCGTGAACGTGCGGTGCCAGAACTGGATCGTCGTGACGCCGTCGGCGCTGTCGCCCGTGTCGCCTCCGCCCGCGCCGCATCCGGCGAGCAGAGCACCGACGGCTGCGGTCGCCACGACAGTGACTGCGAGCCTGCTGTACCTCTTGTGCATTCTTCGTCCCTCCTCAGGAACACGACTCTTCGGTGAGCCGGAGCTGTGGCCGGTCAGGGGAGCCCGGTCTGATCCGATCGCGCGACCACGCCCTGCGCGGATCGACGTTGATCTCGTCCTGGGTCAGAGTAGGCGAAATCGATTTCAAGCGCAACGGTCATGCCGGTCGAGCCTAACCACGCATGACGGATGCCGGGGCCGCGTGGCCGCAGGAAATCGCGCCGCACGGCGGTAGATCTGCCCACGCGGGCGACGAGTCGGCGTGGCATCCGGTTTGTATCGATTTCACAACGAGGCGACGTCGGCCAGCGTCAGTCAGCCGCCTTCTCGAGGTCGACCGAGAACCAGAAGACGTTGTACGGACCCCACAGCGACATCGCGAAGTAGATGCGCCTGCCGCCCTCGTCGACGTAACGCGGATTCATGAACGGGGCGTAGAGACCGGGGTAGTCGGACGCCCGCACCAGCTCGATGGGGTCGCCCCACGGCCCCCACGGGGTGATCCCCTCGCGGATGTAGGCGTTCCCGGCATCCGAGGACGTCATGATCCAGCGGTCGAGATACTCCGACCACATGACCGACAGCTCGCCGATCGTGCCCTCGATGACCGTCTCGGCGGCCTCCATGTCGGAGACCCACCGGGGGTTGCCGTCGTCGTCGGTTCCCGCGAAGTAGGTGTACGCCGCCTGGTCTTCGACGGCTTGTTCGGTCGCCGGCACCCGCATGAGCTGCACGCCGCCGAACCTGCCCGCCGGGATCGCCCAGAAGTACAGGTACTCCGTGCCCCCGTCCTCGACCCGCACGGGCGCCACCTGGATGAAGTTCGAGTCGCCCGGCCACCGCGGGCTCTCGAGCGCGGTCCACGTCTCGCCCCGGTCGGTCGACTTCGCGAGTCCTGCGTGATTCGCGTCCCACGTGCCCGGCTCGCCCCAATACGACACGGACATGTACGAGATGTAGAGCGTCTCGCCGATCGCGAACCCGTGCGTCGGGATCTTGGTGACCTCGCCGTCGCCGTCGTTGATGTCGTGCTCGCCCTCGACGAGCGCCTGCGCCCAGCCGAGGTCATCCGCCGGCGCCCATCCGTCGAACGCGATGCCGTCGGACGGGTCGTCGTCGGTCGTCCACGCCGACACGTTCGAGCGCCAGATCCCGCCCTGGCCGCCCGTCGACTCGGGGGCGCGCTCGCCGAACGTGTCGCCGAAGAAGAAGTACGTGCGGTCGCCGAGGTTCGCCATCGAGCCGAGGTCGGTGCCGGCGACCGCCGCGGCCTCGGTGTCGTTGATCGCATCCGGACCCGTGAGCTGCGCGATCTCGGTCAGGTTCGAGACCCCGTCCAGCACGAACGGCTTGTCCGCGCCGCTCTCGACGGACGGCAGCGAGCCCGCGCACGCCGTCATGCCGAGGGCGAGAGCGACGGATGCGGCGACCGCCGCGGCGGCTCGGACGCGGGCACGGGCTCGTTCGGCCATGGATCCTCCTCGATCGACGCGTGCCACGATACGTCGGATCGGATGCCAAGCGAAATCGATTTCAATCGAGCGAGCGGACTGAGGGGGAACGCCGAGTGCACGGCTTCGCGTCGAGTGAACGACCCGGATGCGTCGCCACGCCGCGCTTTCGACGCGAAGCCGTGCACTCGCGGGAGGCGCCGGGTCAGGCCGGGTACGCGGTCTGCGATTCGCGCAGGTAGTCCGTGGCGATGCGGGCCGCCGTGCCGATCACGCGATCTGCGTCGGGGTTGCGCTGCTCGAGCCACGGCTCCTGGAGGAACACGCCGATCGCGAAGCGCTCGCCCGTGGGGTATTCGACGACGCCGGCCTCGTTGCGGACGCCGAAGATCGTGCCGGTCTTGCCGCTCACCCGGATGCGCGAGTCGGGGAACCCCGCCATGAGGCGGTGCGGCCACGCCTGCTGCCCGAGGATGCGGCGCACCTCGGCGGCGGCATCCGCTCCGATCACCTCGTCGCGCCACACCGCGGCGAGCAGGGTCGTGATCTCGCGCGGCGTCGTGCGGTCGGTCGCCGCCGGGTCGCTGCAGCTGAGGCCGCGGATGCGATCGGCGATGCCCCCCTCGTCGGCCCTCACCGCGGCGTCGAGCTGCTCGAGGCTCATGCCGAGGTCCTCCTCGATGCTGCGGAAGATGCCGCGGCAGTCCACCTCGACGGTCGTGCGCTCGAGGCCGAAGGTGCGGAGGGTGGCGTTCACGGCGTCGAGGCCGACGAGGTCGGCGATGACGTCGGTCGCGCGGTTGTCGCTCACCGACATCATGAGGAACGCGAGGTCGCGCAGCGACAGCTCGACATCGTCGAGCATTGGGGCGATGCCGGTCGAGCCCGGCACGACGTACTCTCCGGCGGCGATGCGGATGCGCTCGACCGGGGTGCGCCGGCCGGTCGTGTACTGGCGGCAGAGCTCGACGAGGATCGGCAGCTTGAAGACGCTCGCGGTGACGACGAGCTCGTCGGAGTTCACCCCGATTTCGTGACCCGTGTCGATGTCGACGGCGTGGAGGAGGCCGCGTACTCCGACGACCGCGAACTCGTCGAGGATCGCGTCACGGGCTGCGGCGAGGTCGCGAACGGTGATGGGGGTCACGCGTCCAAGTATGGTCAAGGCGTTGTCCACAGCCTTTGGTCGATCGGCCGAATCGGATGGGCCGCGTATGTACAATCTCGCGAATGCCTGTCTCCCCCGGCTCATCCGCCGTCATAGCCGACGCGCCGAGTCTCGGCACACTGCCCAGCCTCGGCACGCTCATGGACCGCTTCGGAGCGGGACTGCTCTCCCTCGAATCGGGTCCGCTCGACCGCCGCCGGCGCGTATCCGCCGTGAACCTGTACGACCCCGCCTCGCGCATCCCGCTCGACGCCGACGCGATCGTGCTCGACATGACGGCGACCGACGCAGAGTCCGCGGTGGCGCGTGTGCGCGAGTGTGCTGCCGCGCGGGCATCCGCCCTCGTGCTGCGCAGTCCCGTGCCGTCGACGCCCGAGCTCTCGCGCGCCGCGGAGGAAGGGTGCGTCGCCGTCCTCGGCCTCGCCGACGGCGCGTCGTGGATGCAGATCGCGACGTTCCTCACGCGTGCGCTGCAGATCGACGCGATCGGCACGCCGGAGGCCGCGACCGATCCCGGCACCGACCTCTTCGAACTTGCGAACTCGCTCGCGTCGCTCGTGCACGCGCCGATCACGATCGAGGACCTGTCGTCGCGCGTGCTCGCGTTTTCGGCCGACCAGGCCGGAACGGACGAGGCGCGGCGGCTGACGATCCTCGGCCTCCAGGTGCCCGACACGTACAGCGAGACCGTGCGGCAGCGCGGGCTCTTCCGGCAGATCTACACGTCCGATCGTCCGGTGTTCATGGCATCGCCGCATCCGGAGGTCCTTCCCCGCGTCGCGATGCGGGTCAAGGCCGGCGAGGAGCTGCTGGGCTCGATCTGGGCGATCGTGTCGGAGCCCCTCAGCGCGCAGCGCGAGCAGGGGATGGTCGAGGCCGCACGGCTCGTCGCGCTCACGATGCTGCGCGCGCGCGTCGCCGCAGACGCGTCGCAGCGCCTGCGCGCGGGTCTCGTGTCGCAGCTCCTCGACGGGGGCGCGCGCTCGCGCGAGGCCGCGCAGCAGCTCAACATCGCGGACTCCCCCGCGTGCGTCATCGCCCTCGCGGCGCAGCACGCGGAGGGTCGCTCCGAGGGCGACGAAGCGCGCGACGAGGCCCAGGCGCAGCGCACCGCGAGCGCCTTCAGCACGTACCTCCAGCCGATCTACCCGCGCGCGATCGCGGCGCTGCTCGGCGGCGTGATCTACGCGGTGCTCCCGCTGCGCTCCGGCGGGACGGCCGAAGCGGTGTCGGTGGCGCGCGGCTTCGTCGAGCGCATCGAGACGCCCTCGCCGCTGTTCGCGGGCGTCGGGGATGTCCTGACCGAGATCGCGCAGCTGCCGGAATCGCGGCGGGGGGCGGATGCCGCGCTCCGCGTACTGCGGACGAGGCGGCGCGGAGGCGAGCGCGTCGCGGAGTTCTCGCAGGTGCAGGTCGACGCGCTCATGCTGCGCGTGTCGGACTCGCTCATCGCCGACCGCGTCCACCCCGCGGGTCCGCTCGCGACCCTCATCGAGTACGACCGAGACCACGACACGACGCTCGTCAACACGCTGCGCGCGTGGCTCGATCACTTCGGCGACGTGACCGCGGCATCCGCGCGGTGCCATGTGCACAAGAACACGTTCCGGTACCGCCTGACGCGGATCGCCGAGATCGCGGACGTCGACCTGACCGATCCCGAGACCCGCTTCGGCCTCATGCTGCAGTTCCGGCTCTTCGAGATCTGACCCGACCCGACCGAACCCCACCCACCTCGTGCATCTGACCGAACGCCGTCGGCAGCGTTGGACGAACGCACGATGAATTCTCCGGAACGCGCACGGATCGTTAACGGGATGCCGACCCCCCTGCATCGTTCCCGCGCACATGATCGAGGATGCTCATGAACAGAACCCGCGCCTTGGCCATCCTGTCGGTGGCCCTGGTAACCCCCCTCGCCCTCGCCGGCTGCTCGACAGGCACGCCCTCCGGCAACAGCGGGGCTTCAGACGACTTCGCGATCGACGGCACCTTCTCCGTCGCGATCGCGCAGGATCCGGGCGACCTCAACCCGCTGCTGACGAACCTCGTCGCAGCACAGGTCGTCAACGCCTTCGCGTACGAGTCGCTCGTCTTCGTCGACCCCGAGACGAGCGAGATGCAGCCGCTCCTCGCCGAGAGCTGGGAGGAGGTGAGCCCGACCGAGGTGAACTTCACCATCAAGGACGGCATCACGTGCTCCGACGGCAGTGAGTTCACCGCCGAGACGGCGGCCGCCAACTTCAACTGGATCGTCGACGAGGCGAACGGCTCACCGCTGCGCGACTCGATCATCCCGTCATCCGCCGTCGCGACCGCCGAGGGCAATGTCGTGACGGTCGAGGTCCCCGAGCCGAAGCCGTTCCTCCTCAACAACCTCGGCGGCCAGGCGATGGTGTGCGACGCCGGGCTCGAGGATCCGTCGTCGGTGTCGGCCGCGAGCAACGGCACGGGCCTGTTCGAGATCACCGAGGTCGTCGCGAACGACCACGTGACGCTCACGCGCCGCGACGGGTACTCGTGGGGTCCCGAAGGCTTCGCGACGTCCGACACCCCCGGCGCGCCGAAGACGGTGACGGTCAAGGTCGTGACGGATGCCTCGACCACCGCCAACCTGCTGCTCTCGAAGGGCCTCAACGCGGCGGTCGTCTCCGGAGCCGACGAGGCACGCCTCGCGGACCTCGACTACAAGTCGTCGCCGAACCTGTCGGGCGAGCTCATCTTCAACCACCTCGCCGGCGTGTCGACCGCGGACGTCGAGGTGCGCACCGCGCTCACGCAGGCCGCGGACCTCGACAGCTTCACCGACATCATCACGGGCGGCAAGGGCGAGCGTGCGACGTCGCTCATCACCGTCGAGCCCAAGACGTGCGCGTACGACAGCATCGCCGACCGTCTTCCCGAGTACGACGAGGACGCCGCCGCGGCCACCCTCGAGGACGCCGGATGGGCCAAGAACGCCGACGGCGTGTACGAGCGCGACGGGCAGCCCCTGCACGTGACGCTCGTGTACAACAACACGACCGACACCGTGAGCGCGGCATCCGAGTACCTCGCCACGCAGTGGGAGAACCTCGGCGTCGAGGTCGAGCTCAAGGGCGGCGACCAGGGCTTCCTCGTCGGGAGCACGTTCGCGGCATCCGACCCGAGCGGGTGGAATGTGAGCGTCGGTCTGAACCTGCAGTCGAACACGCCGGAGATCTTCATCCCGTACCTCAGCGGGCCGACGATCCCCGAGGGCACGAACTTCCCGTCGATCGACAACCAGGAGTACGTCGACCTGACCGCGGAGGCCTCGCTCGAGGTGGGCGACGCCGCGTGCGACCTGTGGAAGCAGGCCGAGCAGGCGCTGTTCGACGCGGTCGACATCATCCCGGTGTCGGTCACGCCCTACAAGATGTACTTCAACGGCGCCACGTCGCTCGTCGCCCCGGTCGCGGGCATCCTCCCCGCCGGCGCGATCCGCGTCCTCAAGTGATCCGGGGCGCATGAGCATCGACATCGACGCCCCTGCTGCGGTCGCTCCCACGGGCGACCGCAGCAGGGCCCGACAAGGAACCTGGGGCGCCTTCCTGGCGCGCCGGCTCGGGCGTCTCGCAATCTCGATCGTGGTGCTGGTCACCGTGTCGTTCCTGATGGTGCGGATGATCCCGGGCGACCCGATCCGCAACGCGCTCGGCATCAACGCACCGCAGTCGGTCGTGGACGCCAAGCGCGAGGCGATGGGCCTGAACCTCCCGCTGTGGCAGCAGTACGTCGACTTCTGGCTGGGCCTGCTCACGGGCGACCTGGGCGAGTCGTTCTCGCTCCAGGTGCCGGTGACGACGATCATCGCCCAGCGACTGCCGGCGACCCTCGAGCTCGCGATCCTCGCGCTCGTGGTGACCCTCGTGGTCGCGGTGCCGCTCGGCATCGTCGTCGCCGGACTCACGCGGGGCGGCCGCCGCCGCGGCTTCGACTTCGGCTACACGACGCTCAGTGGCCTGTTCGCCGTCATCCCCGAGTTCCTCATCGGCGTCGGCCTCGTGTACGTGTTCGCGGTCGCGACCCATCTGCTCCCGGTCGCGGGCAGGTCCGGCCCCGAGTCGTACATCCTCCCGGTGCTCGCGCTGTCGATCGGCGGCATCGCAGGGCTCTCCCGCATCGTCCGCACCGAGGCGCTCACGGTGCTCGAACAGGACTACGTGCGCACGGCACGGTCGAAGCGGATGCCCCGCCTCCGCCTCTACGTGCGGCACGCGCTGCCCAACCTGCTCACGAGCGCGCTCACGATCGGCGGCCTCATCCTCGGGGCGCTCATCGCGGGCACGGTGCTCGTCGAGACGATCTTCGCGTGGCCGGGCCTCGGCCTCACGATCGTGGACTCCATCCGCACGAAGGACTTCCCGCTGGCTCAGGGCGTCGTGATCGTCTACGGCCTCATCGTGCTGCTGGTCACCCTGATCGTCGACGTCGTCCTGGTCGTCCTCGATCCCCGATCCGCCATGAAGGAGGCGTGATGTCGATCGGCCCCGCCGTCGCCGCCGAGTCGCTCGAGCAGCCGCTCGCCTCCGGACAGAACCGTCGCCGCGTCCGCCCCGCGGTGCTCTCACCCATCGGTCTCGGCGCGATCGCGGGCTCCCTCGTGCTCGCGTTCTTCGTCGCCTTCGGCCCGCTCATCTGGGGCGAAGCGGCCACGGTCGCCGACCTCACCCAGCTGTCCGCGCCGCCGAGCCCGGAGCATCCGCTCGGCACCGACGCCGGTGGCCGCGACGTGCTCGCGCGCGTGCTGACCGCGGCGCAGCTGTCGGTGCTCATGGCGCTCGCCGCGACGTTCCTCGGCGTGACGCTCGGCGTGCTCGTCGGCTTCCTGCCGACGATCCTCCCGCGGCGTGGCGCGCGGTTCGTGGTGAGCGCGACAGGCATCGCCCTCGCCTTCCCCGCGCTGCTGCTCACGATCGTGGTCTCGATCGTGGTCGGCACCGGGATCCTCGGAGCGGTCCTCGCGATCGGCTTCGCGATGGTGCCGTTCTTCGCACGGCTCGCGCAGACGCTCGCGGCATCCGTCTCGGGTCGCGACTACGTGCTCGCGGCCCGCGTGCTCGGCGTCGGCCGGTTCCGCATCCTCCTGCGGCACGTGCTGCCGAACGTGCGCGACCCCCTCATCGTGAACGCGAGCATCGGCGCCGGCGGCGCCCTCGTCGCCTTCGCCGGGCTGTCGTTCCTCGGCCTCGGCGTGCAGGCACCGCAGTTCGACTGGGGGCGCCTGCTCAACGAGGGCCTCTCGAAGATCTACGTGAACCCCGCGACCGCCCTCGCTCCCGGCATCGCCGTCGTCTTCGCAGGAGTCGTCTTCACGCTCATCGGCGAGACGCTCGCGCAGGCGCTCGGCGTCGAGAACGCCACACGCGCGCGGCACCGTCGGCCGCTCGAGCGACCCGCGCCGTCGGACGAACCGGTCGATCCGGATGCCGTGCTGACCGTCCGCGGACTGCGCATCTCGGTGCCGGCCGAGGACGGCTGGACCCACCCGGTCGACGGCGTCGACTTCGACGTGATGCGCGGGGAGATCGTCGGAATCGTGGGCGAGTCCGGCTCGGGCAAGTCGCTCACGTGCATGGCGGTCGCGGCGCTCGTCGAAGAGCCGCTCGTCGCGAGCGCGCAGTCGGTGCGGTTCGACGGTCGCGAGGTGGTCCGGAACGGCGTGATCCCCTCGTCGCCCGCCGCCGAGCTCGCGCACCACCTCGGCACGCGCATGGCGTTCGTGTTCCAGGACCCGTCGACCTCGCTCAACCCGGCGCTCCACGTCGGGCCGCAGGTCGCCGAGATCGGCCGGCTGCACGAGAACCTGTCGCGCCGCGAAGCGGACGAGCGGATGCTGGACCGCCTGCGCGCCGTGCAGATCGACGATCCCGAGCGGCGCGCGCATCAGTACCCGCACGAGTACTCCGGCGGCATGCGCCAGCGCGCGATGATCGCGTCGGGGCTCATGGGCGAGCCCGCGCTCATCATCGCGGATGAGCCCACCACGGCCCTCGACGTCACCGTCCAGCGCGAAGTCCTCTCGCTGCTGAACGACATCAACCGCGAGAAGGACGTCGCGATCCTGCTCGTGTCGCACGACATCGCGGTCGTGACCTCGATCTGCACACGCGTGCTCGTCATGTACCGCGGGCGCGTGGTCGAGGACATCACGACGGATGACCTCGTCGCGGGGCGCGCCGTCCACCCCTACACGCGCGCGCTCGTGGAGTCCGTCCCGACGATGGACGCCGTCCCGGGCTCGCCGTTCGCGACGATCGCCGAACGCGAGCGCTTCCCCGTCGAGCAGCTGGAGCCCGTCTCATGAGCACCCTCGAGTTCCAGGAGGTCTGCGTCGCGTACGGCGCCGGCCGATCCGCCCGCCAGGTCATCCACGGCGTCGACCTCCGCGTCCCGTCGGGATCGATCGTCGGTCTCGTCGGCGAGTCCGGCTCGGGCAAGTCGACGCTCGCACGCGCGGCCGTGGGCCTCGCGGAGCCGACGAGCGGGAGCATCCGGCTGGACGGGGTCGAGGTTGCCCACGCCCGCGGCCGCGTCGCGCATGTGCGGCAGGACATCCAGATGATCTTCCAGGACCCGAACAGCTGCCTCGACCCGCGCATGAGCATCGGCGACTCGATCGACGAGGCGCTCATCGTGCGGGCGCGACGCGCGGGCGAGCGGCGGTCGACCGCCGATCGGCGCGCGCGCGTCGCCGAGCTGCTCGAGCTCGTGGAGCTCAGCGCGAGCCGCGCGGGCGACCGGCCGTCGCAGCTCTCAGGCGGACAGCGTCAGCGCGTCGCGATCGCGCGCGCTCTCGCGGCAGAGCCGCGCGTGATCCTCGCCGACGAGATCACCTCGGCGCTCGATGTCTCGGTGCAGGGGACGGTGCTCAACCTCCTCGCCGAGCTGCAGCGGAGGCTGTCGCTCACAGTCCTGTTCATCAGCCACAACCTCGCCGTCGTGCGGCAGCTGTGCGACGAAGTGGCCGTCATGCGCGACGGCGTGGTCGTCGAGCAGGGTTCTGCGGTGAGCGTCATCGACGACCCCCAGCACGCGTACACGCGGCAGCTCATCGCGGCGATCCCGCGTGTGGGCGTGCCCATGTTCCCCACCGAAGGAGACCACGAGTGACCCGCCCATTCGCCCTCGAGGACATCGCCCGCATCATCACGCTCGACGATGTCGCGGTGACCCCGGACGGGAGCACCGTCGTCTTCACCCGCGTCGCCGAGACTCCGGACGGCGCGGTCCGCTCGCTGTGGACGGTGAGCCCCGGCGCGACGCCCCGTCCGCTCACATCCGGTCCGGCCGACGGCTTCGCGCGGATCGCTCCCGACGGCGAGACGGTGTACTTCCTGCGCAGGGTCGACGGGGTGCCGCAGATCCACCGCATCCGGCTCGACGGCGGCGAAGCCGTCGCCGTCACGACGGCCGAAGATCTCCCGCACGGCGCGGGCCGGGTCGCGATCAGCCCCGACGGCGAGCGGCTGGCGTTCGCGGCATCCGTGCACGCGGAATCGCCCGGCCCGATCATCGTCGACCGCCTCGGCCACAAACGCGACGGGCTGGGCTGGGTCGGCGCCGCGCGGCGCCACCTCTTCGTCCTCGACGCCTCCGGCCTTCGCCGCCTCACGACGGGCGACTTCGACGTGTTGGCGCCGCGCTGGTCGCCGGACGGCACGATGCTCGCGTACACGGCGGCCGCAGGCGACGACTCCGACGTCACGAAGACGAGCGCGGCATGGGTCGTCGAGGCGGATGCCGTGTGGCCGCGTCCGCGCCGCGTGGGTGACGCGCTGAGCGTCTCAGGCTCGCTCACGTGGGCGCCCGACGGCTCGGCCGTGTTCGGCGTGGGCACCGCGCGACCGCGCGTCGGAAACCGGGGGCTCCTTCGCCTGTCGCTCGGCGGGGACACCGACCGCGACGTCACGGCGGGCCTCGACCGCAACGTCATGGCGGGGGCTCCCGCCTACCCCGGGGGCGCACCCTCGTGCACCGCGGACGGCGATCTGCTGTTCTGCGCGCGCGAGCGCGGTGCGACCCACCTCTACGTCCTCCGTGGCGACGCCGCGAGCCCCGAACCGCTCGTAGCCGGTCCGCAGCGTGTCGTCTCGGCGCTCGCCGTCGCCACGGAGGCGCCTGTCGCCGCGTTCGTCCTCACGACGGAGCGCAGCTTCGGCGAGATCGCGACCGTCGACGTGCGGACGGGCGAGGTCGCGGTGCTCACCGACTTCACCGCCTCGGCGTTCGAGGGCGTGGAGCTCGCGACCGCCGAGGAACGCGAGTTCGAGATCTCGGACGGCACGCGCGTGCAGGCGTGGCTCCTGTCGGCGCCCGGCGCGGAGGGCGCGGCGCCCCTGCTGCTCCACGTGCACGGCGGTCCCCACAACGCGTGGAGCGGCGTCGCCGACGCGGTGCACCTCTACCAGCAGGTGCTCGCGGCGCGCGGCTGGCGCGTGCTCATGGTGAATCCGCGCGGGTCGGACGGGTTCGGCGACGACTTCATGCGCGCCGTCGACGGCGCGTGGGGGAAGGCTGATGCCGCGGACTTCCTCGAGCCCCTCGACCAGCTCGTGGCAGAAGGCATCGCCGACCCGGACCGCCTCGCCGTCACGGGCTACAGCTACGGCGGGTTCATGACGTGCGAACTCACGACGCGCACCGATCGCTTCCGCGCTGCGGTGGCGGGCGGGCTCCTGTGCGATTTCGTGCCGCTCGCCGCCGACGGTGAGAACGCCACGTACTTCTCGCGACTCACGACGGGTGTCGACCCGACATCGGGGCACGAGCGCCTCGCCGCGGCATCTCCGATCACGCGCGTCGACGCCGTGAAGACCCCGACGCTGATCCTCCACGGCGACGCCGACGAGCTCTGCCCCGTCTCGCAGGCCCGCGAGTGGTTCTCCGCGCTGCGGATCAACGGCGTGCCGGCGCAGCTCGCCGTCTACCCCGGTCAGAGCCACCTCCTGCCGCTCTCCGCGCCGACGCCGACCCGCATCGATTTCACGAAGAGGATCGTCGACTGGGTCGAGCGGCACACGCGCGTCCGGCGTGCGGTCCCGGCCGATCCCCGAGTCTCGGATGCCGCGCACTGGCAGCGCCGGCTGGACGAGCTCGCGCGCCTGCACGGCGTGGTCGGCGCTCAGTTCGGGATCGTCGAGCTCGACGACGACGGCGACGTGCTCGCGACGACGCGCGCGGCATCCGGCGTGCTCGACGCGAGCACCGGACAGCCCGCGACGCTCGACTCCGTGTTCCAGATCGGCTCCATCACCAAGGTGTGGACGGCGATCCTCGTCATGCAGCTCGTCGACGAGGGGCTCCTCGACCTCGACGCACCCGTGCGCAGCGTCCTGCCCGACTTCACGACCGCCGACCCCGAGTCGTCCGAGCGCATCACCGTGCGGCACCTGCTCACCCACACGAGCGGCATGGACGGCGACCTCTTCACGAACACCGGACGCGGCGACGACTGCGTCGAGCGGTACGTGGCATCGCTGTCGACCGCGGCGCAGATCACGCCGGTCGGCGAGCGCTTCTCGTACTGCAACTCGGGCTTCGTGCTCGCCGGCCGCATCGTCGAGGCCCTGCGCGACACGACGTGGGACGAGGCGCTGCGTCGCTGGATCATCGAGCCGCTCGGCCTGACGCAGACCGTGACGCTGCTCGACGATGTGCCGCGCTTCGCTACGGCGACCGGCCACACCGGCGCCGGCGCGCTCGCGGCGCCCGTCCCCGTGTGGCCGATCACGCGGTCGATGGGCCCCGCCGGACTCATCGACGCGAGTGTGGGCGACCTGCTCACGTTCGCGGCGGCGGCGATGCGCGGCGGGGTCGCCCCCAACGGCACGCGCATCCTGTCGGAGGCCGCCCACCACGCGATGCTCGAGGAGCAGGTGAGCCTGCGCGATGCCGTGACCTCCACCGCCGCGTGGAGCCTCGGCTGGTTCCTGCAGGACTGGAACGGACGGACCGTCTACGGCCACGACGGCGGCACGATCGGCCAGCGCGCGTACCTCCGGATCCTTCCCGGCGCCCGCACCGCGATCGCGCTGCTCACGACCGGCGGCCACGCGGACGGGCTCTACCACGACCTGTTCGCCGAGGCGGCGCAGCTCGTCGACGGAACGGTGATCGCGGATCCTCTCGCGGCGGGCGATCGCGGCGGCGACGCGCCCCTCGGCGAGTACCGCACCGCCGGCACGCACGTCCTGGTGGCGCAGAAGGAGTCCGGCTTCCAGCTGGAGGTGACGCCCCTGACCGACCTTCTGCGCACGGGCGAGGCGCCGCCGGCCACGCTCATCGACCTCGTGCCGTCCGACGTGGACGGCGTGTGGGCGTTCACGACGCCCGACCTCGCGGGGTGGTCGCAGTTCCGCCCCGTGCCGGGCGGCGCGTACATGGGCTACCGCTTCCTCCCGGCAGTGGCGCCGTCATGACCGTGACCCTCGAGCAGGGGCGCCTCGTGGCGACCGCGCGCGACGACGCCGCCCGACTCGCCGAGGCCGCCGGTGCGGACATCCGTCTCCTCTCGTCGCCCGACGAGATGGTCGACGCATCCGCGCTGTTCGCGCGCGTCTGGCGGGTGGACGTCGATCGCTCGCACGTCAACCCCGGGCTCCTCGTGGCGCTCGCGCACAGCGACAACTACGTCGCGGGCGCGTTCCGCGGCGGCCGCCTCATCGGCGCGAGCGTCGGGTTCTTCCACCCGCCGGCGGAATCCGCGCTCCACTCGCACATCACGGGCGTCGACGCCGCGGTCGCGGGTCGCGGCGTCGGGCGCGCGCTCAAGTTCCACCAGCGGGCGTGGGCACTCGAGCACGGAGCGCGCCGCATGACGTGGACCTTCGACCCGCTCGTCGCACGCAACGCGTACTTCAACGTCCAGACGCTCGCAGCGCGCGGCATCCGCTATCTCTCCGACTTCTACGGCGTCATGAGCGACGGCGTGAACGCCGGTCAGGAGAGCGACCGGATGCTCATCGAGTGGACCCTCGACGACGAGCCGGCGTCGGGCGAGGTCGACACCGGTGCGCCACCGGTTCTCGTCGTGGCGGACGACCGGCCCGCGGCGCTGCCGCTGCCGGCGGATGCCGCGGCGGTGCGCGTCGACATCCCGCGCGACATCGAGGGGCTGCGGACGCGCGATCCGGATGCGGCGCGCCTGTGGCGCCTCGCGCTCCGGGGCGCGCTGAGCCCGCTCATGGCCGGCGGCTGGCGGCTGGTCGGCGTCTCACGGGAGGGGTCGTACCACCTGGAGCGACCGCTCTGACGAGGCGGCGGATGCGCCGCCGGATCACTCCTCTTCGGGGGGCAGCGCGACCCCGGGCCGCGGCCGCCACAGCACGATGTCGGTCGCGCGACGCACGCGCGTTCCGTGGCGCAGGCGCACGACCGCGCCGGTCGGGCCGGCGGCGAACACGCGCGCGCCGGGGCGGTTCTCGAGCTCGGCGCGCACGCGCTGCTCGAGCTCGCTGACCTGGCGATGGAGCACGCGCACGCGCTCCTCGAGCTCGAGGATGCGCGCGATCGCGGGGAGGCTCATGCCGTCACCCGACAGCCGCGCCACTTGGCGCAGCTGCTCGACGTGACGGAGCGAGTACCGGCGGGACCCGCCCTGCGTGCGAGCGGGCACGACGAGGCCCAGCCGGTCGTACTGCCGAAGAGTCTGCGGATGCAGCCCCGACAGTTCGGCGGCGACGGCGATCGAGAGGATCGGCGCCTCTTCGTCGATCTCGTCGTGCTCACCCATCGCTTCTCACCACCGTCCGCCGCACATCAGCCCTTGGCCTTCGCCATCAGGTCCGTCCGCGGGTTCTCCTTCGGCTCGAGGTCGTGGAAGCGCTCGAGCGCTTCGCGTGCCCGGTCGTCGAGGTGCGACGGCACGACCACCTGGACCTCTGCGAGGAGGTCGCCCGTGCCCTTCTGCGTCTGCACGCCGCGGCCCTTCACCCGCAGCACACGGCCGGACGGCGTGCCGGGCGCGACACGCAGCTTCACGGGGTCACCGCCGAGCGTGGGAACCTCGATCGTCGCGCCGAGCGCCGCCTCGGTGAACGTGACCGGGACGGTCACGCGCAGATTGAGGCCGTCGCGCGTGAAGACCGGATGCGGGCGCACCGTCACGAGCACCACGATGTCGCCGTTCTCGCCGCCGTCCGGCGACGGGCGGCCGCGGCCGCGCAGCCGGATGCGCTGACCGTCGGCGACGCCGGCCGGGATCTTCACCTTGAACGGCTTGCCGTCCTCGCCCTGGAGCGTGATCGTCTCGCCCCTCGTGGCGGTGATGAAGTCGATCGTCGTGCGCGCCGTGACGTCGGCACCGCGCGTCGGCCCGCCGTAGCCGCGGAAGCCCCCGCTCGGCTGGCCGAAGCGACCCGAGCCGAAGCCGCCGGTGGGCTGCTGGTTGAACATCGAGAAGATGTCGTCGAAGTCCCCGGTCTCGTAGCGCGCACCTCGACCCTGGCCGAACATCGAGAACACGTCCTCGAATCCGCCCGCGCCCTGGCCGCCCGCGGTGAACCGCGCGCCCGAGCCCATCGCACGGATCTGGTCGTATTCGGTGCGCTGCTCGGGGTCGGAGAGCACCGAGTAGGCCTCGCTGATCTCCTTGAACTTCGCCTCGGCCGCCGCGTCACCCTGGTTGCTGTCGGGGTGGTACTTGCGCGCGAGCTTGCGATAGGTCTTCTTCAGATCCGCGTCGGACACTTCCTTGGACACGCCGAGCGTCTTGTAGAAGTCCTTGTCGAACCAGTCCTGGCTGGCCATGGGCTATGCCTGGCCCCCCGAGCTCGCCTCAGGATCAGCCGGCACTGCCACGACGACCTTCGCGGGGCGCAACTCGACCGTGCCGAGGCGGTAGCCCACCTCGACCACCTCGAGCACCGTCGGCTCGCTCGTGCCGGGCGTCGGCGCCTGGAAGATCGCCTCGTGCTGCTGCGGGTCGAACGGCTCGCCGGCCTCGCCGTAGGCGGCGAGCCCCATGCGCGCGGCAACGCCGCGGACCTTCTCGGCGATCACGGAGAAGGCCGAGCCCTCCTCGAGGTCGCCGTGCTTCTCGGCGCGGTCGAGGTCGTCGAGGACGGGCAGCAGCCCCTTCGCGACCGAGCCCTTCGCACGCTCGATCTCGACCTCGCGCTGCTCCTCGGTGCGCCGCCGGTAGTTCGCGTACTCCGCCTGCAGGCGCTTGAGGTCGTTCAGCAGCTGCGACTCCAGGTCTGCGATCACGGCGTCCTCGGCCGCGGCATCCGCATTCTGGGGCGCACCCAGGATGTCGTCGACCGTGAGCTCGTCGTGCGCCTCGGCCTGGGCCGAGGCATCCGCTCCGTCCTGCGGGACGGGGCCGGAGGCCTGAGCCTCCGACCCCTCCTCGTCCGGACGGACCTCTTCGCCGTCGGGCCCTCCGGGCCCGGGATTCGCGTTTCGGTCCTTGTCAGCCATGGTTACTTCTTCTCGTCCTCGTCGTCGACGACCTCGGCGTCGATCACGTCCTCCTCGGGGTTCGGCACGTTGCCGCCACCGGGCTCGTTAGCCGCCGGGTCGGGGTTCTGACCGGCCGCCTGGCCGGCCTGGTAGATCGCCTCGCCGAGCTGCGACTGGGACTGCGACAGCTTGTCGTACGCGGTCTTGACCGCGTCGTCGTCGTCGCCCGCGAGAGCCGCCTTGAGCGCGTCGACGTCGCCCTGGACCGAGTTCTTGACCTCTTCGGGAAGCTTGTCCTCGTTCTCCTTGATCAGCTTCTCGATCGAGTACGTGAGCGTCTCGGCCTGGTTGCGCGTCTCGGCGGACTCGCGGCGCTTCTTGTCCTCCGCCGCGTGCTCCTCGGCCTCGCGCACCATGCGCTCGATGTCGTCCTTCGGCAGTGACGAGCCGCCGGTGATCGTCATCGACTGCTCCTTGCCCGTGCCCTTGTCCTTGGCGGACACGTGCACGATGCCGTTCGCGTCGATGTCGAACGTGACCTCGATCTGCGGGATGCCGCGCGGCGCCGGCGCGATGCCGGTCAGCTCGAACGTGCCGAGCGGCTTGTTGTCGCGCGTGAACTCGCGCTCGCCCTGGAAGACCTGGATGGCGACCGACGGCTGGTTGTCGTCGGCGGTCGTGAAGGTCTCGCTGCGCTTGGTCGGGATGGCGGTGTTGCGCTCGATGAGCTTCGTCATGATGCCGCCCTTGGTCTCGATGCCGAGGCTCAGGGGGGTCACGTCGATCAGCAGCACGTCCTTGCGCTCGCCCTTGAGGACGCCCGCCTGCAGGGCCGCGCCCACGGCGACGACCTCGTCGGGGTTGACGCCCTTGTTGGGCTCCTTGCCGCCGGTCTCCTGCTTGACGAGCTCGCTCACGGCGGGCATGCGGGTCGAGCCGCCGACGAGCACGACGTGGTCGATGTCGCCCAGCTTGATGCCGGCCTCGCGGATGACGTCCTCGAACGGCTTCTTGGTGCGGTCGAGGAGGTCCTTCGTCAGGTCCTCGAACTTGGCGCGCGTGATCGTCTCGCTCAGCGACACGGGACCTGACTCGGTCAGCGACAGGTACGGGAGGTTGATGCTCGTCGACGTCGAGCTCGAGAGCTCCTTCTTCGCCTGCTCGGCGGCCTCCTTGAGGCGCTGCAGTGCGATCTTGTCGCTCGAGACGTCGACACCCGTCGTGTCCTTGAACTGCTTCATGAGGTAGTCGACGAGGCGCTGGTCCCAGTCGTCGCCGCCAAGGCGGTTGTCGCCGGCGGTCGCGCGCACCTGGATCGTGGAGAAGTCGTCGTCCTTGCCCACCTCGAGGAGCGAGACGTCGAAGGTTCCGCCACCGAGGTCGAAGACAAGGATGAGCTCGTCCTCCTTGCCCTTGTCGAGGCCGTACGCGAGGGCGGCGGCGGTGGGCTCGTTGATGATGCGCAGAACGTTCAGGCCCGCGATCTCACCGGCCTCCTTCGTGGCCTGGCGCTCGGCGTCGTTGAAGTACGCCGGAACGGTGATGACGGCATCCGTCACCGCGTCGCCCAGGTACTGCTCGGCGTCCCGCTTGAGCTTCTGGAGGATGCGCGCCGAGATCTCCTGCGGCGTGTAGCTCTTGCCGTCGATCGGCTGGGTCTTCCAGTCGGTGCCCATGTGGCGCTTGACGGACGTGATGGTGCGGTCGACGTTCGTGACGGCCTGACGCTTCGCGGTCTCGCCGACGAGCACCTCGCCGTCCTTTGTGAAGGCGACAACGGACGGGGTCGTGCGGAAGCCCTCGGCGTTCGCGATGACCTTGGGCTCGCCGCCCTCGAGGACGCTCACGACGGAGTTCGTCGTTCCGAGGTCGATTCCAACAGCACGTGCCATGTGTTTCTTCTCTCTTTCATGGCGGACCCGTCGAAGAGGGCGGACCCGGGTTGGTTCTGCGTGAAAGTCTTGGGGGCCGGATGCTCGATCTCACGTGACGCACGATCTTGAGCCGACCAGACTCAAGCGTACTGCCTGCGGAAATCGGAGTCAAGAAAGTTGAGTCCGCGTGACTCAACTTTGAATCTTGGCACCTCGCCGATCGCGCGTGGCCGGCTGCCGCTGCCACCGCGTAGCCTGAGCGGGCGGTGCAACGACGCACCGCGGCATCCGTCTCGCCCACCCGCCGAGTCGGTGCACCCGCCGTTCACCGAAGGACCCTAGCGTGACGCACATGGAACCCGATCCGTCCGCCGCCCAGCCCGAACCGCAGCGCCCCGCCGACCTCCCGGCGACCGCCAACACGCTCGCGCTCGCCGCGTACGGCGAGGTGTTCGAGAACGCGGGCTCCGAGAAGCCGGTTCCGCGCAAGCAGGTCATCTCGTGGGCGCTGTGGGACTGGGCGGCGCAGCCCTTCAACTCGGTGCTGCTGACGTTCGTGTTCGCATCGCTCTACCTCGTGTCGGCGAGCTTCCTCCCGCCCGAGCTCGCCGCGCTCGCCGACGACGACCCCGCGAAGGAGCGTGCGCTCGCCGACCTTTCGAGCGGTTACGGCCTCGTGACCACGCTCGCGGGCATCGTGATCCTGCTGCTCGCGCCCGTCCTCGGGCAGACCGCCGACCGGTCGGGCCGCAAGAAGCGCTGGCTCATCGTGTTCACGGTGCTGCTCGCGCTCGTGCAGTTCGCGCTGTTCTTCGCGCAGGCCGACCCCGCCTACTTCTGGTACGGGGCGATCGTGCTGGCGCTCGGCGCGGTCGTGTCCGAGATCGCGGGCGTGAACTACAACGCCATGCTCGTGCAGGTGTCGACGCCGAAGACGATCGGGCGCGTGAGCGGCCTGGGCTGGGGTCTCGGGTACATCGGCGGAATCGTCGCGCTCACGCTCGTCGTGGTGCTCACCCAGCTCGACTGGTTCGGGATGGACACGTCCAACGGCATGGCGTACCGAGTCATCGCTGTCGGATGCGCCGTGTGGACGATCGTGTTCGCGCTGCCCCTCTTCTTCAACGTCCCCGAGGCGCCACCCGCGATGAAGAGCCCCAGGGTCGGCTTCTTCCGGTCGTACGTCGTGCTCGTGAAGGACATCGTGGCTCTGTTCCGGGTGCACCGGCCGACGTTCTGGTTCCTGCTCGCGAGCGCCGTGTACCGCGACGGCCTCGCGGGGGTCTTCGCGTTCGGCGGCATCCTCGCGGCGATCTCGTTCCGCTTCACGAGCAACGAGGTGCTCATCTTCGCGATCGCAGCGAACGTGGTGGCCGGTGTCTCGACGATCTTCGCGGGGCGCGCCGACGATCGGTTCGGGGCGCGCAACGTGATCGTGTTCGCCCTGACCGGCCTCGTCGCGATGGCCGTCCTCCTCTTCCTGCTGCACGACACCGGCAAGCTCGTGTTCTGGATCGGCGGCCTCGTGCTGTCCGCCTTCGTCGGTCCCGCTCAGGCGGCGAGCCGGTCGCTGCTCGCGCGCGTCACGCCCGAGGGCATGCAGGGCGAGATCTTCGGCCTGTACGCGACGACCGGTCGCGTCGCGAGCTTCCTCGCGCCGGCGATGTGGACGCTCTTCATCGCCGCGTTCGGCGCGACGATCTGGGGCGTTCTCGGCATCGCGATCGTGCTGGCGATCGGCCTCGTGCTGCTGCTGCTCGTGCGGTTCCCGTCGCACACGCAGCCCCCGCGCGACGGCACCGCGGGCTGAGGTCAGCCCGGCCAGGCGTCGGCGAGCTTCGTCAAGAGGCGCGCGAGCTCGACGCGCTCGGCCTCGGTGAAGTCCGCGAGGGCGGCGTCGACCGCGTCGCGCCGCTCGCCGCGGAACCCCCGCACGAGCGAACGCCCGGCGTCGGTGAGCGCGACCCGAGTGCGGCGCGCGTCGTCGGGGTCGGCCTCGCGGCGGACGACACCCAGCTCGACGCCCTGCTGCACGAGTCGTGACGCGCGCGGCTGGTCCACGCCGATCGCCTCGGCGATCTCGCTGACCGACAGAGGGGCGGATGCCGCGTCCAGCGCCTCGAGCAGCCGCAGCCGCGCGGGCCCGCCGACGCGTGCGCCCCATGCCCAGGGTGGTCCGCCGAACCCGTGGGGCCCGCCGTGCGGGCCGCCGCGCCCGTGGGGACCGCCGTGCATCCACGGAGGGCCGTGCCGGCCGCGGTGTCCGTGGTGCGAGTCGTGATCGTGCGCGTCGGGGCGCGGCATCCGTCTTCCCCGCAGAGTCGCCAGGGCAGCGGCGATCGCGTCAGCGGGGTCTTGGGCAGGATTCGGCACGATCCCAATTTACATGCAACTTGACATGCATTCGGAATGCATGTCAAGCTACAAGTACATGTCGATTGACATACATCCCTCCGGCCGGGTGCGCGCCGGAAGACTCCATCGCCGCTCCCGCGGCACGCGAAAGGACCGCACACATGCACTCCGACGACTTCGAAAACCATGACCACGCCGACTCGCACGACGAGGCGAACGGCACCCCCACTCAGCGACGACCGCTCGGCTACTGGCTGCGCGTCGTCGACGACCTGCTCACCCGCCGGTTCGCGGAGGCCTTCGCGAACGAAGGCGTCACGCGGCGCGACTGGATGACGCTCAACGCACTGTCCGGCGACGTCGACGCCCCCGGGCTGGCCGATCGCCTCGCCCGCAAGGGCAAGCACCTCCGTCGCCTCGAGGAGCGCGGCTGGATCGAGGAGCAGGGCGACGGCTCGTGGGCGCTCACCGACGAGGGCCGGGCCGCCAAGGAACGGCTCGGCGCGATCGTCGACGAGCTCCGCGCACGCGTCTCGGGCGCTGTCTCTCCCGAGGACTTCGCCACGACGATGGCCTCGATCGAGGCGATCGCCCGAGAGCTCGGCTGGGACGAGCAGGCCTGGGCCGAGCGCGGCCGCGGCTTCGGCCGGCGCGGCCGGCGCCGCGGGCGCTTCGGCGGGTTCGGGCCGGGCTTCGGCGGCGGCTTCGGCTCCGGGTTCCGTCACGGTTTCGGCCCGGCGTTCGGCCCCGGCCACGCACACGCATGGCACGAGCACGGATGCCGCGGCGCCCACGGCCACGCGCACGGCGCGCACGAGCACGGGCACGGCCGCACCGAGCACGCGTACGAGCGCGGCTTCGACGCGGGGTACGCGCGCGGCCGTGAGGAGCGGATCGCCTGAGCATCCGTCGCCGCATTTCCCATGCGAGGGGCACCGGGACCGACCGGTGCCCCTCGTCATGTTCGGTCTTCGATACATCCGTGTAACCGAAGCGACCCCGCTGTTCGGATACCCTCGCTTCGGGCGTCTGCGCGCCCGTGCGACCGGGGGGTCGTCGCGCACACATGCTCGACCCGGAAGGCCTCTGTGACGATCCCCCTCGCCGAGAGACGACGCGCCGCGCGGCACGGACGTGCCGTCGCGTACTGGGCGGCGATGATCGCCCTCTTCCTCTCGCTGTGGGTGGGGATCTCCGTCAGTCCACCGGCGTGGGTCTACTACCCCGCCCTCTTCCTGCATCTGGCCGCAGTCGTCGTGGGGCTCGGATCGGCCGTGATGCTCGAGGTCACGGGCCTGCTGTGGATGGCGCGGCGCTCGACGCTCGGCGACCTGCGTCGCGTCGAGCGGACGGTCAGCGGGCTCGCGTGGCTCGGCATCGGCGGGCTGTTCGCGACGGGAGCCTTCCTCCAGCCGGACCTGTCCGACCCCCTGACCGTCATCAAGATGCTGGCAGTGCTCGTCGCCGCCATGAACGGCGTCGCCATCACAAAGCTCAACGCCGAGCTCTCCCGTCTGCCCGGGACGGTGCGGTACACGGCGCTGCCGCGGAACCTGCGCTTGTGGTGTCTGTGGAGTGCGCTCGTCTCGCAGGCCGCGTGGTGGACGGCGGTCATCGTGGGGATGCTCAACACAGCCTCGAACTGATCTCCTCGCGCGCGGGAGCCGCTTGACGGTAGGCTTTGCGCAACGCCGGCCCCCGAACCGGCCCAGGTGTGCCCCCCGACCTGAGGTGACCCGCCCATGCGCGAACTCATCCGCGGCGGCCTCTGCGCCGCGCGTGCCCTGCTTCGCCGCGCCCGGGCGGCGGGGCCGCTGGAGCTTTCGTAGTGAGCGGCCGGATCCCCTCGGCGATCGAGGAGCGGCGCATGCGACGCCGCCGCCGTCGCCGCCGGTTCGTGCTGTGGACGACCGTGACCGGCATCGTTGTGCTCGTGGGAGCCATCGGAGCCGTCTCGACGATGATCGTCTCGGCGATCGCCGCCCCTTCCGACGAGGTGGCCGCCGCGACGCCCGACCCCACGCCGACGCCCACGCGCGAGCTGATCGTCTTCCCCGACGACGAGCCCGCTGCGACGGCCGGCGCGGAACCGTGCGCAGTCGTGCGGGTGCTGGCATCGTTCGAGAACGCCCACATGGTCGAGAACCTCGCCGCCGCCTACAACAGCCAGCCGCGCAACGTGGCGGGGTCGTGCGTGACGGTCGAGGCGAGCAAAGACAAGTCGGGCGGTGCGGCGGATGCCGTGGCATCCGGCTTCGCCTCGCTCGCCGACGACCAGAAGCCCACCGTGTGGCTGCCCGACTCGTCGACGTGGGTCGACATCGCCCTCGCGAAGGGCGCGACCGTGCTGCACGCCGAGGGGACGAGCGTCGCGTATTCGCACATCGTGCTCGCGATGCCTCAGCCGCTCGCCGAGGCCGTCGGATGGGACGAGGACGCCCCCACTTGGACCGAGGTCTTCCAGGCTGCGGGAGATCCCGATCTCTGGAGCGGCCTCGGGCACCCGGAGTGGGGCACCTTCAAACTCGGCAAGACGAGCCCGCTCGTGGCGACATCGGGCGAGGCGGCCATGTTCGTGTCGTTCGGCACGGCGGCCGGCTCCCTCGACGGGTTCACGGCGGCGCAGGTCGCGGATGCCGCGATCAAGGGCGCCGTCCATGAGAACGAGCTCGCGACGAGCCATTACATGGCCACGCCGGAGCACTTCCTGTGGCACGCGCGGCAGGCCGAGGCATCCGGAACCGCCGCCGACTTCCTGTCGGCCGTCATCGTCGACGAGAAGTCCGTGTGGGATTACAACCGCGGCATCACGAGCCGCGACGGCGTGACCGTCGTGCAGGACGACCCGCCGGCCGAGCAACTCACCGCGATCTACCCGAGCGACGGGTACTACACGGCGAACAACCCTGCGATCCGTCTGACCGGCCCGTGGATCGACCCGGTCGAGGCCGAGGCGGCGGCGGACTTCATCCGCTTCACGCTCACGAAGCAGGGGCAGGCGGCGGTGCGCACCTCGGGCTACCGCGACCTCAACCGCGCGCTGGACGCCGACGTCGCGCGGGTGGGTCGCCTGGATGTCGACCGCGACGGGGTGCTCGGCTTCCCGGAGGGCGACGTCGTCACCGCGGTGCAGACGGCGTTCCCCGATGTGCGCAAGCGCGCGAACGTGCTCTTCCTGCTCGACGTTTCGGGCTCGATGGACGAGCTCATCTCGGACTCCGACACGAAGCTCACGCAGGCGCGCAAGGCGATCGAGGCGGCGCTCGGCCACTTCACGACCGGCGACGACGTCGGCCTCGCGGCGTTCGCGCAGGCGCCCGACGGATCGATGGTTCCGGGTCTTCTGGCGGCGCCCAGCGACATCGGGTCGTCGCGCGATGCGTTCCTCGCGGCGCTCGGCGGCATCCGCTCGATGGGCGACACTCCGCTGTATCAGGCGGTCGACACGTTCGCCGCGCAGCAGGCCGCGTCGTGGTCGCCCGAGCGCATCAACGCCGTCGTGCTGCTGAGCGACGGAGAGAACGACGCCCCGAACGCCCCCACGATCGGGGCGGACCAGGTGCTCGCGAACCTGCGCGACCTGCACCACTCGACGCCGGTGCTCCTCTTCACGCTCGCGTACGGGGCGGACGCCGACGTCAAGACGCTGCAGTCGATCTCGGGCGCCACGGGCGCGCACTACTACGACGCGACCGACCCGTCGAAGCTGCAGTCGGTGCTCGGCGACCTGGTGACGAGCTTCTGACGGTTCTCGTGCGCGGCGGCGGATGCCGCGCTCAGGCGCCGCGCGAGCCCGAGTCGTTCACCCCGACGTCGGTGACGTGGAAGTTCTGGAACGACCGCGATGCCGTCGGACCCCGCTGGCCCTGGTAGCGGTTGCCGTACGGTCCGGTGCCGTACGGCGACTCTGTCGGCGACGACAGCCGGAAGAAGCACAGCTGCCCGATCTTCATGCCAGGCCAGAGCTTGATCGGCAGCGTCGCGACGTTCGACAGCTCGAGCGTCACGTGGCCCGAGAACCCGGGGTCGATGAACCCCGCGGTCGAGTGCGTGAGCAGCCCGAGGCGGCCGAGCGAGGACTTGCCCTCGAGGCGCGCGGCGATGTCGTCGGGCAGGGTCACCTGCTCGAACGTCGACCCGAGCGCGAACTCCCCCGGGTGCAGGATGAACGGCTCGCTCGGATCGACCTCGATCAGGTGCGTGAGGTCGGGCTGGTCGAGCGCCGGGTCGATGAACGGGTACTTGTGGTTGTCGAACAGCCGGAAGTACCGGTCGAGGCGCACGTCGACGCTCGACGGCTGCACCATCTCGCGGTTCCAGGGGTCCAGCCCGATGCGGCCGGCGCCGATCTCGAGGCGGATGTCACGGTCGCTGAGCAGCACGTTGACCAGACTAGAGCGGATGCCGCGGCATCCGCTCCGCCGTGTCGCGGTAGGTGGGGTCGGTTGGTTGTGGGCCCCTGGTCGCGGGCGCCCTGGTCGCGGGCGTCGGCTTGCGAGCGTAGGAGATGATGTAGAGGTAGGACGGATGCCGTCGGCGGCGTCCGACGCACGGCACATCTCCTACCCCCGCGGCGCGGGCGCGCGAGATCAAGGCCGATCGCGGTCGCCTGTTATGCTGGCCGAGCACTGTCCGGGGATGTAGTTCAATGGCAGAACATCAGCTTCCCAAGCTGAGAGCGCGGGTTCGATTCCCGTCATCCCCTCCACTGATCTGGCGCGGCACTTTGGTGCTGGCTCAAACGATTGTCGACGACGCTCCAGAACCCGGCCAAAACGACGCTTGAAAACTAGGCCACCCGGACCAGATTGGGTGGGTGATCTCCTTGGAAGATTGGGCGTTGATCAGGCGGCTTGTCGCGGACGGTGTTCCGCAGCGTCAGGTTGCTCGAGATCTCGGTATCGCGCGGGACACGGTCGCGGCGGCGGTGCGGTCTGACCGGCCGCCGAGGTATCAGCGGCCGCTGCAGCCGACGTCGTTCTCGCCGTTCGAGGCGAGAGTCAGAGCGTTGCTGGCGGAGCATCCGTCGATGCCGGCGACGGTGATCGCGGAGCGGCTTGAGTGGTCGGGGTCGATCACCTGGTTCCGGGAGAACGTGCGTCGGCTGCGGCCGGAGCACCGCCCGGTCGATCCCGCTGATCGGCTCAGTTGGGCAGCGGGTGATGCGGCGCAGTGCGACCTGTGGTTCCCGCCCCGGAAGATCCCGCTCGAGGACGGCACGGCGGTGCTGCTGCCGGTGTTGGTGATCGTCGCGGCGCATTCGAGGTTCGTGACCGCGAGGATGATCCCGACGCGCAAGACGGAGGATCTGCTGCTCGGGTCGTGGGAGCTGATCCAGCAACTAGGGGCGGTGCCGCGACGGCTGATCTGGGACAACGAGCCCGGCATCGGTCAGAAGGGGCGGCTCGCGCAAGGCGTCGCCGCATTCGCGGGGACCCTCGCGGCGAAGGTCGTGCAGCTGCGCCCCTTCGACCCGGAGTCGAAGGGGATCGTCGAGCGGCGCAACGGCTGGTTCGAGACCTCGTTCATGCCCGGCCGGGCCTTCGCCTCACCGGCGGACTTCAACGCCCAGCTCGCCGACTGGCTGGAGAACGCGAACGGCAGGGTCGTGCGGACCCTCAAGGCACGTCCGGTCGATCTGATCGAGCACGACCGCTCGAGGATGCTGCCGTTGCCGCCGATCCCGTTGCAGCTGGGCTGGCGGGAACGGGTCAGGCTCGGCCGGGACTATTACGTCCGCCTCGATGCGTCCGACTACTCCGTCGACCCGCAAGCGATCGGCCGCATCGTTGACGTGACCGCAGACCTGGACCGCGTCCGAGTCAGGATGGATGGGCGCGTCGTCGCCGACCACGCCCGGGTCTGGGCGCGCGGAAGCATCGTCACGGACCCGGCTCATGTCGAGACGGCGCGACGGTTGCGGCAGCAGTTCCAGCAGCCCCGCCCTGCCGTCGTCGGAGACGACCTCACCAGGGATCTCGCTGACTACGACCGCGCCTTCGGGATCGAGGGAGTCGCCTGATGGCCGCCAAGCAGACCGACGCCGTCAAGCAGATCACCTATCTCGCCGGAGCGCTGAAAGCACCGAGGATCACTGAAGCGGCCGGCCGGATGGCCACCCAAGCACGGGACGCGGGCTGGTCGTTCGAGGACTACCTCGCCGCCGTCCTCGAACGCGAAGTCTCAGCGCGGAACGCGTCTGGCGCGGAGCTGCGGATCAAAGCCGCCGGGTTCCCCGCCCGGAAGACTCTCGAGGACTTCGACTGGGACGCTCAGCCGGCAGCCCGTCAGCAGATCGCCGGACTCGCCTCCGGAGGGTTCCTCCTCGAGGCGCAGAACGTCGTCCTGCTCGGCCCGCCCGGAACCGGCAAGACTCATCTCGCGACCGCTCTCGGGATCGTTGCCGCGAGGCACGGGCACCGGGTGTTGTTCGCGACCGCGACGGACTGGGTCACCCGTCTCACCGACGCTCACCGGCAGGGCCGGCTCCCGCAGGAACTCGCCCGGCTACGACGCTACGGGCTGATCATCGTCGACGAAGTCGGCTACCTCCCGTTCGAGCAAGACGCCGCAAACCTCTTCTTCCAGCTCGTCTCATCCCGCTACGAACACGCCTCATTGATCCTCACCAGCAACCTGCCGTTCTCTGGCTGGGGCGGCGTCTTCGGAGACCAAGCCGTCGCCGCCGCGATGATCGACCGGATCGTCCACCACGCCGACGTGCTCACGCTGAAGGGCGCCAGTTACCGGCTCCGCGGACGAGGCATCGACAGCCTCCCCAGCATCAAGACGCAAGATCCGGCAGACTGACGAAACGACGAATCGGTGGCCTAGTTTTCGCCCGTCGTTTTGGCCTGGTTCTCAACCGTCGCCGACAACGATTCGTATGCATGCCGTCCGAGCCGAACCGTTTGCGGGGGGTACCGCTCCGCCCGAGGCTCCGCTCGCTGCGCGCGGCGTGTACCGCGGGGGGTAAGGGTGCCGACCGGGCTGCGGCGTCGGCGACCGGTTCCTCGCCGCCCGAGGCCCCGCGCACCCGGGGTCGTCCTCCCCCGGGTCGCACTGTCAGGAGAGATCGACGAGGTTGGTCGGGGTCGTGCCGCTCCCCAGGGCGGCGAGCTGCTTCCGGAGCAGCGACTCCACCGCGTCGGTCATGGTCGCGACCTTCCCGCCCACGTGCGGCGAGATGAGCACACCCGGCATACGCCAGAGCGGATGCGACGGCGGGAGCGGCTCGGGATCGGTCACATCGAGCGCCGCGCGCAACCGCCCCGCCTCGAGCTCCAGGAGGAGAGCCGCGGTGTCGACCACGGCCCCGCGGCCGATGTTGACGACGAGCGCGCCGTCGGAGAGTCGGCCGAGGAACGACGCGTCGACGAGGCCGCGGGTCGAGTCGTCGAGCGGGAGGCAGACGACGACCGCGTCCGCCTCGGGGAGGCGACGCGCGAGGTCGTCCGGCCCGGCTACGTCGCCTCGGGCGTCTCGACGCGCGGAGCGGCCGACACGCACGGCCTCGGCTCCGAAGGGCGCCAACCGGTCGACGAACGCCCCCGCGAGGCCGCCCGCGCCGAGCACCACGACACGCAGGCCGAGCAGCCCGCGCGTGACGTCCCCGCCCCACGTGCCCGTGGCCTGCTGGGAGACGTAGCGCGGAAGGTCGCGCTGGGCGGCGAGCAGCAGGGCCAAGCCGATCTCCGCCGCAGGCGCCTCGTGCACCCCGGCCGCGTTTGCGAAGGCGATTCCGGGCGGGAGGTGATCGGCGACGCCGTCAAAGCCGATGCTCTGGCTCTGCACGAGTCGCACCTCGACGTCGGCGAGCACCGCGAGGAGCGACGGATCGCTCTGATACGGCGGCACGACGATGTCTATGGCGGACCACGGTGCGGCCCCGACGAGGTCCCACACGGCGACGTCGGCCGAGCCGGACAGCCGATGCGCGAGTTCCTCGGTCGGTACGCTGACGCGCATCACGGCATCCGGTAGGTCTGGATCACGGCCGAGTCGTCGCTGCGCCCGAGACCCCGATCGTGCGCAGCCTCGTAAACGGCCCTGGCAGCGCGAGCGAGCGATGGCTCGTGCCCGGCTGCCTCAGCGGCCTCGACGACCAGACCCATGTCCTTGACGAAGATGTCGACCGCGCTGCGCACCGGCGGATCCTCGTCCAGCATTCGCCGGCCCCGGTCGTCGAGCATGAACGAGCCCGCCGCTCCGCTCCGCACGACCTCCCACGCCGCACGCTGGTCGAGGCCGAGCGCCTCGGCGAACGAGAGCGCCTCCGCGGCCGCGACGATGTGCACGCCGCACAGCAACTGATTGACGAGCTTCATCCGCTGTCCGTCACCGCTCGCGGAGCCCACGATCGGTGCGGATGCGGCCAGAGCGTCCAGCAGCGGGCTCACCCGTGCGAGATCTGCGCCCGTCCCCGCGGCCATGATCAGGAGCTCTCCCGCGGCGGCCCGCGCGACACCCCCCGACACAGGCGCGTCGACGACGGCGACCCCCGCGTCTGCGAGCCGCTCAGCCCACGAGCGGACAGCGATGTCGCCGACGGTCGCCATGACGAGGACGATCGCGCCGGGCCGAAGCGCGGACGCGGCGCCCCCCTCTCCGAAGAGCACGGCCTCCGCCTGCGCGGGCGTCGCGACCATGAGCACGAGCACGTCGGCCTTCCGTGCAGCCTCTTCAGGCGAATCGGCGATGCGGCATCCCGCCTCGGCGAGCGCCGCGACCGCGTTCGCGTCGACGTCGAACGCCGTCACCTCGAAACCTGCCGCGACTGCGACGCGGGCCATCGGCCCGCCCATGGCGCCGAGACCGACCCAGCCGACGCGGAGCGCGGTCATGCGGCCGGACGGAACACGGGCAGGGTGACCTGCTCGTCGACGTCCTCGTACGTCACCGTCACGGCCGCGTCGATGCGCAGGTCATCCGGCTCGTAGTCGACGAGGTTCGACATCATGACCGGACCCTCCTCGAGGCGGACGAGCACGATCGCGAGCGGCAGATCATCCTCGAACGGGTTGCCCTTCGCCCGCTCGAGCACGCTGTAGCTGTAGATCGTCCCGTTGCCGCTCACCGGTGTCCACGTGAACTCGCGCGACGAGCAGTAGTGGCACACCGGGCCGGGGTAGTACCAGAAGCGGCCACACCGGTCGCACTTCTGCAACTCCATCCGATGCGCCTTCGCGGCCTGCCAGAACCGCTCGTGGTCTGGGGTGATTGTCGGCAGAGGCCGATGGATCGTTCCCATGTCGTGTATCCCTTCCGGCTCAGGCTCGCGAGGCGCCGAGAATGCTGACGGTGAAGTTGGAGGCGACGGCGCTCGCACTCGTCACGAGGGCCACCTCGGCGGCCTCGACCTGGCGCCCGTGCGCCTCGCCGCGGAGTTGACGCACGGCCTCGGCGAAGCTCATCATGCCGCCGCTCGCTCCCGGGTGGGCGAAGCTCAGCAAGCCGCCGTGCGTATTGATCGGGAGCTTGCCGCCGAGGTCGCCGTGCTCCCGCACGAAGGCTCCCGCGCCGCCGCGCTCGGCGAACCCGAGGTCCTCGAGCTGAACAGCGACGGTGATTGTGAACGAATCGTAGATCATCGCCACATCGATGTCGTCGCGCGAGACGCCGGCCTGCGCGAACGCGCGGTCGCCCGCGACGTCCACGACGGTGTGCACGAGGTCGTGCCTGCCGTCCATCGACCCCTCGGCGAGCTGACCCATGTGGTAGAACGACTGTCCCTGGCCGATACCCAGGAATTCGACCTCGCGCTTCGGATCCCGGCTCGCGCCGCGCGCCGAGACGACGTAGGCGGTCGCGCCGTCGGAGACGAGTGAGCAGTCGAGTCGGTGCAGGGGCGAGGAGATGATCGGCGAGCTGAGCACGTCGTCGACCGTGATCTCGTCGCGGTAGGTCGCGAGCGGGTTGCGGCTCGCGTGCCGGCGCACCATCACGGCGATCTCGGCGAGGTCGGCGTCCGTCGCGCCCGTCTCATGGAAATAGCGCTGCGCGAGCAGGCCGTAGTACGACGGGATGGTCGCGCCGTAGGGGTACTCCCAGTCGAGGTTGTGCGCCCCGACCGACGCCATCATCGCCGATCCCGACAGGTGCCCGGTCGCGAGCTTCTCGCCGCCGACCAGGAGGACGTTCTTGCACAGTCCCGACTCGACGGCCTGCTTCGCCCGTTCGAGGGCGAGCCCGTACGAGGCGCCACCCGCCATCTCGGTGTCTGCGAGCGTCTTGACGTAGATCCCGAGTGTCTCGGAGACGATGATGTGGTACCGCGGCGACATGTGGAAGG
The DNA here is from genome assembly GCF_013409785.1 of Microbacterium immunditiarum. Taxonomy (NCBI): domain Bacteria; kingdom Bacillati; phylum Actinomycetota; class Actinomycetes; order Micrococcales; family Microbacteriaceae; genus Microbacterium; species Microbacterium immunditiarum. The sequence continues at coordinate 463,208 of NZ_JACCBV010000001.1, forward strand.
CGGGGTGCAGGATGATGCCGTCGATGTCGTGGGCGGTGAGTCCGGCGTCTTCTATAGCCTTGAGCGAGGCGTCGACGATGAGCCCGAGGGTGGTCATCTCGGGCACCTTGCCGATCTTCGATTCGCCGATGCCGGCGATCACGGCGTCTGTCACGTCAGTGTTCCTCTCGTATTGCGTCGGTCAAACTGAGACGAGTCCGTCGAGCGACCCCGTTCGCACACCGCGCCGGATCGGGACGCACTCGTCCGGGAAATCGGAGCGGATCTCGACTCCGTCGGCGATGACGGCGTCGAGGAATCCGGCGAGCTGCGCAACGGCGGGGGAGTTGTCGTGAAGCACGATTACCGTCCAACCCTGCCGGTCGATGTCGGCTCGGGCGCGCGCCGGCCATCCGATCGCATCCTCCCAGTCGCGTGGCACGCTGTTCCAAAGCACGAGCGAATAGCCGCCCCGCTCGAGCGTCTGCACAGCGCGAGGACTCAGCAGATGCGGTCCGAGGACGCCGCCACCACCCCAGGGCCGGAAGAAGCGCTCCTCGGAGGCGAGGTCGCGGAGAAGGTGTTGGCTGGCGACGATCTCCTTCTCGGGCGCCGCGGGGTCGTCAGTCCGCCCGAGCAGCACGCTGTGGGTCATCGTGTGGTTGCCGACTCGGTGGCCCTCGGCTCGCGCCTGCGCGACGAGATCGCGCCGACCGGGCTTCTGGAGGTCGGTGCCCACGACGAAGAATGTCGCGGTGAGGCCGCGCTCACGCAGCACGTCGAGCACGGTCTCGGTGATGCCCGGCACCGGCCCATTGTCGAACGTGAGCGTCAGCCGTCGCGTCATGCGACCGCCTGCCCGGCGACGATGCGGTTGCGCAGCTCGCCGACGCCCTCGATGCGCGTGACGAGTTCGTCGCCGACGTTGAGGTAGCGCGGCGGCACCATCCCGAGCCCGACGCCCGAGGGCGTGCCCGTGAAGATGGCGTCGCCGGGCAGCAGCGTCGTGATGCTCGAGAGCTGCACGATGAGGCGACTGACCGAGGAGGTCATCAGCGACGTGCGCGAGCTCTGCACGGTCTCGCCGTTGACGACGGTCTCGAGGGCGACGTCGTCGGGGTTGGCGAGCTCGTCGGGTGTGACGAGGACGGGCCCCATGGGCGCGAACTTCGGGAACGACTTGCCGAGGCTGAACTGCGGCGTCACCCCGACGTGCTGCGTGATGCGCTCGGAGATGTCCTGACCGATCGTGAGGCCCGCGACGTGGCTCCAGGCGTCCTCTTCACGGATGCCATGGCCGCCACGGCCGATCACGGCGACGAGTTCGACCTCCCAGTCGACCTCTCCGCCGGGGTGCGGGATGTCCTCGTAAGGCCCGGCGATCGAGGAGACGTACTTCGTGAACACGACGGGCACGTCGTGCGCGAGGCCCACCTCGTCGACATGGTCGCGATAGTTGAGCCCGACGGCGAAAAGCTGGCGGGGGCTCGGAACGGGCGACCCGAGCCGGCGCGGGTCGAACCTCTCGCCGTCGGCGACGTGGGCTGCCTGCGCCCACGCGCAGAACTCGTCCCAGCGCTCGAACACGGATTGAGGGTCGGAGGAGAAGGTGCCGCCACTGGACCGTTCGACGTCGAGGGCGCGATCGCCGTCGACGAGAACGAGCCGTCCGGCGAGGTTGGCTAGGCGCATCGTTGCTTCCTGCGAGAAGGATCGTTGTAGTCTCGACAGTAGAGCCTTGTATTCGAAACGTCAACAACTTTCGAATTTGTACCCAGTTTGCTGGATAGAACCAGCGGATGCCGCGACGGTGCTCGTCCGAGCGGAAGGACCCCGATGATCGAACTCCTCCACGCCGCCGACCGACTGCGCGCGCTCCTCGACCCCGACGCCGGCTTCGAGACGATCGCCTCCGGTTTCGTCTTCACTGAGGGGCCGGCGTGGCAGCCGGCGACCTCCACGCTCACCTTCAGCGACCTCCGCGGCGACGCACGCTGGAGCTGGCGCGCCGACCGAGGCGCCCGGCTCGAGGCGCGCCCCGCGTGGAAGGTCAATGGTGCGACCGTCGACCTCGACGGGTCGGTCCTGCTCTGCGAGCACGTCTCGAGCTCGGTGGTTCGGGTGCGCGCCGATGGCGCACGGGAGATTGTGGCGTTCCACTTCGAGGGCACATACCTCAACAGCCCCAACGACGTGGTCGTGCGCTCCGACGGCAGCGTCTGGTTCACCGACTCGAACTACGGCAGGTGGCGGCACATCGTCGGGGTCGAGCGGCCCTTCGAGCTCGGCTTCCAGGGCGTCTATCGCGTGCCCCCTGGCGGCGGGGCCGCCCAACTCGTCGTCGCACGGGACGAGTTCGAGCAGCCGAACGGGTTGTGCTTCTCCCCCGACGAGTCCGTGCTCTATGTCGACGACGTCGACGACCTCAAATCATTCGACGTGCGCGCCGACGACACTCTCGGCCCCGCTCGCGTCATGTGCTCGGGTATGGGGAGTGCGGGCGCCGAGACGGGCAACCCCGATGGGATGCGCTGCGACGAGCACGGCAACGTGTGGGTCGCCGCACGTGACGGCGTGTGGGTGTTCGATCGCGCGGGCGAGCTGCTCGGAATCGTCCGTACGCCCGAGGTATGCGCGAACCTCACCTGGGGCGGCGACGACTGGCGCACCCTGTTCCTGTGCACGTCGACGACGGTGCGCACACTCCGCACCCGCGTCGCGTCGGATCCCCGGGCGCGGCACGGCGTACCGCGGTGAGCGCTTCGATCGCGCGGGCACGTGACCGATCCGCCCGAAGCAGCTCGTTCCCGAGGCACGCCTCTCCACGATGCTCAGGCATCGAGCCGGGTGCGCCGAGGGGCGACAGGCGGGGTCACCCCGCGACCGGAGCGAGCCGCCGCAGTTGCCTCACGTGATGTGGCCCGAGGTCGTCGAGCGTGGGGGCGCCGAGGAGCTGCAGCGTGCGGTGCATCTGCGCCGATAGGATGCCGAGCGCGCGGTCGACGCCGGCGCGCCCGCCGGCCATGAGCCCGTATACGTACGCGCGCCCGACGAGCACGTTGCGCGCACCGAGGGCGACCGCAGCGACGATATCGGCACCCGACATGATCCCCGTGTCTAGCCAGACCTCGACATCGGTGCCGACCTCGCGTACGACGCCCGGCAGCAGGTGGAACGGAACCGGCGCGCGGTCGAGCTGACGCCCGCCGTGGTTCGAGAGCACGATGCCGTCGACCCCCGTCGCGGCGATGCGCCTCGCGTCGTGGAGGGACTGCACGCCCTTGACGACCATCCTCCCCGGCCACTGTTCGCGGATCCACGCGAGATCCTCATAGCCGAGCCGCGGATCGAACATCGTGTCGACGAGTGCCGCTACGGTGCCGCTCCAGCGGTCGAGCGAGGCGAACGAAAGCGGCTCGGTGGTGAGGAAGTCGAACCACCACCGCGGCCGCGGGATCGCGTCGATGACCGTGCGGGGCGTGAGCGTCGGCGGAATGGTCATTCCGTTGCGCACGTCGCGCAGCCGCGAGCCGGCGACGGCGGAGTCGACGGTCACGAGGAGCGTGTCGTAGCCCGCCGCGGCGGCTCGCTCGACCAGCGCCATCGAGCGCTCTCGGTCCTTCCAGAGGTAGAGCTGGAACCAGCGACGACCGTCTCCGCTCGCAGCCGCCACGTCCTCGATCGACGTCGTGCCCATCGTCGAGAGCGTGAACGGGATGCCGAACGCCGCGGCGGCTGCCGCCCCCGCACGCTCCCCCTCGCTGTGCATCATGCGCGTGAACCCGATCGGGGCGATCGCGAACGGATGACTGCTTCGTCGGCCCAGCACATCCCGCGACGTGTCGACATCCGACACGTCCGTGAGCACCGTCGGATGGAATTCGACGTCCTCGAACGCTTGACGCGCGCGCCGCAGCGAGAGCTCGCTCTCGGCCGCACCGTCGCCGAAGTCGAAGGCCGCACGCGGGGTGCGGCGCTTCGCGACGAGGCGCAGGTCGTGAATCGTGAGCGCCGCCTCGAGCCGGCGACGGGTGGGCGACAGCACCGGACGCTTGAATCGCAGGAGCGGCGCGAGATCGCGAGGTCTCGGGATACGGCGGGAGGTCATCGACTCAGAAGTACACGGAGCCGAGGGCCTCGCGATCGGTCATGTCGACGGGTTCGGCGATTCCGTCTCGCAGGAGCACGAGGCGGTCGCAGTGCTTCGCGAGGATCGTCACGTTCTGGTCGACCCAGAGCAGTCCCGCGCCGAGCTCGCGGCAGCTCGCGACCGTGCTGGCGGAGATGCTCGCGACAGCCGTCGGCGAGAGGCCGAGACTGAGTTCGTCGACCATGAGCAGCGTCGGGTTCGCGATGAGGCCGCGTGCGATCGCCACCTGCTGCTGCTGGCCGCCGCTCAGCAGGCCGGCCCTGCGGTCGAGCATGGGCACGATGGCGGGGAGCAGCCCGAGAACCCGGTCGCGCGCGGCGCGGTACTCACGCACGCGGCCTCCGATCGCGCCGATCCTGAGATTCTCCTCTACCGTGAGGTTCGCGAACATCCGTCGGCCCTCGGGCACATGCACGACGCCTCGACTCACAACCGAGACGGGATCGCGTTTGAGCGGTACGCCGTCGAAGTCGAGCCGCCGGGCGGTGCGCGGCAGCAGACCCGAGATGACCTTGAGGAGTGTCGACTTGCCGGCGCCGTTCGGGCCGGCGACCCCCACGATCTCGCCAGGGGCGACCGAGAGCGAGAGCCCGTGCAGGACCGTCGCCTTGCCGTACCCGACGACGAGGTCCTCGATCTCGAGCCCGCGGCCCGCGGCATCCGTGGTCATGATCCCTCCGTTCCTGCGGTCTCATCGACCGGGTCGGACTCGACGCCCATGAAGGTCGCCGCGATCTCAGGACGCGCCAGCACCTCGGCGGGCTCCCCGTTGCCGATGACCCGCCCATAGTCGAGCACCGTCATCTCGTCGGCGATGTCGAGGATGAACCCGATGTGGTGCGAGATCACCATGATCGTGAGCCCGAACCGGCGGTGGACGTCCTTGAGTGTCGCGCCGAGGCTCTCCATCTGCTTGACGGAGAGGCCCGCCGTCGGCTCGTCGAGCAGCAGCAAGCGGGCGTGGCCAACGAGTCCACGCGCGATCTCGACCCGCTTCTGTTCGCTGAGGTCGAGGTTCTTCGCGAGCAGCGCGCGACGGCTCTCGTCGATGCCCACGGCGTCGAGCGCCCAGTGCGCCTCCGCGTCGAGCGCGCGCTCACGGCGGCCCGTGGCCAACCGACCCAGCAGGTCGGTCCAGAATGAGCCCTTCTCGTCGGCATCGAGGCCGAGCTTGACATTGTCGAGCACGTCGAGATCGGGCACGATGGCGGGCGTCTGGAAGGTGCGGACGACCCCGCGCTGCCGGATGCGGTGCGGCGGCACTCCGCGTGTCGATTCCCCGAACACCCGGATGTCGCCCTTCGCCGGCACGTACAGGCCCGACACCGCGTTCAGCAGCGTCGTCTTCCCGGCGCCGTTGGGGCCGATGATCGCGTGAACGCTTCCGGCCCGGATGCGCAGGTCGACGTCGGAGAGTGCGACGAACCCGCCGAAGGTGACTTCGATGCCGTCCGCCTCGAGCGCCGGGATGCCGGCATCCGCCTCTGCGGTCTCGTCGACGACGCGGGATGCTCCGCCGACGGTGGCTGTCGCGGCGTCGGGATCGGGGGCGACTCGGCGCACGTGCGCCGACCGCCGACGTGACGCGAAGCGCCCGAGCGCGGGGACCATCCGCGCGATCCACGCCCCGACGCGCTGCCCGAGCCCGTAGATGCCCTCGGGCAGAAGGATGAGGAAGAACAGCAGCACTGCGGCGAACACGACAGCCGACACGTGGCCGTCGCGCAGCAGGTATCCGGGCAGGATCGTGACCAGCAGCGCACCGAGGATCGGACCTCCGACCGTACCGGCCCCACCCACGACGAGCATCGCGAAGATGTTGACAGACTGCTTGATGCCGAAGCCCTCCGGGCCGAGATAGCCCACCACACCCGCGTACAGCACGCCCGCAATCGCGGCAAGCACGCAGCAGTAGGTGAAGGACAGCATCTTCATCCGACGGACGCGGATGCCGGCCGCCGCCGCGACCGCTTCATTCGTCTTCACCAGACGCAGCGCGCGACCGGTCTGCGAGTCCGTGAGGGAGCAGGTCACGAACACGACGATGAGCAGCACGACGCACGTGAGCAGGAGGTAGGGCTTGCCGTGCGAGCCGACCAGCTCGTACTCGGGCACCGCGAGCCCGTTGGCGCCGCCGAACACCGGACGGAGCACGTCGCCCATGAGCGCCGTCATCGTGAGGTACCCGAAGAAGAGCGTCGCGACGGCGATCCCGAAGATCCGGTACCTCACGACGATGCTCCCGAGCAGCAGTGCGATGACACCCGTCACCCCCACTCCCACGACGACCGCGAGTGGTGTGGGAAAGCCGGCATGTATTCGTAAGGCGGATGTCGCGTACGCCCCTATCGCGACGAACGCAGCCTGCCCGAAGGAGATCTGTCCCGTGAAGCCCACGAGCACATCGAGCCCGATCGCGGCGATGGCCCAGGCGACCGCGGCGATGAGGGTGAACTCGAGTGTGGTGTCCAGCGGGAGCACGAGGCCCGCGACGGTCACCCCACCCGCGATGACGAGGCTCGGGACGAGCGTGCGGTTCTTGGCGTCGCCGATGATCATCGGGGGACCACTCCTTCGTGGACGTTCGAGGTCACAGCCGGACCGCTTCCTGCTTGCCGAGGAGTCCCTGCGGGCGCAGCAGCATGACGATGAGGAGGATGGCGAAGACGACGAGCACGCCGGCTTCGAGATTGAACGCCACGATGGTGACGTTGGAGATGATTCCGACGATGACGCTCCCCAGGAGCGCGCCGGGAAGGCTCGTGAGTCCTCCGAGCACGATGCCCGTGAATGTGAAGAGGAGGTACGGCTCCATCATCGCCGGAGCGAGGAAGGCGCTCGGCGCGAGCAGCACTCCGACGATCGTGCCGAGGATGGCGCTCAGGCCCCACGTGGCGGCACTGAGCCGCGTTGCGCGCAGCCCGAGCAGCCGCGCGGTGTCGGGCTGCTCGGCGAGGGCGCGGAAGCTCAGCCCCGCGCGGGTATAGCGGAACAGCGCCCACAGCACCACCATGATGACCGCCGCGACGGCTGCGATGAGCAGGCTCTGCGCCGGCAGCACGACCGAAGCGATCTGGATGCCCTCGCCCTGCACGATCGTGGGGTGGCGGTAGGGGGCCAGGGCCCCCCACCGCCACTCCATGATCGCCAGCAGGAGCAGTGACAGCCCGAGCGTACGGACCGTGATGTTGAGGTTGCCGGCGCTCGCACGCGGGCGGATCACGAGGAAGTAGACGATGATCCCGAACACCCCAGACGCGACCAGCGCGATCGGCACCGCCGCCAGCAACGGGAGCCCCGCATCGGTGACGAGTGCCCAGGCGACGAACGCGCCGAGAGTCGCGAGCGTCCCCTGCGCGAAGTTCGCCACGCCCGTCGACTTGTACAGCATGACGATGGCGAAGCCGATCATCCCGTAGAGCAGGCCGACGGCGACCCCGCTGATCGCGGCGGAGATGTACAGATCCATGTCGTCAGTCCTTCGTGATGAGGGTGCAGCTTCCCCGTCAGCCGGCCGCCGTGCAGCCGCCGGCCGCCGAGTCTTCCTCGCTGTACGGGCACTGCGCGATGATGTTGAACTCAGAGCCCTTGGGCTGAACGATGTACAGCGTCGCGAGGCCGATGTGGTCCTCGGCGGAGAAGCTCACGGGGGCGAACACCCCGGGCGAGACGTCCTCCCCGCTCCACGACTCGATCGTCTTCATGAGGCCTTCGCGCGTGAGCGGCGAGGTCTGCCGCATCGCCTGGACGATTCCCATCGCAGAGGCGCATCCGATGTGTGCGATGGGGTCGTTGGCGAAATCGCCCTCGGAGAGCAGTTCGATGCACTCGTTGTCGGGCGCCGCGGGCAGCTGAGTGGCGGAGCCGAGGTAGAGGTGCTCGGCGGCAGCGACGTTGTACGAGTTGAGGAACGACCCCGCGACCGCGGCACTCGTGCCGAGGACTCCCTTGGCCGGGAGCGCGTTCTGGTCGACGAGCGCGTTGACGAACTTGGCGCTGTCGCTGCCACCCGTGCTGATGACGACGAAGTCGGGCGCTGCTTCTTTGATCTGGAGCGCGATCGGCGTGTAGTCGGTCGTGCCGAGCTGCGCGACCGCCGAGCCGGCGAACTCGCCGCCGCCCTTCTCCGCCGCCTCGCGGGCGCGTTCGATCGCGGACTCGTACTCACCGAGCGGGTTGACGACGACGAAGATGCTGCCGGCGCCGAACTCCTCGAAGGCATAGTGCACGAGCGCCGCGGTCTGGTCTTCGTAGAGGGGCAGGATCTGGAAGACCCCGGGCGCTGCGGGCTTGACGACCTCCGCGACGCCGTTGGTCGGGAACAGGAACGGCATTCCGGCCGAGCTCAGCGTCTTGTAGACCGCCGCGGCCGTCGCGGAGCCGCACGCGCCGACCATCGCGAACTTGCTGTCGATGAAGCCGCGCACATTCGCGAGCGCGCGCTGCGGGTCGTACGCGTCGTCGATCACCTCGAAGTCGATCATGCGACCGTCGATGCCGCCTTCGGCGTTGACCTTGTCGAAGTAGAGCTTCGCCGCATCGGTGCTGGGCGCGCAGCTCGCGGCACCGGGGCCGCTGAGAGTCTGGGATGCCGCGAGGCGGATGGTGTCGTCGGTGACGCCGACCTCGCCGTCTCCGTCGCCTCCGGTTCCGCCGCCGGAGCAGGCCGTGAGGATGAGGGCCAGTGCCGCGACGCCCACCGCGAGGGGCGTGAACTTCCGAGCGGATGAGATCCGCATGACCTGCCTCCTTTCGCCGCCCCGTCGTCGACGGGGCGGGCACTTCGGGTGACGTCCGCGGCGTCGCACCGGTCGGCGCAGCGTCGCGCGGAGGACTCTTCCTCATTGCCACGAGCTTGCGGACGGCCGAGGCAGGGCCGCCGACGGCCGTGGCCGAAAGAGGCGCCTATGCACTCAGTCGCTCGCAGGTCGAGGGACGTGGAAGCTACACAAGCAGTGGATATTCGAATTGTCAATCTATTTTCGGGAAAATCTGCTCAGCGACGCGGTCGCGGGTTCGCTGTCCAGCTATGGGGGCCCCGATCGGTTTGGAAGAGATTCGAATTCCTTCCTGATCTACGAAACATGCATTACCCTGGGCGGGACATGGAGGTCGAAGGGAGCGCCGTGGGCACGTCATTCCGCGAGATCGCCCGAGGCATCGGGTTCACAGAGGGCCCGGTCTGGCTCGGCGGCGGACGCCTGGCCGTCACGAGCACGTCCCGCGGGCAAGTCGCAACGCTCGCCCTCGACGGCACCCCCGACACTTCCATCCAGCGTTGGGTGGAGACCGGCGGAGGGCCGAACGGACTCGCCCTCGCACGTGACGGTCGGCTCGCCGTGTTGCAGAACGCGACATTCCGCACCCGCTCCACGAGACCCGTCGCCTCGGGCATCCAGGTGGTCGACGGCGACGAGGTGATAGACCTCGCGATCCCCGCGAGCGTCGCACCCAACGACGGGGCCTATGGGCCGGACGGCGCCCTTTGGTTCACCGACCCCGGCACCGACGAGGAGCGCGGCCTCACACCGCGGGTGCGCCGCTGGGAACCCGCGACCGGCGACGTGGCAACCGTGGCCGAGGGCATCGCCTTCCCGAACGGCCTCGCGTTCAGCGCCGACGCGAGCGAGTTGTTCGTGGCGGATTCCCAGGGCCACTGCATCGTCCGGCACCCCGTGCGCGGCGCGACCCTCGGTGAATCGGAGACGTTCGCCGCGATACCCGGGACCGAGCCAGACGGAATCGCCTTCGATACAGGCGGCAACCTTTACGTCGCCGCGTTCGCCTCCGACGAGGTCGTCGTCATCGACCCCATGGGTTCCGTCGTCCGACGTCTCCCCACAGGCGAGGGATCACGGCCGACGAACCTCTGCTTCGCCGGCGACGACCTGCGGACCCTCGTCGTCACCCTCGCGAGCGGCGGTCGCGTCGTCGCATTCGACGACCTCGCCCAAGGGCTGCCGCTATGACCGCCGGGATCGCCCGAGTGATCGACGCCCATCACCACCTGTGGGATCGACGCCGTGCCCCCTACCCCTGGCTCGGGCCGCATCTGCCGCTCTTGGATCGCGAGGTGCTGTTCGACGAGCTCCAGCCGCTCCTCGCCCGGGCCGGTGTGACCGCGACCGTGCTCGTCCAGGGCGCCGACAACGACGCCGACACCGACTTCCTCCTCGACCAGGCCGCTGAGCACGATGAGATCGCGGCGGTCGTCGCCTGGATCCCCCTCGATGAGCCGGATCGCGCGGCCCGCCGTCTCGCCGAGCTTCGTCGGAACCCCAAGTTCCGAGGGATCCGACACGGGATCAACTCCGAGCCGGACCCCGAGTGGATCCTGCGCCAGGTCGTCTCGGAGGGCTTGCGCCTCCTCGAGGATGAGGGCATTCCGTTCGACTACGTGCCGGTGCGGCGTCGCCACCTCGAGCTCGTCCCGGAGCTCGTCGAACGCCATCCGCGCCTGCGCATCGTGATCGACCACCTTTCCAAGCCGCCCGTGCGCCGCGAGGGGCGCGAGCCGTGGTGGACGAACATCGCACGCGCCGCGGAGTCGCCGATGGTGTGGGCCAAGATCTCCGGCCTGATGCCGGCCGGCGGAGATTTCACCGTGTGGGCGGCGGACGACCTGCGCCCATTCGTCGAGCGTGCCGTCGACGCATTCGGGCCCTCACGACTCATGTGGGGCAGCGACTGGCCCGTGATCGACCTCGCAGGAGGCTACCAGCGGGCTCTCGACGCCGCGCTCGCGCTCACCGCCGACTGGGGCGACGACGATCGTGCGGCAGTATTCCATGACACCGCCGCCGCGTTCTACGGGATCGGGTGCTGATGGGTGCGCGCGGACTCGCGATCGTCGGAGCCTCCGAGAGCGGCATCCCCTGGACCGAATGGCTCATCGAGAACCTCGTCCGGCACGACTATCCGGGGGACATCTGGCTGGTGAATCCTCGTCGTGAGACCCTGCTCGGGCGGCTCTGCTATTCCGACATCGACGCGCTGCCCGCCGTGCCCGAGGTCGCTGCGCTGCTGACGAACGCCGATCAGATGCTCGTGCAGCTCGAGCGGCTCGTCGGCCTCGGATGCTCGCGCTTCGTCGTCGTGTCGAACGGATTCGGCGAGCTCGGCACCGACGAGGGCCGCGCCCGCGAGGCCCGTCTGCGCGAGCTGTGCGCGGGCCGCGACCTGCTGCTCGTCGGGCCGAACGGCGTCGGCTTCGCCCTCATGCACGAGCGCCTGTGCGCGATCGCGGAACCGATCGCGCACGGGCTCGTTCCGGGTGACGTGTCGCTCGTGAGCCAGAGCGGCGGACTCACCGCGGCCGCCATCCGCGCCGTGCACAGCGAGGGACTCGGAATCGACTTCGCCGCCTCGGTCGGCAACGGCGCGGTGCTCGACATCGCCGCATCGCTCGAGTTCGCGATCTCGCGGCCCACGACGCGGGTCGTGCTCGGAGTCGTGGAGTCGCTCACGGACCGCGAAGCACTCGAGCGCGTCGCGGCACACGCCCGCACGGCAGGCAAGACGGTGGCGCTGCTCCTGCTCGGCGCCTCGGAAGCCGCCCGCGGCGTAGCCGCCTCGCACACGGGGGCCGTCGTGAATGAGCAGCGCACGGTCGGCGCATGGCTGCGCAGCCTCGGCGTGGTGACTGTTGCGACGGTCGAAGAGCTCGCCCGCGTTGCCTCTCTCTCGACGATCCTCTCGCCCGAGGACGCGCGCGGAGGATTCGTCGCGACGCTCTCCGGCGGGGGAGCGGGACTCAGCGCCGACCTCGCGGCGCACTACGGCGTCTCGCTGACGCCGCCGTCTCCGTCCACCGCGCAGAGGCTGCGGGCCGCGCTTCCGCCGGGCGCGTACGTCGGCAACCCGCTCGACATCAACACGGGAGACGCCGCGGCTGTCTACGCGGCGCTCGGCGACGATCCCGCCGTCCGCTTTCTCATCGAGCCGTGGCAGCTCCCCTGGCCGACGGAGAGCCACGAGTACCACTGGCAGCGAGCAGGGATGGAGCGTCTCCGCGATGTCTCGCGCTCGACGGATCTGCCCGTGCTCATCGCGAGCGTCGCGCATCAGCCGGTCTCCGACTGGATGCGCGAGCTCGCGACCGGCAGCCGGCTCTGGGTCGCTCCCGACCTCGATCTCACGCTCGCCGCCCTCGGGCGGCTCGCCCTCCCGCGGCGCGCGGATGACGACCTGCCTGGGGCTTCGACTTCGGGCGGATCGGGGACGATGTCACGCGGCATCGTCGCCGAGGCAGCGGCCCGCGAGCTGCTGGGCGCAGCGGGCATCCCTGTCGTCGGCGGAGCCGAGGTGGCTGACGCGCCCGAGGCTGAACGAGTCGCCGCGTCGCTCACAGGCCCCTTCGCGGTGAAGCTCTCGCTCGAGTCCGTCGCACATAAGGAGCGGGTCGGTGGGGTCGTGCTCTCTGTTCCGGTTGAGGGCGTCGCCGAGGCGTGCGACCGCATCCGGGCGAACGCGATCGCCGCAGGGGTGTCCGACGGCTCGGACGTGAGGTTCCTCGTCACCGAGATGGTGTCGGGACCCGAGCTGCTCGTCGGCATGGTGCGCGATCCGCTCTCAGGGCTGAGCCTCACGGTTGCGGTCGGCGGCTGGGCGGCCGAGGCGGGAGCGGTGTTCGGGACGATTCCGCTCACGTCGTCGCCCTCGATCGCCGACCACGTCGCCGCATGGCGTCTCCCGCGACTGGTCGGCCCCGAGCGCGCCGGAGGCCTCGTCGGCTTCCTCGAGCAGCTTGCCGAAGCGGCGCGGGCGGATCTCGCGGAGTTCCGCGAGATCGAGCTCAACCCGGTGATGCTCACAGCGCGAGGCCCACTCGTGGTGGATGCGCTCCTCGTGGAGTGACGAGCTTGCCGGAACCGTGCTCCGCGCCGCTCAGGCGGCGTCGACCAGCGCGGTACCTGCGAGGACGCGACCCGCGCCCGCCTTGTCGAGCCAGAGATCGACCGTCGCGACGCCGTCGTCGATCGAGGCGACGCGTCCGCCCGCCTCGACCTCGTCGCCCGCCAAGACGCCGCCGAGGAAGCGGCACTGGAACCGCCGGACACGTGCGGGATCTCCGATGACGGAGAGGAGGGCGTTGAGGGGATAGGCCATGTTGAGCGTGCCCTGGTTGATCGGACGGTCGCCCATTCCGAGCGCGGCTGTGTGCGCGGGGTCGAAGTGAATCGGATTGGGGTCGGCCATGATGAGCGTGAATACCTTCATGTCGGCCAGCTCGACGGTGAGACGCACGACCGGCAGCTCCTGGCCGACGACGAGACGGTTCATGCGGCGCTCCGGCGAGGGAAGACGAAGGTCTGCTCCGACACAGCGACGACGAGCCCGTCCGGGTCGACGAGCTCGAGACGGAACGTCATGAGGTCCATGAGGCCGGCTCGGCGCCCCTCGCGCCGGACCAGGTCGACGACTCCGCCGCGTACGACGTATTCCGTGTCCGCGCGCAGCGGTTGGCGCTGTTCCATCATCGTCTCCCCGAAGACCGTGCCGTCGTGCGCTCCCGCGCCCACCAGGGCCGTGAGTTCGTCGATCGAGACTCCCATGCCTCGCAGCGCGCCCAGGAGGATCCACACGGGATGCAGCACGGGGGGCTCGATCGGCGGGGCGTGCATCGCGTCGTGGGAGAGCCAGCGTTCGTACTCAGGCACCCGGAAGGTGCCGCCGGGAAAAGCGCGATTCACCGCACGTGCTCGAAGCTCGTCGATGTCGGGGATGCTCATGCCGCCTCCTCGCGGTAGTCGCCGTTCTCCCAGCCCTCGCGCAGCGCGAACTTCTGGATCTTCCCTGACGTCGTCAGCGGGAAGGCGTCGACGAAGAACCAACGCGACGGCACCTTGTAACCGGTGATCTCGCGCCGCAGCCGATCCGCGAGTTCGCGCGCCGAACAGGACGGGTGGTCCCGGCGTACGAACGCCGCGACAACCTCACCGTAGTAGTCGTCGGGCAGGCCGATGACGGCGGCCTCGAGCACTCCCGGGAGCTTGGCGAGGTGGTCCTCGATCTCGCGCGGATAGACGTTCTCGCCACCGCGGATGATCATCTCCTTCGCCCGGCCCGCCATTGCGACGACTCCTCGCTCGTCCATGGCGCCGAGATCACCCGTTCTGAGCCAACCGTCTGCGCGGAATGCGCGGCCGGTCGCACCGGGGTCGCCGAGGTAACCCCCGAAGGTGTGCGAACCACGCGTCTCGATCTCGCCGACTCCCCCGCTCGGGACCTCCTGGCCCGTCGCCGGATCGACAACGCGCAGCGCGACGCCGGGGAGCGGTCTGCCGATGGTGTGGATCAGGTCGTGGTCGTCGTCGCCCGCGCTCGTCGCCGAGACCATCGGGGCTTCGGTGAGCCCGTAGCCGACGATCGGCACGATGCCGTGCTCGCGTACGCGCCGCGCGAGCTCGGGCGGGATCGGAGCGCCGCCGAGCATGATCGAGTGCAGCGACGACGTATCGCGCTCACCCCACGAGGGGTCCCGCAGCATCGCCCACATGAGCGTCGGCACGATGTTGAGGGTCGACACGCGCTCCTCGGCGATGAGCCGCACGGCGAGCGCCGCGTCGAACGAGCGCACCGTGACCAGGGCGCCGCGCAGACTGAGCGTGCCTATCGCGGCGACGACGCATCCTGCGAGGTGGAACATCGGGAGGACGGCGAGCCACACAGTGCGGTCGGCGGAGGCCCCCGCGATGTTCGCGGCTCCGACGGTTACGTTGTCGGTGACGCCCGCGTGGGTGAGCACGGCGCCCTTCGGCGCGCCGGTCGTCCCGGACGTGTAGAGCACGTACGCGGGCGCATCCGGTTCGACCTCGGGCAGAGGCGCGGTGTCGTCGACGTCCGCGACGTATGCGTCCCAGTTCTCGAGATCGACGATGGTGCGCAGACCGGGCAGCTCGGCTGCAATATTGCGGGCGTCGGAGAGGAGACGGTGGCCCCGGAAGTCGGGGACGGTCAGGCAGCCGACGACTCCCGCGTGCTCGAAGGCGTAACGCGCCTCTGCGGGCCGGAAGGCGGGGTTGACGGTCACGACGACGAGCCCTGCGAGCGCGGCGCCGTATTGCGCGACCACGTACTCGGGGATGTTCGGCGCCCAGATCGCGATGGTCTCACCGGGGGCGAAGTCCCGCAGGAGGGTCCGGGCGGTGCGCTCGGACGCCCGCAGCAGGTCGGCGTAGGTCCACCGGCGGCGATCCGGTGAGGCGACTCCTTCGACGACGGCCACCCGATCCGGCACCTCCGTCGCGATGCGGCGCAGCATCTGACCGACGGTCTCGTGGCGAGCCGGCAGGGCCCTGGGGGTTTCGGCGAAGGAGCCTGTCATGGCGTGGAGATCGTCCTCACTCGCTCGCGGGTCGGCCGCGCACACCAACCCTATAGTGCAGATATTCGAAACGGCAACTAATTTCGAATATTCATCCTGTCGGCCCGACCACTGAGGCACGGTTCTGCGCGAGCCGCGCGGTGAGCTCGCGTTTGAGGATCTTGCCGCTCTCCGTCATCGGCCACGACTCGACGAGGTGCACCTCTCGGGGCACCTTGAAGCTGGCCATCACGGCTGCGCAATGCCCGACGATCGCTCCGGGGTCGAACGCCCGACCCGGATGCAGCGAGACGAAAGCGACCGGCACCTGACCGAGTCGCTCGTCCGGACGCCCCACGACCGCGACCTCGGCGATGCCGTCGATCGCGCGGATAATCCGCTCCACCTCCGCGGCGGAGACGTTCTCGCCCCCCGGCTTGATCATGTCCTTGATCCGGTCGACGAAGAAGAGGTTGCCGGCGTGGTCGAGGCGTCCGATGTCGCCCGTGTGGAACCACCCATCGGCGTCGATCGCCTGTGCGGTGGCCGCGTCGTCGCGGAAGTAGCCGAGCATGACGGACCAGCCCCGCACGACGATCTCTCCCTCGACCCCCGGGGTCGTCACCACCGGTGCACCGGGCTCGGACCGCACGGCGACCTCGACGCCCGGAATGGCGCGACCGCACGAGTGCAGCCATACCTCCTCGGGGTCGTCGAGGGCGTTGATCGTCGTCGTGCCCGCCGTTTCGGTGAGGCCGTAGATCGTCGTCATGACCGGCACGCCCATCTCGCGACTGATGATGCGCCGCAGCTCCGGCGTGCCCCCCGACCATGCCTTGGTGAGGGTCGTGAAGAACTCGCGACGATAGCCGGGATGGGCCAGCTCCATCGCGTACATCGCGGCCTGCCCTGTCCGCACGGTGCAGCCGTACTTGGGGACGAGCTCGAACACCGCCTCGGGCGAGTAGCGCTCGGGCACGATCATCGTCGGCGCGGCCCCGAGCGCCATGAGCGTCGTCGCGACCGATCCGCCGACGTGGTACATCGGCTGTGTCGAGAAGTAGACGTCGTCGGAGGTGACCTCCATGCGCTCCGCGAGGTACCAGGTCGCGCCGAGCGTCGCCCGACTGGACAGCAGCGCGCCCTTGGGGAAGGCGCTCGTGCCCGACGTGAACTGCAGCAGCACGGCGTCCGTGGCGCGCCCCGCGATCGGCGGCGTGGGCGCGGCCGCACCGAGGGCGAGCAGCTCGGCCCACGTCCGTCGACCGCGCCCTCCTGGCCCCCCGGCGGGCTCGAGGGCGACGCCTGGCGCATCGATCGTCACGAGCTCGGGGACGGCACCCGCGGCTGCCACGAGTTCGACGTAGTCGGTCACGTGATACCGCCCGATGAGCACGATGACGGCCGGTTCCGCGCGGGCGAGCACGAAGCGCAGTTCGTCCTCCCGGTAGCGCGTGTTGATGGGCACGATGATCGCGCCGAGGTGGCTGCACGCCGTCTGCAGGATCGGCCACATCGCACTGCCCGGCGCGAGCGCGGCGACACGGTCCCCGGCGCGGACTCCGAGCGCGGCGAGCCCCGCCGCGACACGGTGGGAGGCCTCGCGCCACTCGGCGAAGGTGAGTGCCTGATGCCATCCTGCGCCGTCGAAGTGGAACGCGACTCGATCACCGTGGCGACGCGATGCCACTTCGAGCGCCTCCGCCCAGGACTGGTCGAGGATGGCGGAGAGAGGAGCGGTCGGAGAGGTCATCCTCGATCCTCCAGGTAGGTGCGGACGATGTCGTCGAATGACGCCGCGGAGGAGAGCCCGAGCCGCTCGGCTCGCGTCGCCGCGAAGCGGGCCGGCCAGCTTGCGACGATCTCCTCGATCCCCGGGTCGCGTTCCCAGCGGATGAGCCCACTCGTACCGGTCCCCGCCACGCGGTCGAGGGCCGCCGCCATCTCGCGCGGTGTCGTGGTCAAGCCCGGCAGGTTCATAGCCGTGCGGCTTCCCCACGACGCCTCGTCGGCGTGCGCTGCCGCAAGGATGCCGTCCACGGTAGCGCGCGGGGACGAGACGATGATCGGCAGATCGGGATCGACGGGACATATCGATTCGACCCCGGCCAGGGGCTCGCGGATGATCCCGGAGACGAAACTCGATGCCGCCGCGTTCGGCGCCCCCGGCCGCACGGCGACGGTCATGAGACGCACCGACCGGCCGTGCAGGAACCCTTTGCGTGTGTAGTCGGCGACGAGATGCTCGCCGATGAGCTTCTGGACGCCGTAACTGGACTGCGGGCGCGGGAGTGTGTCGTCGGCGACGACGTCGGGCGGGGGCAGATGGGGGTCGGCGCCGAAGACCGCGAGCGAGCTGGAGAAGACGACGACCGGGGCCGTGCGCCACGCGCGCACCCGATCGAGGAGCCCGCGGGTCGCGTCGATGTTGACGCGCATGCCCAGATCGAAGTCGTCCTCGGCGGCGCTGCTCACCACGGCCGCGAGGTGCACGACGAGGTCGGCCGGCTCGAGGGTGGTGAGCGTCTCCGCGAGGTCGCCGAGCCGCAGCTCGATCCGGGGGTCTGCGGCGAGAGATCCACGCGGCGCCGCCAGGTCGACGAGCGTGACGTGGTCGGCGCCATCGTTGAGAAGTCGCTTCGTGACGAGCTGGCCGAGGAAGCCCGCGCCTCCCGTTACGATTACCCGCATCCAAGTCTCCGGTCATTCGCACATCATCGCGTCATTCGAATATACAAGGTTCTCAGATTGACCCCGCGCTTTAGCGAAACCGGGCTGATACTCTGGGCGGCATGAAGAGCGGTCCGGCGAAAGACACCATGGCGGTCGCGGTCCGTGACCGCATGCGCGCCGACATCCTCGGCGCACGCCTCAAGCCCGGGCAACGACTCATGTTCGCCGAGTTGAGCGAGAGATACGGAGTGAGCGTGGGCGTGACGCGCGAGGCGCTCACCTGGCTGTCGAGCCAAGGGCTCGTCAAGGCGGTCGCCCACCAGGGCTACATGGTCACCCCGCTCAGTGTCTCCGAACTCGACGAACTCACCGACGCCCGCCTGCTCATCGAGCCCGAGGTGCTCAAGCTGTCGATCCGGAACGGCGACACCGAGTGGGAGGGCCGCATCGTGGCCGCGCACCACGTGCTGAGCCGCACTCCCTCCTCGGCCGAGGGTTCCGACCCCGACGACGACCAGGCTCAGGATGCATGGGCAGAGGCGCACGCCGCCTACCACGAGGCGCTCTTCTCCGCGTGCAAGAACGCGCGTCTCATGCAGGTCGTCCGGACTTTCTCCGAGGAGGCGGCGCTGTACCGCCGCTGGTCGGTCTCGCTCGGGCACATCAATCACGAGGCGACCGCCGAGCACCGAGCGCTGCTCGAACACGCCCTCACCCGCGAGGCGGAAGACGCCGCGGAGGTGCTGCGGCAGCACATCGGGCACACCCGCCAAATGCTCAAGGAGTACGTCGAAGAAGAGGGTTGATACCGGAATTTTCGAATATATCTTGACAATTCGAACTCCACCTGTTCGGATGGGGCGTCGTGGGACGAGAGAACACGGGCGCCGCTGAGATCCGATCGACCGTGCGCAGCGCCGTTGCCGGCCGTATCCTCGCCGTGCTCGACGACGACCCGACCGGCTCGCAGTCGGTGCGCGGCGTGGAGGTCGTCACCGCATTCGACGAAGACGCCTACGTCGAGGCGATCGCCGACGACCGCGCCCTCTTCGTGCTCACCAACACGCGCGGCCTGCCGGAGGCAGAAGCAGTCGCGCTCACCGAGCGCATCGCCACGCAGCTGTTCGACGTCGCAGCGCGACTCGGACGCGCGCTCGACCTCGTGAGCCGCAGCGACTCGACGCTGCGCGGTCACGTGCTGCCCGAGATCCGCGCGCTCGACGCCGCGCGCCGGCGCACTGTCGGAGCGGGCTTCGACGCCGTGCTCCTCGCCCCCGCATTCTTCGAGGCCGGCCGCACTACCGTCGATGACGTCCATCGCGTGCGCGTGGACGGTGTCGACGTACCCGCCGGCGAGACCGAGTACGCCAGGGACAAGACGTTCGGGTACCGGGCGAGCGACCTCAGAGAGTTCATCGCCGAGAAGTCGGGCGGCGCGATCGACCCATCGCACGTCGTCTCGCTCTCCCTGGACGACATCCGCGAGGGCGGCGCCGACGCGATCGCGGCGCGGCTCACCGCGCTGCGAGGCGGTGTGTTCGTCGTCGTCAACGCCGAGACCGACGAGGACTACGACGTCGTCGCGCTCGGTGTCGCACGCGCCCGAGCCGTCGGGAGGGCTCTGCTCGCCCGCTGCGGACCGTCGTTCGTGCGCGCCCTCGCGGGCATCGAGCCCGGCGAACCGCTCCGCGCCGCCGATGTCTGGCCTGCAGGCCGTCGTCCCGGGCACGGGCTCGTCGTCGTCGGTTCGCACGTTAGCGGTACGACGCGCCAGCTCGCTCGGCTGCGCGAACGGGTGGCTGTGCGCGAGTTCGAACTCGACGTCGCGCGCGTGCTCCAGGACGATGCGGAGCGCGACGCCCACGTCGCCGAGCTCGCCGGCCAGGCCGCCGCGGCTCTCGCGGACAGCACCGTCCTCGTCGCGACGAGCCGCGAGCTCATCCCCGGGCAAGACCCTGACTCCAGCTTGGCCATCGCGCGCCGCGTCTCGGACGCGCTCACGACGGTCGCCGCGGCGATCCTCCCTGCCCGACCGGCCTGGGTTGTCGCGAAGGGCGGAATCACCTCGCACGAGACCGCCGTCGCGGGTTTCGGCGTGCGCCGCGCCGAGGTCGTCGGTCAGCTCGGGCGCGGCATCATCTCGCTGTTCCGCCCCGTCGACTCCCGCCCCGAGGCGCTCGGAATGCCGTATGTCGTGTTCGCGGGCAACGTCGGCACGCCCGACTCGCTCGCCGACGTGGTCGAGCTGCTGGAGACCCCGGCGCCCTGAGCCGCTCAACCCACCGACTGCGCACGCTCCTCCGGGTGATTGGGCGTCCAGCCGAACCATCCATCTTCCGAGGAGACGACGCTCCACTCCCCGCACGCGAACACCGTGTCGGCCCGGTACACGTCGGGCGCTCCGTCGACCGCGTAACTCGGTGCCGACTGCCGATCGACCTCCGCGCACAGCTCCGGATCCAACGGCGAGGAGCTCGTCACCAGGACGACGGCGTTCGCGGCATCCGGCTGTGTCGATTCGGTGATGCGGATGCTGTGCGCATCGTCCGGCACCCACGCGGCGTGCGCCGGCGACGAGTCGGGCGCCGCCGCAAGGTCTTCGTAGCTCGACGACCTCTGGTGATACGCGAGCTCGTCGATGACGGCGCACCCCGACAGGGCAAGAGCAGCCAGGCCGGCAACAGCAGCAGCGGAGAACCGGACACGGACAGCAAGGCGTTTCGGCATGACGGAAGCCTCACCACCGGCCGCGCGCAGCGAATCGGCCACGGGATGCATCGCTCTGCGCCTCGCGGATGATCCCCTTGCGAAGCTGACGCCTAACCCGCGCGGCCCCGGAGCACCTCGCCCAACCGTTCCAGCTGCGCCGGATCCTCGAGCGCAGACCCCACCGCGGCCACCCGCACGCCCGCGTCAAGGTAGTCCTCGACGTTCGACGCGTCCAGCCCGCCGGTCGCGACGAACCGCACCTGCGGGAACGGGCCGCGGATGTGGGCGAACCAGCTCGGCCCGAGCCACGTCGCCGGGAAGGCCTTGAGCCAGGTCAGCCCGAGCGACACCGCGAGCTGCACCTCGGTCGGCGTCGCGACCCCGGGAAGGATCGGCACGCCCGCACTCTGCGCCTCGCGCACCACGACCGGGTCAAGCCCGGGCGACACGAGGTACGCCGCACCGGCGTCGACCGCCACGGCGACCTGCTCGGGCGAGACGATCGTGCCGGCGCCGACGCTCTTGCCGCGCTCCGCCGCGCGAGCAACGACCGCGCGAAGCGCCCGCTCGTCTTCGTCGGTCTGGAGCGGCAGCTCGACCGAGTCGATGCCGAGGTCCCACGCCATCTCCGACAGCCGCAGCGACCGCGCGACCCCCATGCCGCGAAGGATCGCCATGAGCGGCGCCCCCGCGAACGCCTCGTCGAACCAATCCGCCGCGGTCATGCATGAGTCCCTTCGTCGAGGAAGTCCTTCGTCGTCTGCAGCGTGCGCGCGGCGCGCTCGTGTCCGGCCCTCAGCCGATCCGCCACGCCCTGGCCTGTGAGCCACCCGGCGAGGTATCCGCCCGCGAATGCGTCACCCGCGCCCACCGGCTCGATGACCTCGACCGCGAGTGCCGGCTCGAACATCGCACCCCCCGACGTGAACGCGGTTGCTCCGATGGCACCGTCCTTCACGACGAGCTCGGGCACGTCGGGCAGCAGCGCGCGCACGTCATCGGCGGTCGCCGTCGCCCACAGCACCTCGGCCTCGTCGCGGCCGACGAACACGATGTCGGCGCGCCGGGCGAGGTCGAAGAGCGCGGATGCCGCGGCATCCGGACCCTCCCACAGCACCGCCCGGTGGTTGGCGTCGAACGACACCGGAACGCGGCGCTCGCGAGCCCGCGCGATCACTCGATCGAGGAAGCACGACGCCGACGCGGAGATCGCCGCCGTGATGCCCGAGACGTGCACGAGGTCGACCCCGTCGAGGTCGAGGGCGTCGGCGTCGGCATCCGTCAGTCTCGACGCCGCCGAACCGCGCCGGTAGTAGACGACGCCGTTGCCGGGGTCTTTGACATAGAGACCGGTCGGATGCTGCGGATCGAGCACCACGCGCGACACATCCACACCCCGGCGGGAGAGCTGCGCGAGCACCCGGCGCCCGAGCGCGTCGTCGCCCAGGCGGCTGAACCATTCGGCGCGGTGGCCGAGCGCGGCGAGGTGCGCGGCGACGTTCGACTCGGCTCCGCCGGCATCGACGACGAAGATCTCGGCGTCGGTGACCGGCTCGGCGGCAGCCGGGGTCACGAGGGCCATCGTCTCGCCGATGGCGAGGACGGTTCGGGGGGAATCCGGTGGGGCCACCGGCTCAGCCTAGACACTCGCACCCCTGTGCATGGAGCATGCGTGTGCCACTGTGGACAGATGTCCGTCGTGCTGTTCGCCCCGGTGACGTTCAACCTCGCCGAGACCACGCGGATGATCGAGGTCGCGCGGGCACTCGACCCGGCGCGCGACGCGGTGTTCACGGGCTACGAGGACGACTTCGTGTCTCATCACCGACGCGGGCTTCGACTATCGCCCGTGTCAGCCCGCGTGGACGCGCGCGCATTGTCCTCGCGTCGATCGGCCACTACCTCGAACCGAGTGACACCGCCCCCCCCGAACGCGCGCCCCAAGTACGTCTCGCGTCCCGAGTTCGTCGAGGCGGTGCGGCGCGTGCTGACCGACCCGGCGATCCGCAAGGCGGCCGACGAGGTGCGAGAGGCCTACGCTCACGAGGACGGCGCGGCCCGCACGGCGCGGCTGGTCGAGGCATCCGTCGCCTCCTGACGCACGGGCGGCGACCGCGTGGGTCAGCCGACGCGGCGTCGCCAGTCGTCCGGCACGCGCCCCTCGGGTCCGGGCGAGGGCTGCGTCTCGGGATGGCTCAGCGGCGGAGCGAGCTCGGGTCCGTCGACGTACGTCTCGGCGGCGTAGTCCCAGAACCACGACTCGCCCGGCTCGAAGCTGCGCACGTACCGGTGGCCCGCGACGTGGAAGTGGGCGGTCGCGTGCTTGGCGGGCGACTGGTCGCAGCATCCGACATGTCCGCACACCGCGCAGCGCCGCAGGTGGAACCACCAACCGCCGTCGCGCTCGCACTCGGCGCAACCCGTGCCGGACGGCGGAACCGTCGGGTCGATGTCACTGAGGCTCATGGTGGTCCCGTGGTCGTCAGGCTGGGCGGTGTCGCACGCGAAGCGCTCCGCCAGCATATGAGAGCAGGGCCGGATGCCGCGACCGCCGTCACCCGATCGGCTCTGCCGCCTCGCGCGCGGCGCGCGCCGAAGATCGCACCGCGCCGACGCTCGCCGCGATCACGAGGCCGATACCGGCGATCTCGAGCCACGTCAGGTGCTGGCCGAGCAGGAGGAAGCCCGCGAGGGACGCGGTCGCGGGCGCGAGGCTCATGAGGATCGCGAACACCGCCGCCGAAAGCCGCCGCAGGGCGATGAGCTCGAAGGCGTAGGGGATCGTCGACGACAGCAGCGCGACGCACGCGCCGAGTCCGAGCAGCTCGGGGCGCAGCAGCGCGGATCCGGCGGAAGCGATCCCGAACGGGAGCGATACGATCGCACCCACGGTCATCGCGAGAGCGAGGCCGTCGAGCTTCGGGAACTCCCGCCCGACGCGCGCGGACGCGAGGATGTAGAACGCCCAGCTCGCGGCGGCCCCCGCGGCGAAGAGGACGCCGAGCGGGTCGAGGCGGTCCCACCCGCCGCCGCCTAGGGCGAGCACGCCCGCGAGAGCGAGCGCCGCCCACAGCCACGCCGACGCGCGGCGGCTCGCGACGATCGACAGCACGAGCGGGCCGAGCACCTCGATCGTCACGGTGACGCCCAGCGCGAGCCGCTCGAGGGCGAGGTAGAAGAGCGCGTTCATCGCGACGAGCACGAGACCGAAGAGGGCGACGGAGGTCCAGCCGCGGCGCGAGTGCCCGCGCAGCGACGGTCGCGCGATCAGCATCAGCACGATCGCCGAGAACACGAGCCGCAGCATCACCATGCCGATCGGACCGACGTCGTCGAAGAGCAGCACCGCGAGCGATGCGCCGACCTCCTGGCACGCGAGTCCTACGATGACGAGCAGGATCGCCGGGGAGGTCCCGGGGCGGCTCACTGCTGGGGCTCGGCCTCGGGGATCGGGCAGACCGCAAGCTTCGCGATGACCTCGCGATCCTGCTGGGCCGTCCACGGGAGGCCCGCTTCGGGAAGCGTCTCGCCCGACGCGGGCGGCGCCTTCGACGCGATCGCCGCGAGCTCCCACGCGAGATAGGCGGCGACATTGCCACCGGTCGCCGAGTTGTTCAGGACGACTGCGACGGTGAGCCCGCTGTTCGGATCGGACCACGCCGACACGGCGTATCCCGGCACAGAGCCGAACTGACCCACGAGCGAGCCGGCGAGCACTGCGCCGCCGTCGGCCGTGTACCACGTCGGTGCACCCGCGTAGACGGGCAGCGGGTTGTCGAAGCGATCGAGTCCCTCGGGGTCGAGGGCTCCCGTGGCGAGCGCCTGCATGTACTTGCCGAGGTCGTAGATGTCGGAGACGACGCCCGAGTCGGCGTAGCCGACGCTCGGCGAGAGCTCGGTGATGTCGAGTGGCTCCGTGCAGTTGAGCGCTCCGCCCTCGCCGGGCAGGGAGTGGTTGCCGCGCAACACGGGGGCGTCCGCGGCCACGGAAGTCGTCGACCCGGCCGGCAGGCTGGTCGCGTCGAGGCCGAGCGGCGACGTGACGTGCTCGGCGAGCAGCGTCGACAGCGAGCTGTTCGTCGCGCGCTCGAGCGCCAGGCCCAAGAGAAGGAAGCCCGCGTCGGAGTCGGCGTAGCCCGTTCCCGGCTCGAATCGGCGCGGCTGACCGAGCCCATAGCTCGCGAGCTCGCGAGGATCCCACACGCGCGACGGGTTCGACAGCCACAGGGGTTGCAGCATCCCGCTGTACGAGCCGATGCCCGACGTGCCGTCGCACAGCTGCCCCAGCGTCACGTCGTCGAGGTCGGGAACCCCGGGCACGTAGTCCGAGACGCTGTCGTCGAGCGACACCGTCCCCGCATCCGCGATGTCGAACAGCACGTCGCACACCATCGGACGCGTCATGCGGGCGGCGCGGAACCGCATGTCGGCGCTGACCTCCGTGTCATCGGTCGGCGACTGCGTGCCGTGGCCCGCGACCCAGCTGCCGCTCCACGGCGCCCACACCCCGACGATGGCACCGGATGCCCCGGCCGCCGCCATCGCGTGGGTGACCGCCTCCTGCAGCTGCTGCACCGTCTCTTCGGGGAGGGCGCGATCCACCTGCGGCGGCGCGTCGACGGTGACCTGCTCGGGGATTCCGCACCCCGCGAGGGCGAGGGAGAGCGCTAGAGCGGCCGCGACGGCGGCGACGACACGGTGCCGTCGGTGACCTCGGTGCATTCTCACCCCCCGATGGTCGTGCGACTCATTCAAACACAGCCCGCGCCGAGTCAGCGAAGCCGGTCCGCGGGCTTGACATATGACTCAACGATTCGATGACGACGCGCTCGCTGGAGTGCTCGGGCACCTGAACGGCGACCACGCCGACGACGATGCCTGACCGCCGCTCCGGCGAGCGAACGCGTCAGGCGCTGGTCGCCGCTCGCGCTCCCGCCATCCACCGCGCGACGTCGGGGTCGACACGGATGTCGCTTGGCCGCAGCGGACGCGTGAGGTACAGCCCCTCGAGAGAGGTCAGGCGCGACAGCGCGACATAGGTCTGTCCGGGTGCGAAGGCACCGGAGCCGAGGTCGATGATCGCGCGGTCGTACGTCTTGCCCTGCGACTTGTGGATCGTGACCGCCCACGCGAGGCGCAGCGGGAACTGCGTGAACTCGGCGACGACGTCGCGTGTCAGCGACCGAGAGTTCGGGTCGTACGCGTAGCGGAACTTCTCCCACACGGCCGGCTCGACCTCGAACTCCTCGTGCTCCACCTGCACTCGCACGGTGCCGCCCGCGATCCGCGTGACCGTGCCGATCGTGCCGTTGACCCATCGCGGCGGCTCGCCGAAGGCGCCGATGTCGTTGCGCAGGAACATCACCTGCGCACCGACCTTGAGCTTGAGCTCTGGGTCGGCAGGGTACGCATCGCCGCGCCCGAAGTCCCCGCTGATCTCCGCGGTGGCCGTCTGCTCGCGACCGACGAGCTCGTTCAGGTGGCGCCGGTTGATGTTGTTGACGATGTCGTTGCGCGTCGCGAGCGTGATGATGGGATGCTCGCCGTCGGCCGGATCGGGCGGCGTGCGCGCGCCCGTGTCGTTGAGGATCTGGGCGATGTCGGCCGTCACCCTGCCGTGCCGCACCGCGTTGAGCATCGCCTTGAATCCCGGATCGGACTGCCGGTGGATCTCGGTCAGCTCGCGCACATTCAAGTGCGTCCCGAACGGGCCGAGGTCGGCGAAGCCGTCGATCGCGGGACCGTCGGCGATCTGCGGCGGGCCGCCCGTCCACACGTGCGCGTCGAAGAACCAGAACGAGCGGTAGTGGTCGCGCACGTACCGAAGCTCGTCACCGCGCGGCGGGACGGGCGCCAGTTGGTAGGGGTCGCCGAACATGACGACCTGCACGCCACCGAACGGCTCGGCCCGGCGGCCGCGCGCCTGGCGCAGCGACCGGTCGATCGCGTCCATGAGGTCGGCGTTGACCATCGAGACCTCGTCGATGACGAGCGTGTCGATCGCATTGAGGATGCGGCGCGTGGCATCCGACTGCGGCTCCTCGCTCTGCCCGATGATCCCCAGCGGAAGCTTGAACAGCGAGTGGATCGTCTGCCCCTCGACATTGAGCGCCGCGACACCGGTCGGCGCGCACACGGCGATCTGCTTGGACGTGTTCCAAGCGAGGTGCTGCAGGAGCGTCGACTTGCCCGTGCCCGCGCGGCCCGTGACGAATACGTGCTCGCGGGTGTCTTCGATCAGGCGGAACAGCGCCTCCTGCTCGGCGGAGAGGAGCGGCGTGGTCACCGATTCATGGTAGTCAGACCGGATGCCCCGGGGCGCCGCGCACGCCGTCGTGTGTCATCCGGTGTCTCCCCCTGCGCGGTGTGGAGGAGGCCTTTCCTAGACTGGAGGCGTGGACCAGGGGGCTGCCGGCACCGCACCCGGGCGCGTTCAGACGCCCCCGGGCGATGCTCCGACCCCGCCGGGCGCTCCTCCCGCCGCCACGGGGACGCCCATCGGCGAAACGACGACGGTGATGACGGATGCTGCGCCCGCGGGTACGGGCGAGGCATCCGTCTCTCGTTCTGCGCGTTCTCGCCTGCGGACCGACATGATCCTCCTCGGGATCGTCGGCCTGGTGCTGATCGCGGCGATCGCCGCAGGTGCGGCCGCGATGTACCGCATCTTCTACAGTCCTTCGGCGTTCGTCGAGCGGTACGTCGGCCTGCTCGCCGACGGGCGCGCGGCCGAGGCGCTCGCCATCCCGGGCGTCGCGGTCGACTCGGCCGAGCTCGACGCCGCGGGACTCTCGCCCGACGTGTCGGATGCCCTGTTGCGGCGCGCGGCACTCGCGGAGCTCACCGACATCCGCGTCGTGTCGGAGCAGCCGCGCGACGGCGGTGTGGTCGACGTGACGGTCACGTACATCGCGGGCGGATACGAGGGCACCACGACCTTCGAGGTCGAGCGCGAGGGCACGGTCGGGGTCGCACCGACGTGGCGATTCGCCGAGAGCCCGCTCGCGCTCATCGAGCTCGAGGTGTCCGGATCGATGGTGTTCGAAGTGAACGGGTTCTCGGTCGACAAGCGGCAGGTCTCACCCGACGGCGTCGATGCCGACCCTCGCGCGCCGGTCCCGCTGCTCGTGTTCTCCCCCGGTCTCTACTCGGTCTCGGTCGATACCGCGATCTCGTCGACGCCGGGCGTCGCCGTGCTGTCGGACCTGCCCCTCACGCGCATCCCGGTCTCGATCATCGCGCAGCCGACGGACGAGTTCCTCGGCGTCGTGCAGCAGCGCATGGAGGAGTTCCTCACGCGGTGCGCGACGCAGCAGGTGCTTCAGCCGACAGCGTGCCCGTTCGGCTTCCCTGTCGAGGACCGGATCACGTCGCTGCCGAAGTGGTCGATCATCGAGCAGCCCTCCGTCACGGTCGAGTCGGACGGGGCGGGCTGGCGCATCCCACCGGCGCAGGCGGTCGCGCACATCGAGGTCGACGTGCAGTCGCTGTTCGACGGCACGATCACCCACGTGGTCGAGGACGTGCCCTTCATCGTGACGGGCCGGATCACCGTGCTGCCCGACGGGACGGCGTCGATCCTCGTGACGGGACCCGACACGCAGTAGGGACGGATGCCGCATCCGTCGCCCGGGACGTGACCGCGGTCCTCCCGCGGCTCTAGCATCGGGCTGTCGGCCGATCGATGTCTCGGGAGGGCGCATGGCCAGGACGGATGCCGCCCGCTGGGTGCCGGGAATCGCCGCGGTGCGCTCGTACAAGCGCTCGTGGCTGTGGGCGGACGTGCGCGCCGGCCTCATCGTGACCGCGCTGCTGATCCCCGCGGGAATGGGCTACGCGGTCGTCGCGGGCCTCCCGCCCGAGACCGGCCTGTACGCGACGATCGTCCCGCTCGTCGTGTACGCGATCTTCGGGCCGTCGCGCGTGCTCGTGCTCGGTCCGGACTCCGCCCTCGCGCCGATCATCGCCGCGGCGATCCTGCCGCTCGCGCTCGGCGACCCCCAGCGCGCGGTCGCGCTCGCGGGACTGCTCGCGATCATGGTCGGCGGGCTGATGCTGCTGGGCGGCGTGCTGCGCCTCGGGTTCGTGACGGACCTGCTGTCCAAGCCGATCCGCGTCGGCTATCTCAACGCGATCGCCGTCATCGTCATCGTGTCGCAGCTGCCGAAGCTGCTCGGCTTCTCGATCGACGCCGAGACCCTGTGGCAGGAGACGATCGCGATCGTGCAGGGGCTCGCCGCAGGCGGCCTCGATCCGATCGCGACCGGGTTCGGCGTCGGGTCGCTCGTGGTCATCGTCGTGTTCCGGCTACTCGGCCTGCGGGTGTGGGGGATCATCGTCGCGGTGATCGGGTCGATGGTGCTCACGGCGATCCTGGGCCTCTCGGACGACCTCGCGGTCGTGGGCGCGCTGCCCCAAGGGCTGCCCGCGCCGGCGCTCGTCGGCCTGAGCTGGACCGACATCGGGCCGCTCGTCCTGCCGGCCGCGGGAATCGCGCTCGTCGCGTTCGCGGACACCGCCGTGCTGTCGCGCACCTTCGCGGCACGCCGGGGCGAGAGCGTCGACGGGAGCCAGGAGATGGCCGGCGTAGGGCTCGCCAACATCGCGTCCGGCCTGCTGGGCGGATTCCCCGTGTCGGGCTCATCCTCGCGCACTCCCGTCGCCGAGCAGGCGGGCGCGCGATCGCAGCTCACTGGGCTCATCGGAGCGGTGCTCATCGTCGTGTTCATCCTCGCGCTCCCGGGGCTCACCGAGTTCCTGCCGTCCGCGACGCTCGCCGCGGTCGTGGTGAGCGCCGCGATCTCGCTCATCGACGTGCGCGGCGTCGCGCGGATCGCGCGCATGGACCGCGTCGACTTCGTGCTGTCGCTCGCCGCGTTCCTGGGCGTGCTCGTGTTCGGAGTGCTCCAGGGCATCGCCATCACGATCGCCCTCTCGTTCATCGCCTTCGTCAATCGGTCGTGGCGGCCGTACAAGGCCGAGCTCGGCCGCGTGCGCGGCATGCGTGGCTACCACGACCTCTCCCGCAACCCCGACGGAACCCGCATCCCCGGTGTCGTCATCGTGCGGTTCGATGCGCCCCTGTTCTTCGCGAACGGCGGCCTGTTCGACGACTGGGTGCGCTCACGTGTGCGAGCGGCCGGCGCCGACGTCCACACGCTGATCCTCGCCGCCGAGCCCATCACCGACATCGACACGACGGCCGCCGACGAGCTCGCCGAGCTCGACGACTACCTGCAGGCACACGGAATCCGTCTCATCATCGCCGAGATGAAGTCGCCGGTCGTCGACACCCTGCGCGAGTACGGCCTCACTGATCGCTTCACCTCCGACCGATTCGCACCGACTGTCGGCGCGGCGGTCGACGACGTGACCGGCACGCTGCGCGGTGACATCGCCGGCACGAAGTGGGATGTCGCGCCCGGTGCATCCGATGAGCCGGATGCCCGCGATTGAGAGTCAGCGCCCCGCGCGGGCCTTGCGCTCGTCGCGGGCCTTGCGCTCGTCGCGAGCGGCGAGCTCGGCGAGGTGGGCATTGTACGCCTCGAGCTCGGCGTCGCCCGTGCGGTCGGCGTGGCGATCGCGGCGCTTCTGGGCGCGGTCGTCGCTGCGGCTCCACTGGATCGCGACCGTGATCGCGAGGATGAGGGTCGGGATCTCGCCGATCGACCATGCGACACCGCCGCCGATGTACTGATCCTCGAGCGGCGTCGCACCCCACGTGCGGCCCATCGCGCCGAACCACTCCGAGACCATGAGCCCGGACTGCATCATGATCGCGATGCCGAAGAACGCGTGCATCGCCATGACCGCGATGAGCAGCACGAGCCGGAACGGGTACGGAAGGCGATACGGCACCGGGTCGATGCCGATGAGCGACTGCACGAAGAGGTAGCCCGAGATGAGGAAGTGGGCGACCATCCACTCGTGCCCGATGTGGTCGTACAGCGACCAGCGGAACAGGTCGGTGAAGTAGAACGCCCACAGCGAGCCGACGAAGATCGCCGCCGCGACGAACGGGTTCGTGATGACGCGGGCGAACGGCGTGTGCACCGCCCACAGGATCCACTCTCGTCCGCCGCGCGTGCCGTCGTCGCGCTTGCGGATCGCACGCGCCGCAAGGGTCACGGGAGCCCCGGCCACCAGCAGCAGGGGGATCGCCATCGTGAGCAGCATGTGCCCGATCATGTGCACGCTGAAGAGGTAGTCCTGGTACGCGTTGACGGCGCCGCAGGTCACCCACACGAGCAGCACCAGTCCCGCGACCCACATGATCGCGCGGTAGAGCGGCCACGCGTCGCCGCGCCGGCGCAGCCGCCACACGCCGGCGAGGTAGAAGAAGATGCCGAACCCGGCGACGGTCGCCCACAGCGGGTCGATCTCCCACGCGGTGATCCAGCGGATGGGCGTCAGCTCGGGCGGCAGCGGCGCACCCGTGAGGATCTCGGCCGGCGTCCGCACCTCGGGCACGTTCGCGGTCGTCGGCGGCGCCGTGCGCGCGAGCGCGACCGCGACACCGCTCGCGATGCCCATGAACGCGAGCTCCAGGGCGACGAGCCCCCAGAAGCGCGCGGACGAACCGGATGCGCCGGGCCGCTGCATCCTTCCGATCAGACGCACCCGGTACGCCGCCCCCAGGAATCCGAGCGCGATGAGGGCGGTGACCTTGACGAGGAGCAGCACGCCGTAAGGCGTCGCGAGGGCGTCCCACGCGCCGACGGCGATCACCGCGCGGGCCGTTCCCGAGGTGGCCACCACGACGAACGCAGCGAGCGCGATGCTCGAGTAGCGCAGCAGGGCGGCGTTCATGCCCTTCGCGGACATGAGCGGCCGCACGACCACCATGAGCACCAGTCCGCCCAGCCACACCGCGGCCGCGATCGAGTGGAGCACGAGCGACATGACCGCGGTCGTGTGGTTCGACTCCTCGCCCGAGTGCCCGAGCGTCGCCATCGGGATGAGCGTCGCGGCCGCGAGGATCGCGACGAGGAGCGTAGCGGTCCACGAGCGCACCGCGAACGTGAGCACGGTGAGCACGGCGCCCGCGATGACCGTCATGAGCCACGCGCGACCGGGTTCGGTCTCGGCGAGGAAGCGGCCGAGCTGCGCGCCGAACTGGGGACCGATGTCGAGCGCCGGGTTGAACGCGTCGATGAACGTGAGGAAGCCTGTGACGCCCGCGGCGATCGTGAACACCGCCGCCGAGATCGACGCGGTGTCGAGGGCGGTGTCGAACTCCGTCGGCTTGCCGTCGTCCCGGGTGACGCCCGCGCGAAGCGTGAACAGGGCGGTCACGAGGCATCCGACCATGCCCGCCGCGGCGAGGTTGACGAACAGCTTCGCGATCGGAAGACCCCAGCGCGCGACCGGCCCGGGGTCGCCGATCACGAGCGGCGCGGCGCCTCCGCCGTACGCGAGCCCCGCGATGACCGCGGCGAGCGCGACCACGACGAGGATCGCGGGCCCGGTGGCCCGCAGCGCGCGCGGGTTCATTGTTCCAGCCTACGTCGGCGGCAATGCGCTCTCGGCCCGCTGCCCCGGTGCGCGTGAGGGGATGCCGCGCGAACGCGGCACCCCCTCGTCAAGCGTGTTCGCCGGCGGTTACTTGACCGCAGCCTTGAGCTTCGAGCCCGCGGTGACCTTGACGCGCTTGCCGGCGGGGATCTTGATCTCCTCACCGGTCTGCGGGTTGCGGCCCGTGCGCGCGGACGTGGCGACCTGCTCGAACGCGATCCAGCCGGGGATCGAGACCTTGCTGCCCTTGGCGACCGCCTCGGAGACGGTGGAGAAGAGGGAGTCGAGCACGCTCGACACGGCGGACTGGCTCTGCCCGGTCGCGCTCGCGATGCTCGCGACGAGTTCGGTCTTGGTGATGGACTTGTCAGCCATTGGTTGTCCTCCACGGCGGCTCGTCGCCACCGTTCATTGCGCGGACCGAGAGACTGCTCTGCCCCCCGGCTGGTCGGATCGACCGACCCCGAATATACCCACGTTCCGCGTAATCACGCGGATTTCCGGCATCCGTCGTCGATTACGGAGGAGATTCCTTGGTGTATGTGTGACGAACGTGACCAGTGTGGCTGGTGTGACGAACGAGCGAGTCCGACGAGGAATCGGATGCCACAACCCGGCGCCTGAGGAGTAGAAATGGCGCAACGCGGCGGCGAAGGTCCTCGCGTGGAGCACCACCCGAGAAGCCAGAAGGGCGGATGCCGCCACCGCGGCGCGCGAATCAGCCGTGCAGTCGCCGCAGCGCCGCGACGACGTCGGCGTGCCAGCGGCGCGCTGCGGGCAGCACCGCGGTGAAGATCGAGGTGTCGTGCGTGCCCCCGAGGTACTGCACGGCACTCGCGTCGACCCCGGCGGACCGGAGCGCGGCAGCATAGGCCTCGCCGTCGCCGCGCAGCGGGTCGTACTGGGCGGTGAGGATCACGGCGGGCGGAAGCTGCTCGTGCGAGGTCGCGAGCAGCGGCGACGCGTACGGATCGCGGGCAGCTCTCCGGTCGGGAAGGTAAGTGCGGGCGACCGAGCGCAGCTCCCGCAGCGCGACGAGCGTCGGGATGCCGAGTGCCCGTGTCGCCCGCAGATCGAGGTGGTTGCCCGTCAGGTCGACCACGGGCACCTCGAGCACCTGCAGCCGGATCTGGTGCTGGTCGCGGTCGCGGTTCATGAGCGTCACGGCGGCGGCGAGATTCGCACCGGCGGATGCGCCGCCGATCCCGATCCGCTCGGGGTCGACGCCGAGCCGGCCGGCGCTCTCGAACAGCCACTCGAGCGCCGCGTATCCCTGGAACACCTGGGTCGGATACCGGTGCTCGGGCGCGAGCGCGTAGTCGACCGCCACCACGACGATGTCGGCGTCGACCGCGCGGCGGCGGTTGGCGGCATCCGTCGTCGGGTAGTCGATCCCGCCGATGCGGAACGCCCCTCCGAAGAACGTCAGGCACGCGGGCAGCGGTTCGGAGCGCTCGGCGACACGCGGGTCGTACACGCGGACGCGAACGGCAGGCCGCCCGGGCACGTCGATGGTGTGCTCGGCGATCCGGACCTCGGGACCGGGGATTCCGGCGGTCTCGAGCTCCTTGCGGTCCCACGCGAGCGCGGCGCGGCGGTGCTTCGCCCGGGCGCGGGCGCGGGGTCCGAGAGCGGCGGGCGCGGCATCCGTCTTCTCCGCCCTCGTGGCGGCGGATGCGTCGGCCGATGCAGGCGCGACCGCCTCGCGAGCGAACGGCCACAGTGCCCTGAGGCGCGCGCGCAGATCCGCGAGCACGCGCCCGATGAGGTAGCGCCGGTGCACGCGCAGTCGCTCGGCGAAGAACGGATCCAGCGGCATGTCCCCATCCTCGCGTCCCGCGCCCGCGCGCGCACCGACCTTGACACTCCCGCCGCCGCCCCCTCCCTCCTGCGCGAGTGCACGGCTTCCCGTCGAGCGCACGACGTGGCCACGCGGCGAGGTCGTCCATTCGACGCGAAGCCGTGCACTCGGCGAAGGAAGGGAAGGGGGAGGGCGCGGGCACGCGAAAGGCCCGGAGCTCCGAGGAACTCCGGGCCTTCGACGCTTACGCGGTGCTTACCAGCTCGACTTGGTCACGCCGGGCAGCTCGCCACGGTGCGCCATGTCGCGGAAGCGGACACGCGAGATGCCGAACTTCGACAGGTGGCCGCGCGGGCGACCGTCGATGACGTCGCGGTTGCGCAGGCGCACGGGCGAAGCGTCGCGGGGCAGCTTCTGCAGGCCCACACGAGCGGCCTCGCGCTGCTCGTCGGTCGAGTTCGGGTCGACGAGCTGCTTCTTCAGCTCGGCGCGCTTGGCGGCGTAGCGGTCGACGACCTCCTGGCGCTGCTGGTTGCGCGCGATCTTGCTCTTCTTGGCCATGATCAGCGCTCCTCTCGGAAGTCGACGTGCTTGCGCACGACGGGGTCGTACTTCTTGAGCACGATGCGGTCGGGGTTGTTGCGGCGGTTCTTGCGCGTCACGTAGGTGTAGCCCGTGCCGGCGGTCGAACGCAGCTTGATGATCGGACGAACGTCCTGTGACTTCTTCGCCATCAGAGCTTCACACCCTTCGCGATGAGGTCCTTCACGACGGACTCGATGCCGCGGGCGTCAATGACCTTCATGCCCTTGGCCGACACGTTGAGCTTGATGTTGCGACCAAGCGACGGAACGTAGTACGTCTTCTTCTGCACGTTCGGGTCGAAGCGGCGCTTCGTCCGGCGGTGCGAGTGCGAGATGTTGTGACCGAAGCCGGGAACCGCGCCGGTCACCTGGCACACTGCTGCCATGGTGGTTGTCTCCTCTGTACCGTGAAGCCGGACGGCCCCACCCAAGATCCCTTGTCTGCACTCACACCCGTGCGACCCTTCGACAGGCTCAGGGACCGGATGCGGGGATTGTGAGTACGAACTGCGTGCTGGAGTGCGCGCAGACAAAGAGTCAGTCTAGCACGGATGCCTCGGCCGCCCCGACCGCGGCCGGCCCGGCCCCGCGCCCCCACCGGAACGCCGACACCGTCGGATCGCCCGGGATCCAGAACCGCCACGGGAACGCCGGTCCGCCGGCATGGCCCGCGACGCCCACGCGCGGACCCCGCTCGAACTCCCCGAGCGGCTCCTCGCGCAGCGACAGGCGCGCGACGGCGCCCTCCAGCGGTTCACCGGTGACGGCGTCGATGCCGTCGTGAAGCGGATGCCTCAGCCCCACCGCATCGCCGAGACGACCCGGCCCGCGGGCGAAGTCGCGGGGGGTTCGTGCGGCCGGGCGGCGGCGGGCCGCGGCATCCGCCCCTTCGATCACCACGCCGCCACGCAGCAGCACACCGCCGGCGACCCCTTCAGGACCGCACACGACGTTCACGCACGAATGGATCCCGTGACTCAGGTACACGTACAGGTGTCCGGGCTCGCCCCACATCGTGGCGTTCCGTGCGGTGCGGCCCATGCGCGCGTGCGAGCCGAGGTCGGGCACGGGTCCGGTCCCCTGCCCGTGGTACGCCTCGACCTCGGTGAGCCGCACGGCGACGAGCTCGCCGTCGACGATCGTCTCGAGCACCGCGCCGAGGAGGCGCGGAGCGACCTCGAGCGGAAGGGGCAGGAGGTCAGCGCGCGCGGCGGGGCGAACCGCGTCGGCGCCGACGGGAATCGGGGTCATAGCGGCGGCACCTGGCACCACGAGATGGACGAGCCGGCCATCGCGACGACCTCCTCAGGAGCTCCCTCCGGGTCGGCGGAGGTGAGATCGAGGATGTGCGTCTCGACGCGCTGGGGCAGCGGGAGCATGTAGGTGTCGTACGGGTTGTCCACGGCATCCGGCGAGACGAGCACCGCCAGGTAGCGCTCGCTCGGCGACACGCACATCTGCAGCAGGCCGTCGCTCGACGGCACGGACATGAGGGCGCTCGTGGCGCCGTCGTCGGCGACGCGGTCCACCGAGGTGACGCCGGTCGGGAACCCCTCGGGCGTGAGGACCGCCGTCGAGCGCACGGTGCCGCCGGTCGCGAGGGGCAGGACGGAGCTCGCAGGACCGAGCGGGGCATCGGGCACGACGAGCGGCTCCTCCGTCCCGTCCGTGAGGTCGACCACCGTGACGCCCTCGGCGCGGTCGACGATCGCGTGCGACGAGCCCCGCGCGATTCCGTCGATCCCGTTCGCGATGCCCAGAGAGGTCGCCTGCCCGTCGGGCGACGTGAGCAGGAGCGAGCCGTCGAACGACAGCAGCAGGATGCTGTCGGTGTCGGGCACGAAGCGGAACTCGGCCACCCGGGGGTCGGCGCCCTCGACCTCGATGGACTGCGGCGCAGCATCCGCTTCGCTGTCCTTGAGCGATGCCGTGAACAGGGCGCTCTCAAGCCCGCCGTCGGCGCCGAGGTCGGCCGCGGAGAACGTGTAGCCGATGAGGTCGCCGCGGTCGGCGCTCTGCAGGTTCGAGACGAAGCCGTCGCCGGGCAGCGGGAGGGGACGCTCGTTCCGCCCCTCTGGATCCGTGACGATGAGCTGCGGCTCGTCGTCCTCCGTGCGCACCGACATCACGAGGTGCTCGGTGGTCGCGCGGAAGTCCTCGATGTGCTCGTGCGTGAAGACCGGTTCAGCCTGCTCGCCCGTGAGGTCGGTGCGGAAGATCGTGTCGCTCGCCTCGCCGCGCTGCAGCAGGAAGACCTCCTCGGGCGGTGTGCGGAAGGTGTGCTCGAACGTCGCGGCCGGTCCCGTCGCGGTGCCGCGCACATCGCGGAAGGTCACCGTGTACTCGGTGTCGTCCCACAGCGGCAGTGTGAACCGCACGCCGACGCTGCGCCCGGACGTGTCCACCCCGAACGGGGTCGCGGGCTCCACCGTGACCTGGGACGGGTCCACCTCCTGCAGCGCCTGCGTCGTCGTGACGATGAGACGAGAGCCGGACGCGGCGACCGCCGCCTCCGGATCGACCTGCACCGAGGTGACGCGGGGTCCCTGCAGCACGCTCGCCGCGGCGCCGCCGATGCCGAGCACGGCGAGGATGCCGACGACGACCGCGAACGTGAGTGCGAATGACCGCCCGTGACGGCTGCGCGAGCGGGTGCGCCGGGTCGGAGACTCAGTACTCATACGGGTCTCCGGGCTCGTCGATCGGCTCGATCGATGCGGCGTCGACGACGAGAAGTCCGTCGGAGGCCGCGCGCACCGTGCCCCTCACGTTCACCCACTGCCCCGTGGCGGGAACCTCGGCGTCGGTGACGACGGGGAGCCCGGCGGGCTGCGCGTCGATCACGCAGTGCGTGATGACCAGGCGAGTGAGCGTGAAGTCTCCGTCCTCGGAGGGCGTCGCGAAGCCGGTGAGCTCGACCGCGTCTCCGTCGAACGTCTCCGGGTTCGTCGCCGTCGCGAACACGGTCGCCCATTCGCCGACCCCGAAGGTCGTCGTGTCTCCGGATGCGGCGAGGGTCACGGCATCCGCCCCTGCGAACAGAGGTGCGGCCCCGACATTGCGCGACATCGCGAGCTCGGCCGACAACGTGGCCGGCGGCAGCACGAGGCCGGTGACCACGACGCCGGATGCCACGACCCCGCCGGCGACCGTCGCTACGAGCGCCGCGGGGTGAGTGGCGCGCTTCGTCTCGGTCGCTGCAGCGAGCTCGTCATGCCCGTGCCCGTGGTCGTGCCCGTGCCCCTCCTCCTCGGCGCCGAGCGGGAGCGCGAAGCTCGCGATCGCCCCGGCGAGCATCACGACCGCCATCCCCATCGCCCACCATGCGGACTCGGGGTTGATGTAGAGGCCGAGGCGGCCGGTGAGACCCAGCCCGAGGGTCACGACGGCGAGCACGGATGCCAGCCCGACGCCGAGCCAGCGCGTCGCGAGGGCGTGAGACCTAGACAAGGAGGTTCACCGCCGTCCCGATGGCGAAGGCCGCGAGCACGACGACCACGACGATCCCGCCGAGCGTGCGCCACGTGAAGGTCGTTCGCATGAGGGCGAGCATCTTGACGTCGACGAGCGGCCCGACGAGCAGGAAGGCGACGATCGACCCTGGCGTGAACGTCGACGCGAACGACAGGGCGAAGAACGAGTCGACGTTCGAGCAGATCGACACGACCATCGCGAGCGCGATCATCGCGACGATCGACAGCGCCGGGTTGGAGCCGATCGCCAGCAGCGCGTCGCGCGGCACGAGCACCTGCACCGCGCCCGCGAGGGCCGAGCCGATGATGAGCGCCGGCATGACGGCGCGCAGCTCGATCACGAGCTGGGCGAGGGTGCGGCGCCAGCGGCCCCCGGGCTCGTGCACGACGAGGTCGCACGTCTCGCGGAACCGCTCGGTCAGCAGGGCGTCGGGCGACGGATGCCGGCTGTACAGCCACCCGATGAGGTTCGCGATCGCGTAGCCGCCCAGCAGCCGCGCGACGAGGATGCCGTCGTCGAAGCCGAACGCCTGGTGGGTCGTGATGATGACGATCGGGTTCACGATCGGCGCCGCGATGAGGAACGTCAGCGTCTCGGGGACGCTGAACCCCCGCATGAGCAGTCCGCGCGCGAACGGCACGTTGCCGCACTCGCACACGGGCACGAGCATGCCGAGGAGCGACAGCACCATGCGACGCGCCCAGGCGCGGCGGGGCATCCAGCGCTCGATGACCCCGGGCGGCACCCACACCTGAACGACGATCGACAGCACGACGCCGAGCACGACGAACGGCAGCGATTCGATGAGCACGCTGAGAGCGAGCGTGAGTCCGTCCTGCGCGCGGGTGGGGAGCGAGGCGTCGTACAGCATCGGCGCGAGAGCGTCGATCGCGAACAGGAGCGCGATGAACGCAGCGCCGACTCCGAGCCAGATGAGGGTGCGCGTGCCCCCGCCACCAGTCGCCGAACGAGCGGAGCCCGCACCGGTCGCTGAGCGAGCGGGGCGAGACGAAGCGTCGCGTCGCTGTGCTGCTCGCTCAACGCCTCGAGGAGGATCAGTCCGCGTCACGCTCGCCTGTCCGGGCCTGTGCACACGGCCCGCACAGCCCGAAGATGTCGACGACGTGCTGGGCGTCGGTGAAGCCGTGCTGCTCTGCGGTGCGCCGTGCCCATTGCTCGACGTCGTTCGCCTCGATCTCGACGGTCAGTCCGCACGAGCGGCAGATCAGGTGGTGGTGATGCCCGGGCGACTCGCACGCGCGGTAGAGGTTCTCGCCCTCCGGGCTCTGCAGCGAATCGGCCTCGCCGAGCGCGGCGAGCCCGGCGAGCGCGCGGTAGACCGTCGCGAGTCCGATGCCGGTGTTCTCCTCGCGCAGCGTCGCGTGCAGGGTCTGCGCGCTCACGAAGCCTCGTGCGTCGGTGAGCGCCTCGCGCACGCGCTCACGCTGCCACGTCGTGCGCTGCGGAACCGGGTTCGCGGATGCCGGCGCCGCGGTGGCGCGCTGCACTCCGGACCGATCGGACATGCCCGGGAGTCTACCGGCGGGGCCTGAGCGCGAGCCTGGACGTCGACCCGTTCGATCGGCGGGTGCCGCGGCATCCGTCATGCGTGCGCGTGCTCTCTCGTCACCCGCCCCTGACGCGCGCCGATCGCGCGGCACACGAGGTAGATGACGAACGAGATCGTCGTGATGTAGGGACTCACGGGGAGCGTGCCCATGATCGCGAGGAGGATGCCGCCGACCGCCGACACGAGCCCGAACAGAGCCGACAGCACCGGCACCGCGAGCGGCCCCGCGGTGATGCGCATCGCGGCGGCCGCGGGCGTCACGAGCAGCGCCATCACGAGCAGCGCGCCGATGATGTGCACCGCGACGGCGACGATGAGTCCGAGCAGCAGCATGAAGGCGAGCGACACCGCGGTCGTCGGCACTCCGCGCGCGGCCGCTGCCTGCGGGTCGAGCGAGTCGAAGCGCAGCGGACGCCAGATGAGGAGGATGCCGAGCAGCACGACCGCGCCGATCACGATGAGCCACCCGAGCTGTTCGGACTGCACCGACACGATCTGACCGGTCAGCAGGCTGAAGCGGTTCGCGCTGCGGCCGCTGTAGAGCGAGAGGAACAGGATGCCCAGGCCCAGCCCGAAGGGCATGAGCACGCCGATGATCGAGTTGCGGTCGCGGGCACGGGCGCCGAGCCATCCGATGATTCCCGCTGCGATGAGTGAGCCGACGATCGACCCGCCCACGACGTCCGCCCCGATGAGGAGCGCCGCGGCGGCCCCGGCGAAC
The DNA here is from genome assembly GCF_013409785.1 of Microbacterium immunditiarum. Lineage (NCBI taxonomy): Bacteria > Bacillati > Actinomycetota > Actinomycetes > Micrococcales > Microbacteriaceae > Microbacterium > Microbacterium immunditiarum. Next base: position 503,688 of record NZ_JACCBV010000001.1, read on the forward strand.
GACAGCTCGCTGATGCCGTGCACCGCGAACGCCATGTCGCGCTGCATGACGAACACTCCGACGAGCCCGCCGACGAGCCCGAGCACCGCGCCCGCCCACACCGAGTTCGACACGAGCGCGAGGATCTCGCCGTAGTAGGGCAGGCCGCCGAACATCGCGTCCCACACGTCGTTCCAGTTCATGCGGTCGCCTCGCCGTCGGCGTGATGGTGGTGCGACTCCTCGGCATCGGGCGCGCCGACGACGACCAGCCGATCTCCCGCGCGCAGCACGAAGACGTGCGCGCCGTAGAGGTCGGTGAGCACGTCGGATCGCAGCACCTCCTGCGGCTTGCCGAGCATGAAGCGGCCGTTCGCGAGGTAGAGGATGCGGTCGACCTTGCCGAGCAGCGGGTTGATGTCGTGGGTGACGAGCAGCACGGATGCCCCGCTCCGCCGATGCCGGTCGATGAGGCCGACCACCGCCTGCTGGTTCGCGAGATCGAGGCTCGTGAGCGGCTCGTCGCACAGGAGGAGCCGCGGGTCGTCGGCGAGCGCCTGCCCGATGCGCAGGCGCTGCTGCTCGCCGCCCGACAGCGTGCCGGCGGGACGGTTCGCGAAGGCATCCGCCCCGACCTCGTGCACGAGCCGGTCGATCCGCGCCCGGTCGCCGCGACGCGGCCACGGGAGACCGAACCGGTGCCCGTCGATGCCGAGCGCGACGAGGTCGCGGCCGCGCAGCGACGTGTCCGGCGGGAGCGGGCGCTGCTGCGGCACGTACCCGATGCGCCGGTTGCCGCGTCGCCGTACCGGCTCTCCGAGGGCCGTGATGGTGCCGGCGCTCAGGGGCTCAAGCCCGAGGATCGCCCGCAGCAGCGTCGTCTTGCCCGAGCCGCTCGGGCCGAGCACAGCGATGAGCTCGCCGGGCCGTACGTCCAGGTCGAGGCCGCTCCACAGCTCGCGATCGCCGCGGCGCAACGCGGCTTCGCGGATGGTCAGGGGCGAGGCATCCGTGTCGTTCCGCGTGTCCGCTGCGGACTGGGTCATGCGGCCAGTGCCTCCGCCAGCGCCGTCGCGTTCGCCTGCATCCACGAAAGGTAAGCCTGGCCCTCGGGGAGGGTCTCTGAGAACTCCACGACGGGAACTCCCCGCGCGTCGGCCTCCTGCACGACGCGGGTCGTCTCGGCTCCGCCCGTCTGCGTGTTGGCGATCACCACGCGCACGTCGCCGCCGCCGATGAGGTCGAGCGCCTCGAGGAGCGTCGCGGGCGGCACGTCCTGCCCCTCTTCGACGGCCTCGCTGAAGGCGTCGGGCGTGAGGTCGACCAGGCCTGCGGCCTCGACGAGATAGAGCGGAACGGGCTCGGTCACGAACAGGCCCGCACCGCCGTCGGCGGCCTCGATGTCGGCGAGCTGCGCTTCGATGCGCTCGATCTCCCCCGTGAACGACTCGGCGTTCGCCTGGAACACCTCCCCGTTGTCGGGGTCGAGCACCTCGAGCTCGGACGCGATGCCGATCGCGAGGTCGGCCATGGCCCGCACGTCGTACCAGACGTGCTCGTTGAAGCCCTCGATGTGCTCGTGGTCGTGGCCGTGGTCGCCCTCGTCTGCGTGCTCGTCGGAGTCGTCGCGCGCTGCCCCGCCCTCCCACGCCGACGAGAACTCGACCGCCGTGAGCACCTTCGCGTCGCTGCTGCTCGCCTCGACGAGCGAGTCGACGAACGAGTCGTACCCGCCGCCGTTCTCGATGACGAGCTGCGCGTGCGAGACCGCGAGCTGGTCACGGGCGCTCGGCTCGAACGAGTGCGGGTCGCCGCTCGCCGACGACACGATCGAGGTCACGTCGACGAGGTCGCCGCCGATCTCTTCGACGATCTGGCCGTACACGTCGGTCGACGCGACCACGGTGATCCGGCCGTCGGATGTACCCGCTCCGCTGCTCGCGCACCCGGCGAGCACGAGAACGGATGCAGCGGCCACTCCGGCCACCGCGAGGAGACGTCGATCGGTGCGCATGCACCAACACTAACGCTACTGATAATCGTTCTCAACAAAGAGACGGTGAGTGTTGCCGCGCGGCCCCCACCTGATCGCGGGCGGAACACGGGCCGCCTGCAGCGGGCCGCGTCAGGCGATCTCGCCCGCGGCCACGGTCTCGGCCAGCGCGTGCACGCGCGGCAGGTGATGCGTGCCGTAGAACTCGGCCGAGGTCAGCCGCTCCGCGTCGGCGGGGCCGCGGTTCTCATGCGCGAGCACCGCGGCGACCGTGAGCGCGTGCATCCAGCTGCCCGCGAGCGTGCCCAGCAGCAGCAGGTACGGCACGCTCACAGCGAAGGCGTCGCGGGGCGAGTCCGCGAACCCGAGCAGGTCGGCGGTGGCGCGACGGGCCGCCGCGAGCGCGCGCTCCAGACGGTCCGCGTTGCGCGCGGCATCCGGCCCCTCGACCCCGCGCAGCTGCGCGATCGTCCCTTCGATGCGCGTGAAGAGCTCCTCGGCGGTCGCGCCCCCGTCGCGCAGCACCTTGCGGCCGACGAGGTCGTTCGACTGGATCGCGGTCGTGCCCTCGTAGATCGGCGTGATGCGGATGTCGCGGTAATGCTGCGCGGCACCGGTCTCTTCGATGTAGCCCATGCCTCCGTAGACCTGGATGGCGTCGCTCGTGAGCTGGACGGCGTCCTCGGTCGTCCAGCCCTTGAGGATCGGCACGAAGAACTCGGCGAGCTTCAGCTCGGACGGGTCGCTCTCGGCGCGGTCCAGCAGATCGGCGGCGTAGACGCCGAGGGCGCGCATCGCGAAGATCTTGCTCGACATCGACAGCAGCAGCCGGCGCACGTCGGGGTGCTCCGCGATCGGCGCGCGGCCGTCACGACCGAGCACCGCGCCCTGCACCCGCTCCGAGGCATAGGCCGCGGCCTGCTGGTACGCGCGATCGGCGATGCCCGTCGCCTGGAACCCCATGCCCGCACGGGCGGAGTTCATCATGACGAACATGCCCGCGAGTCCCCCGCCGACCTCGCCCACGAGGTAGCCGGTGGCGTCCTCGTACGAGAGCACGCACGTGGGGCTGCCGTGGATCCCGAGCTTGTGCTCGATCGAGACGGTCGTGATGGCGTTGCGCTTCCCGAGGCTGCCGTCCGAGTTCACGAGGAACTTCGGCGCGACGAACAGCGACAGGCCCCTCGCGCCCTCGGGCGCGCCGGGCGTGCGCGCGAGCACGAGGTGCACGATGTTCTCGGCGACGTCGTGGTCGCCCCACGTGATGAAGATCTTCTGACCGCGGATGCCCCAGCCGCCGTCCTCGCGCTGCGTCGCCGTCGTGCGGATCGCGCCGAGGTCGGTGCCGGCATCCGGCTCGGTGAGGTTCATCGTGCCGGTCCACTCGCCCGAGACGAGCTTCGTGAGGTACGTCTCGCGGATCTCGTCGGATGCCGCGGCGTCGAGCGCGTGGATCTGTCCGGCGGTCAGCAGCCAGCACAGCGCGAACGCGGCGTTCGAGCCGTTCCAGATCTCGCCGAGCCCCGCGCGGATCGCCCCAGGCAGTCCGTCGCCGCCCGCCGACACGGGCGCCTCGGCGGTGACCCAGCCGGCTTCGACGAACGCGCGGTAGGCCTCGGCGAAACCCTCGGGCAGTCGCACCTGGCCGTCTTCGAGGCGCGCGCCGATGCGATCGCCGACCGTCTGGAGGGGCGCGAGGACGGATGCCGCGAAGTCGCCGGCGCCCGCGATCACCTCGGCCGCGTCCTCGGCCGTCAGCTCACCGCCGGTGGCTCGCGCGACGACGTCGAGTCCGAACGCCTCGCCGAAGAGGAACGTGTAGTCATCGACAGGCGGTGAGTACGAGGCTGCATCGACCATGAAAGCTCCTCCGGTTGGGACTGAGGTTCATCATACGCGAGACGCGGTATCACCGGCATGCGCGCTCCATCGCGTGACACAACGGGTCCGGCGGCGTCAACCCCCATGAGGCCGTCAGCCGGAAGGCCTACCGTGCAGGATGTGACCTCCCTCACCGAGCACGACAGCGCCCGGAACGCGACGCTGCCGCCGGCGCGGCACCTCGCGGTGACGTGGGGCATCCCCGACGAGTACGGCGGCATGACGGCCGCACTCCTCCACCGATCGCGCGCGTTCCACCGCGCGGCGGGCGTCGACGTCGACGTCGTCACGTTCGACGAGCGGCCCGACTACCCCGCCGTGCGCGAGCGGCTGCGCGCGCGCGGCGCGCTGTGCGACGGCATCCGGATCCTCAACATCCACGAGCACTTCCGCGAGGTCGACCGCGAGCCCGTGGCGGGAACGGTGCGGCCTGCAGCGGTGCGGAGACCACCCGACGAAGAGATCGGCGGAGAATCGGGGGCGGTGCTCCGGTGGATGGACGATGGCGAGGTCGTCCGAGCCGAGCACCGGCGCCCCGACGGGACGACGGCCGTCGTCGAGGAGCACCGGCGAGGGGGTGGGCGGCTCATCACGTCGTTCGACCGCTCCGGCCGGGCGACCGGCCAGTGGCGGTCGGCGCGTGCCTTCCGGTTCGCGTGGCTCGACGAGCTGATCGCGGATGCCCCGGCCGTGGTGGTGGTCGACAGCAAGACCGCCGCCCGGTCGATGCAGCACTACCAGCGCACGAACGTCACGCTCATCCACCTCGTGCACGGTGCGCACACCGACCGCCAGGGCCGGCTCACGGCGGCGCGGCGCCCTGTGTTCGAGAACCTCCCTCGGTGGGACGCCGTGGCGTTCCTCACCGAGACGCAGCGCAGAGCGGCGATCGAGCTGCTCGGCGACCCCGGCAACCTCGTCGTGGCTCCAAACGGGGTCACGGTGCCTTCCGACGTGCCGCGTCTCCCCTCCGACCGCCTGCACGGCGTGATCGTCTCGCGGCTGAGCAGCGCGAAACGGCTCGACCACGCGCTGCGGATCATCGCCGCCGTGCGCGAGCGCGGCATCCCGATCACGGCCGACATCGTCGGCGACGGTCCCCGCCGCGCCGTGCTCGAGGCCGAGGCGGCGCGGCTCGGTCTCGGCGACGCCGTGCGCTTCACGGGTTACCGCGAGGACACGCCCGACTTCGTGCGCCGCGGCGCATGGACGCTGCTCACGAGCAGGTCCGAGGGCGAGTCGCTCGCGCTGGTGGAGGCGATGGCGGTCGGGTGCGTGCCCGTCGCGTACGACATCCCCTATGGTCCCGCCGACGTCATCGACGACGGCCGCAACGGATGCCTCATCCCCGAGGGCGACCACGAGGCGGCGGCATCCGCGCTCGCCCGGGTGTGCACTCAGGAAGAGGGCGCGCTCGCCGCGATGCGGCGCCACGCGCGCGACACCGCGCGGAAGTTCGACGACGCCGGGGTCGCGCAGCTGTGGGCGGAGATCGAACGCGACGCCGCCGACCGCCGCGCGCGACGGGCGCCGGTCGACGACGGCGCCCTGCGGCGCGTGAGGGTGCGGATGCGCCGCCGCCGGTACGTCGTGACGGCGCTCGTTCGCGACCCGCGATCCGCGGCGGCCGTCGAGGTGCGTCTCGTGTCTCCGCGCGGGTTCACGACGCGAGCGCTCCTGCGAGGTGTCGGTCCGGTCCGGTACGCGCGCGTGCCCGAGCGCGACTCGGCCCGACTCGGGGGCGACGCCGTGCGGACCACCTTCCTTCTCCGCACGAAGGACGACACCGTCACCGTGGACGCGGGGTTGCGGCATCCGGACCCCCGCTCCCTTCCCCGCCGGGCGATCGATCTCGCGCGGCGGGTCTTGGGCGGGCGCCCCGGTCGCGGACCGGCACGTCGCAGCCGCACGTCCGGGACGACAGCAGGACGAGCCGCGATGCCCTGACTTCGCGCGAGATCAGTCCCGGTCCCCGACGATTCGCGCCGCAAGCCGCCGCAGTTCCCCGCGCTGGATCTTGCCCAGCGCCGTGCGCGGGAGCTCGTCGACGTGCAGTGACACCTCGGGCCACTTGTACTTCGCGAGTGAAGTCGACGCGAGAAGCTCGCGCAGGCGCTCGAGCGTGACGGGCGCGTCGCCCTCATGCACGAAGACCACGCGCTCGCCGAGCCGCTCATCGGGCACGCCGGTCACAGCGAATGACGGAAGGTGCGTGAACCCCGAGAGCACCTGCTCGAGCTCTTGCGGAGAGATGTTCTCGCCACCGCGGATCACGATCTCCTTCCTGCGGTCGGTGATGGTGAGGTACCCCTCCGCCGTGAGTGTCGCGATGTCGCCCGTGCGGAACCAACCTCGATCGAACGCGGCCGCCGTCTCTGCCGGATCGGTGAAGTACCCGTCGACGAGAGACGGGGAGCGAACGAAGAGCTCGCCTGGCGTGCCGGCCGTGACGACCACGCCGCGCTCATCGCGGATCTCAAGCTCGCAACCCGGCAGAGCACGACCGTCATGGCTGAGGCGGGCCTCCATCGGGTCGTCCGGCCGTGTGATGGTGAGCATGAACGTCTCGCTCATGCCGAAGCCACGGAGCACCTTCCCACCGAGGGCCGCCTCCGCGCGGCGGACGAAGTCGGCGGACATCCGTGATCCGCCGACGGTCCACAAGCGAAACCCCGACGTACGGGCCCGCGCCTCGGGGGGCAGCGCCGCGAGGTCGGCGATGTAGGTGGGCGTCACGAGAGCGTATGTGCACGCATTGCGCTGGATGATCTCGACAGCGGCCAGCGGGTCCCAGCGATCCTGCGGAGCCAGCAGGGCACCCGCTGCGATCGCTGTGCGCAATCCCCACTGCAGGCCCCCGACGTGTCCGAACGTCGCAGGCGCGAACACGCCGTCGGATGCATGGAGCCCGAGAGTGCGAACCCAGTTCCACAGCGAGAACGAGGTGCCCCCCACGGTGTGCGCGATGCCTTTCGGTGTCCCCGTCGTGCCGGATGAGAACACGATGAAGTCGAGGTCGTCTCGCTCTCGACGCACGGGCCGGACGGCGGGCTGCGTGGCGGCGAGCTGCGCCGACCCGGGCCACTCGATGAAATCCGACTCGGCCGGCCCTACGGCGACGGGACGGAACCCCGCGAGTCCTGCGGCACGCAGCCCGTCCCGCAGTCGCTCGCCCCTCGCGAGGCCCGGCACGACGACCATCCGGGCGTCCGTGACGGCCGCCGCACGCTGAACATCCCTGCCGCTTTCGCGCGCGCTCATCGCGACGGCGGTCGCGCCCAGTGCGCTCAGACCGAGATAGGCCGTCACGTACTCGAGGCAGTTCGTCAGGGCGATAACCACTCGGTCTCCCCGCGACACCCCCTCATTGCGGAACCAGTCAGCCGCGTTCCGAGTCGCACGTTCGAGTTCGCCGTACGTGACCGTCGCACCGGCGTCATCGGCGACCGCAATCCGGTGGGGATCACGACTCGCGTGCTGGACGAGCGCCTCAACGATGTCGGGATAGGCGTTGGCATCGCGCGCGGGGATGACTCGTGGGGCGGTCATGGCACTCATGCCGTGTATCCACCGTCGACGTTTAGGTGCGAACCGGTCATGAAAGAGGAGTCCGGTCCGAGGAGGAAGGCGACGGCGCCCGCGATCTCGGTGGGATCGCCTGTTCGTCGCATCGGCGTGCGGCCCATGAGCAGGTCGTGTCCGCGGCTGCCCGGCACCAGGTGCGCAGTCATGTCCGTGTCGATGACTCCCGGGGCGACCGAGTTCACTCGAATGTTGTCGCGCGCCCACTCCAGCGCGAGCGCCTGAGTCAGACCACGGACGGCGAACTTGCTAGCGACGTAGGCGGCCATCTTCGCGTGTGCGACGAACGCCTCGATCGACGTGATGTTGACGATGCTGCCGCCCGCGTCGAAGTGGTTGTGAGCTTGAACGGAGGCGGTGAACACCGAGGTCACGTTGATGTCCATCACGCGCGCGAACTCATCGCGCGGGAGCTCGGCAGAGGGCCCGAGTTGTGAGACCCCGACGTTGTTGACGAGACCGACAAGGGGGACGCCGCGCGCGACGATCGCATCGAGCGCGCCCTCGATGCCGTCGGCGATGTCTCCGGCGACAGGAATGAATCCGCTGCCCAGCTCCCCCGCCCGCTGCTCCAGACGCGTCGCATCACGGCCCGTCCCGGCTACGGTATAGCCGTCCTCCACGAGGCGCCGTGCCACAGCGAGCCCGATTCCCCGGCTCGCACCGGTCACGACGACGCCTGCGCGAGTCGCCGAAGTCATGACCCCACCCCGACGCTCGCGTCGTCCGGAAGAATCTTCCCCGGGTTCATGATGCCCTTCGGGTCGAGGCTGCGCTTGATCGCCATCATGACATCGACCGCGCCGCCGTGCTCGGCGCGCAGCAGATGGCGCTTCCCCGCGCCGATGCCGTGCTCGCCCGTGATCGTGCCTTCGAGGGCGAGGGCTCCGAGGACGATCTCATCCGCGGCCTCGCTCGCCCGTGCCCAATGAGCGTCGTCGCGCGAGTCGGTGGCGATGAGCACGTGCAGGTTCCCGTCCCCGGCATGGCCGAAGACATGGCCCGTGAGGCCTGCGGCATCCAGAACCCCACGCGTGAAGGCAACCGCGTCGGGGAATGCGGAGAGCGGCACCGCGATGTCGACCAGCTTGAGCGTCGGCATGCCCGTCGCCCTGACCACGGCGGGACCGAGCTGCTCGCGCGCGGACATGATCGAACGGAACTGATCGCGGGTCGTGGCCTCGATCTCTCCCCCGAACTCTGCGACGACCTCGGTCACGGCGCCTATCTCCGAGTCGACGGCGGCTTCTTCGCCGCCGTCGCACGCAACCAACAGGGTGGCGACCGGGCGCGGCTGCAATGGCGACGATTCCGCGAGCACGGGCGCGACGCTGTTCTCCAGGAGCTCGAGCGATGCGGGACGCACTCCGATGCCGAGCACCGCCCGCACGACTTCGGCGGCGGCGTCCACCGTGTCGAAACGAGCAACCAGCCCTCGCTCGACCGTGGGAGTGGGCGACACGCGCAGCACCGCGCCCGTGACGATTCCCAGCGTCCCCTCTGAACCCACGAAGAGATCGACGAGGTCGTAACCCGAGGAGGTCTTGCTCGCCCGAGTGCCGAGTCGGACCAGCGAGCCGTCGGCGAGTACGACCTCCAGTGCGACGACATGGTCGCGCGTGACGCCGTACTTGACAGCACGGCTGCCGCTCGAATTGTTCCCGATCATGCCGCCGATCGTCGCCGGGGCCCCGGGATTCGGTGGGAAGAAGACGCCGTGCGGACGCAGCATCCGATTCAATTCCGGATGCGTGATCCCCGCGTCCACCTCGACCTGGAAGTCATCGATCAAGAGCCGCCGCAGGCGGTTCATCTCGCGCATGTCGAGCGTGATGCCGCCGTGCAGGGCAAGACCCTGGCCTTCGAGTGAGCTGCCCGTACCCCAGGGCACGATCGGCGTGCCGAGCTCTGCGGCGAGCCGTACGACGGCCTGGACCTCCTCGACCGTGCGCGGGACGACCACGGCGTCGGGCGCCGAACGCCGCCCGCGCCGCGCGAAGCCCTCGTCGCGACCGTACTCGCGCAGCGCCGCGCCCTGTCGCGTTTCAGGCGCAAGAGGCAGGGCGCGGATCCGCTCGAGCAGGCCGGACTCAGCCATTTCCGAACGAGTCCAGGAGCTCGAGCGTCGGCGGAGAGGTCATGTCGCGCACGGCGACGGCCATCTCGGCGCGCACGTCTTCGAGATCGAACGTCCGTGACATCAACAGCTTCACCGCCTCGACGGCGGCGGGTCGCTTGGCCGTGAGCGTCGAAAGGAAGTCTTCGAGTCTCGCATCGAATTCGTCTTCGGCCGCCGACCACAGGGCGAGTCCGATCGCCGCGGCCTCCTGACCGCGCACACGGCGGCCCGTGAGGATTAGCTCCATCGCCCTCTGCCGGCCCACTCGTTCGGCGAGGAGCTGGGTCGCGCCCCCACCCGGGATGAGACCCGCGTTGATGTGCTGGTCACCGAGGCGCGCGTCGTCCGACGTGACGATGAAGTCGCAGCACATCGCCAGCTCCAGCCCGCCCGCGAGCGCGAGACCCCGCACCGCCGCGACTGTCGGCACGGGGAGGGACGTCAGGCGCCGCGTGAGCCCGTAAAGGGGGTCGAACCAGCCGTCCTGGAGATCGTCCTGCCCCCCGTGGGCGAGGCCGCGTACCTCGACGAGATCACCGCCCGAGCAGAACGTGCCTCCTTGCCCGAACAGCACCACGACCCCGACGCCCTCGTCGTCGGCGAGTGAGGCGAGCACCTCGTCGAGCCGCGCCAGCACCGCCCGGTTGTACGCGTTGCGCTTGCTCGGCCGGTTGAGCCCGATGCGCGCGACAGCACCCTCCACTTCGAGGGTGACGACATCTTCCATCAGATGAACCCTCCATTTACCGACAGGATCTGCCCGGTGATCCATGCCGCGTCGTCCGACGCGAGGAACACGATGGCGTTGGCCTGATCCGTCGGCGTCCCGAGGCGGCCGAGGGGGTACATCTTCACGATGCGATCCTCGTACTTGCCCATCCACTCGGAGGTGCTCGGTGTATGAGTCGCCGAGGGCGACACCCCGTTCACGCGAACCGACCGCGGTCCGACCTCGCGGGCGAGTGTCTTGGTCAGCGACCACAGCGCGGCCTTCCCCGCGCCGTACATCGCGAGATTCCTGTCCTGACCGAAGTAGGAGTCCGAGATCACGTTCACGACGCTCGCCCCGCCCTCAAGGTCCACCATCCCGGGCAGGAGGGCCTGCAGGACGCGGACGTGGCCGACGAAGTTCACCTCGATCAGCGGCCGCCACTGACTCTCGGGCATGTCCAAGAACGGTCCCGTGATGGGTCCGGGCGCGGCGATCGCCGCGCAGTTGATGAGCACGTCCGTCGTGGGCACATCGGCGCGCAGTCGCTCGGTCGCGCCGGCCACGCTCTCCGCATCAGCGATGTCGACCATGTCCCGCCGATGCTCACCCCCCGGCCACGAGTCGAGCAGCTCGGCGTGGGCCTCGCGTGCGGCATCCGCGTCGCGATCCCAGATCGTGACGTTCGCTCCCGCGGCAGCAAGCTGCCGAGCCACCTCGCGCGCGATACCCGAGCCTGCGCCCGTGACCACGGCCTCCGTGCCCTGGAAGCCTGCCGCTGCTCTCGTGCCGGCACTCATTGCGCGACGCTCACGATTCCGCGCTTCGCGTTCTGTTCGGCCCACTCCGCGCGGCGAAGCAGCAGCTTGGCCTGGGCGACGACCGGCGGTGTGACCTCCAACCCCGCGACACCCGCGACGGCAGCGTCGCCGCTCTCCTCGGCGTGGCTCTCGACGGCGACCATCTGGCGCGCGAGCTGGAGGTCCTCGTCCGTGGGCGTGAAGCCCCAGCGAATGCCCTTCACGTGCGCGGGGTGGGCCGCGAGCTTGCCGGTGAAGCCCAGGCGGGCCGTGAGGCTCGCGTCCTTCATGATGTAGTCCATGTCGGTCAGCGTGAACGCGGCACCGTCGATCGCCTCGACTCCGACGGCCTGAGCTGCCGCGACGACCGCTCCGCGGGCGTAGAGCAGCTCAGGGGACCCCTCACGGAGGCTGTCCTCGTGGCGGCGCATGAGCCCGACCGCCGCGCTGAAGTCCTCCCGGCCGAACAGCACACCACGGACCCGCGGGTGGGCCGCTGCGATGTCCTCGGCTCGCAGAACGCCCTTGGGGGTCTCGATCATGGCGATGATGCGCAGAGGCGCCGCCGATCGGCCCGACGCGAGCTCCATCGCCTCGAGCTGCTCTGCCACGGCCCGCACGTCTTCGGCGCTCTCGGTCTTCGGGATCACGACACCCGATGCCTCGGTGCGCAGCACGGTCTCGATGTCGTCGCGCCAATAGGGGCCCGAGGGGTGATTGATGCGCGGGTAGACGAGCACATCCGCGTCGGTGAACCGCGTTCCCCCGAGCTCGTCGATGAGCACCTGCCGTGCCGCGGCTTTGGCCTCGGGCGTATATTGCACGCCGTCCTCCACGCACGGGATGATGACATCGGGCTGGTATTTGAGCGACTTCGCGATCATCGACGCGTCTCCGCCCGGCATCATCATCCAGATGACGCGCTGATCCTCGGACATGTCTTCCTCCTTCAATCGAGTTCTGGCTCTCTCCGCGGTTTCAGGACACGCCCAGCAGGCGCGCCGCGTTGCGATAGAGGATCTTGTCGACCACGTCCTCTTTGAATCCGTACGCCTGCAGGTCGCTGATCCAACGCTCGGGCGAGATGACGGGATAGTCGGTGCCGAAGAGCACCTTGTCCTGCAGGAGCGACTTGGCGTGCTGCACGACGCTCGGCGGCAGATACTTCGGCGACCACCCGGAGAGGTCGATGTACACGTTCGCGTTGTGCATCGCGAGGGCGAGCAGATCGTCGTGCCACGGCCAGCCCGGGTGGGCGCAGATCAGCGGAATCCGTGGGAAGCTCGTCGCGAACTCCTCGATGTCGGGGAACGGCCGCGCGTGACGGAGACGGACGCCGCCGGCCCCCGGCAGACCGGCGCCGAACCCGGTGTGGCCCGCGTGCATGAGGACGACCAGCCCCTCGGATTGGATCGCGTCCCAAAGGGGGAAGAACCGGGGATCGGCGGGAGAGAAGGACTGCGCCGGCGGGTGCAGCTTGACGCCGGTGAATCCGTACCGGCTCTTGAATCGGCGCACCTCGCGGATCGCCTCGCGCCCCTTCCACGGGTCGATCGACCCGAACCCGATGAAGAAGTCCGGATGCTGCTCGACGACGCTCGCGATGAATTCGTTGCTCGTCGCCGGCTGCCGCGTCATCGTCTCGGCGTCCCACGCGAGCAGGACGGCTCGTTCCACACCCGCATCCGTGAACTTGCTCACGAGATCGGAGAACGGCTCGGCCTTGTCCATGATCCCGAACGCGTTGCTGAAGTAGCTTCCTCCGCTGCCCTCCAGGTACTCCGTCGTCGGAGGGTGGACGTGAACGTCGATCGCTCGCACCATTGCAGGCCTTTCAAACCTTCACGATCGGACATACCGACCGGTTGGAATCAACATACCGGTTGGAATGCAATGCGTCAATTGTCTCCATCGGACGGATGCCGGATCACGCCCTCCTGCACGCAAAGAGCGACGAGGACCCCGTCCTCCCGATAGATCCGGCCGACCGCGAGACCCCGGGCGGACCGAGCGGAGACGGGCGACTGTACGAAGAGCAGCCACTCGTCCGCGCGTGCCGGCTCATACAGCCAAAGCGCATGATCGAGGCTCACCATCCGCAACCCGAGATCCGTCGCGCGCCGGCCATGGGGCGCCAGAGTCACGTGCAGAAGTCCGAAGTCGCTCGCGTACGCGATCGCGGCGCGGTGTCGGGCTTCGTCCTCCCCGAGCGGTAATCGCGATCTGAACCACAGTCCTCGACTGGGACCGTCCGACGCGTCACCGCCGGCCGGGATCTCATCGATGAGGCGCAGGTCGAATCCCCGCTCGGTTTGCCAGATGCGGCTGGTCGGATCGCCTCGCCCGGCGAACCGTTCAGCGATGTTCGGCAGGGTGTGCGGTCGCGGCACGGCCGCGGTGAGACGCTGCGCGTGGACGGCCGACTGCTCCGGATGCTGGAAGGACACGGTCGCCGTGAACACGAGGCCGTCCTGATGCGCGTCGACCCGTCGCACCGCATACGATCTGCCTTCCGTCAGCCGGGCGACCCGATAGGCGACGTCGGCGTCCGATCGCGCCGGACGCAGGAAGCTGGCGTGCACGGAGTGCACGACCCGACCCGTTCCGATCGTCCGCTGCGCCGCGGTCACCGCCTGCGCGACGAGCTGGCCTCCATAGACCAGTCCCGTCGGCATGGGCGCGCTCGGGCCGGTGAACACGTCTTCCTCGCGCTCGTCGGCGAGCTCCAGCACCCGCTCGAGCACGAGGGTGTCGCGCAGCGCCGCGATCGCCTCAGGCGTCGACTGAGTCACGGGTTCGCTCGCGTTCGAGGACGGATGCCGCGTGCCGCGCCGCCGCGAGTCCGAAGGTGAACGCGCGAGCGTTGGCAATGCCGCTGTTGTACCAATAGCCCTCGATGAGCGCGGCCCCGGCGTTTCCGGCGGCGTAGAGCCCCGCGAGCGGGCGGTCGCGCCAATCGAGCACGCGAGCGTTCTCATCGAACCGCAGACCGCCTCGGCCGCCGACCGTGGTCAGCTCGAGCGGGATCGCGTAGAGCCGCCCTTCGAGGGGCCGCAGGCACGGGTTGGGCTCGACGTCTCGATCTCCGTTGTTGCGCGCGTACGCGGTGGACCCTCGCGCGAAGTCAGGATCCTCCCCCGTGCGGGCATGCTCGTTGTACTGCGTCAGGGTCTGGACGAAGCCGCCCTCATCGACCCCGAGCGTCTGCGCCAGCTCGGCAGCCGAGTCCGCCGAGACGAGCCAATCCGGCACGACACCGGGAGCCACAGAGCCGAGCCAGTACTTGTCCTTCCATGCCTGGTCGAAGACGAACCACGCGCGGTGGTTCACGTACTGCTGCGTCTTCGCATCGAGGTGGTTGATACCCGAGACGAGATCGCGGTAGAAGGATTCGTCCGCGAAGCGTCCGCCCTCCGCGTTCACGACGAGACTGCCCGGGAATGCCGGCTCGCGCACGAACAGTCGCCGCAGCGGCTGACCGTTGAACGTCTCGCCGGGGATGCTGAGGGCGGGAACGAGGATCTGCCCGGAAAGCGAGCTGAACGATGCACCGGCTTCCAGTGCGAGCAGGATCGCCTCGCCGTCGACGTTCGGCATGCCCGCAGGAGCGGCCGGCGGATAGGGGTCGAACCACGACTGCATCCGCGGATTCCAGTCGTACGCGCCCGTGGCCAGCACGACGCTTCGAGCGAGAACGGGCGCGGCATCCGCCCCGCGACCGATCGTCAGCTCCCACTCATCACCGTGGCGCCGAAGTCCGGTGAGCGGGCTGTCGAGCCGGATGTCCACACCGGTGCTGAGGGCCGAGCTCAGGAGCCAGCCGACGGTGGCCGTCCCGAATCCGACCCATCCCTCGGCGCGCCGGCGGGCGAGCAGGTCGTGATCCCAGCGAGCGATGGTGCCGAACCCGCCCCACGACTGGACCTCAGGCCACGACGTCGGCATGCGGTCGTAGATCGGCGATCGCACCAGACGGTCCGCCCACTCGCCCGGCAGAGTCTTGGTGTCGAAGACGGGCGACGCCAGGTAGCGCCCCTCCGTGCGCCCGGACGGCGCCTCTGCGTAGTAGTCGGGGTACGTGCGCACGACTTCATACGGCACGCCGCACTCATCCGCCAAGTAGTCGAGTGCGGGTCCTACTCGCTCGGCGAACGCACGCGTCAGGGCTGGGTCATTGCGTCCCGCCGACAGGTGGTCGATGTGCGCCGCACCCTCCTCCGGTGTGTCGGGAAAGCCCTGCGCGAGGGCACGGCTCGTCGCGGGCGCCCAGATCAGGCCGGTGGAGTAGGCGAATGTGCCGCCGACGAACGACGACGCCTCGAAGACAGCAGTCGTGCGACCGGCACGCCGTGCCCCGATCGCCGCGGTAAGTCCCGCCCCGCCAGCGCCGATCACAGCGATGTCGACGGTCTCAGCGTGGTCCATATGTCCTCCTCAGCTCCATCCCAGATCGGCCGCGAGCGCTGCGGCCGTGACCCTGCCCAAGGCGAGACCTCGCACGAGGCCCCCCGTGTATCCGCGCGCGTTCAGGCCACCGAGGTCGGCGCCGGCGACGTACAGACCGGGGATCGGCTCTCCGCCGGAGAGCACGCGCCCATCGGCATCCGCCGCGAGCCCGCGATATGTGAACGTGATGGCGGGCTGCACTTCGATCGCGGCGAACGGCGGTTCGATCAGCGGCGACCGAAGCCGCGTGCGTGAGGGGTCCAGCGCACTCCCCGCCAGCAGCGCGGCGTTGAACTCGCGGACAGTCGCCACGGCTCGCGTGCCGTCGTAACCCCACTCGTCGAGCGATGAAGCGAGCTCGTCCATCTCCTGCGCCGACGCCGTGCGGGCACCTCGTTCGTCGGCGAGCTCGAGCTTGTCGACGGCATCCATCCCCGGGATGAACGCCCGGACGACCTCGGTGCGGCGGATGCGCTCGTCGATGATGAGCACTGCACGGCCGGTCGCGGCGACCGCGATCGTGTTGACGTGGTCGCCGAGGGATTCATCCGTGAAGCGCAGACCTCGACTGTCCACGAGAACGCCGTGCTCGGAGTAGTACTGCGAGAGCGCCGCGAAGTCGCGCGGCTCGAACCGGTCGACCGGGTACGCGACGAGATGCCCGTAGAACCCGTCCGCAGGCCCTGCCAGATCGGCGCCGACATCGAGACCGAGCCGGATGCCGTCGCCGACGCTTCGCTGATTCGAGCGGAGCAGGAGGTCGCGGGCGCTTTCACCCATCCACTCCGCACGCGCTTCCTCGGTCGACTGGAATCCCCCCGTCGCCACCACCACCGCGCGGGCGCCGAGCGTCTGCTCCCCGCCTTCCCCGTCGGGCACGACCACGCCTGTGACACGACCGTCCTGGGTCGTGAGCGAGGATGGCGCGGTGCCGCGCAGCACGTAGCCGCCCGCCGACTCCACGATGGAGACGCATCGCGCGATGTATGCACCGACGTCGATCTGCCGCCCCTCCCCGTATCCGAGCACTTTCGTCAGGCGCGGACCGAGCGGCACCGAGAGCTCTTCGACCCACGCGAAGGACGGCTCCAGGGCATCCAGCATCCGGGTGAACAGCTCTGTGTCTCCGCCGGGATCCTCTTCCCCGAACACGTCGAGGGAAGGCGCTGTCCACACGTAGCCCTCCGAGAGCCGAGCCGAGCCGCCGACATCGTCGGCTGCTTCGAGGACGATGACCGATCGCTGCCGCTGCGCGACGGATGCCGCTACCGTCAGGCCGGCCATCCCGCCACCGATCACGACGACATCGACGTCGAGCGCGTCATCCGCTCCGCTCATGCACCCTCCAGATCCGGCTCGGCGGGACCGACGCTGAGATAGACGTCCCGCATGAAGTCCCGCGATGCGAGGACCGCGCCGTCCGCGCGATAGGTGACTCGTCCTCCCCGCAGGACGATCGATTCGGTGGCGATATCCGCAAGCCAGGCGACGTTCTGCTCCGCCACGAGGATGCCGACCCCGAGCGAGCTCATCTGCTGCAACTTGTCGGCGATCATCCCGACGATCCGCGGGGCGATGCCGACGCTGGGCTCGTCGAGCAGCATGAGCCGTGGCCGGCGCACGAGGGCGCGGGCGATCGCCACGATCTGCTGCTGACCGCCGCTGAGCTGCCCGGCCGGCCTCGGAAGCCACTCGAGCAACTCGGGGAAGACCTCCGCCGTCGCGTCGAGGCTTTCGGCGAGCGCCGTCCCCTTCAAGCCCGCCATGCGCGCCGACATGCGGAGGTTCTCCTCGACCGTGATCTCGTCGAAGAGCAGCCGCCCCTCGGGGACCCACCCGATGCCGGAGTTCAAACGTCGCGAATGGCGCCACCTGGTGACGTCTGTCCCGTCGAGCCGGATCGCGCCGGCCGTCGGACGGATCGTCCCCGCGATCGTGCGGAGCAGGGTCGATTTGCCCGCCCCGTTGGGGCCGGCGACGACGACGATGCCGCCGGTGGGCAGCGCGACGCTCACGTCCCAAAGCACCTGGAGATCGCCGTATCCGGCGCAGACGTCTTCGACTTCCAGCAAGCTCACGATGCCCCCTCAAGCGGTGCTCCGAGGTATGCGTCCACGACCTGTTCTTGGGCGAGCACCTCGGCCGGCGGACCCTCCGCGATCACGGCGCCGTCCGCCATGACGATCAGGCGGTGGCAGACGGGCGCGATCGACTGGATGAGGTGCTCGATGAGCAGGACCGCGCATCCGGATGCCGCGAGCCGTTCGACGCTCTGAAGCACGAGCGCCTGCTGGTCCGCGGTCAAACCAGCGAGCGGCTCGTCGAGGAGAAGGACCGGCTTGTCGGCGGCGACGAGCCTGCAGATCTCGATGAGCCTGCGTACGAAGGTCTGGGCTCCCGCCGTCGTCCGCACGTGCGCGAGTCCGTACTCTTCGAGCACTTCGCGCGCCCGCGGACGACTTGCCCCACCCACCAGCACGTTGTCGAGCGCCGTGAGCGACGTGAACAGCCGCGCTGCCTGGAACGAACGGGCCACTCCACGGGTGTAGCGGATCGGTGTCGGAACAGTCGTGATGTCGTCGCCGAGCACGCGCACACTGCCGGTGTCGGGCTGGATGACCCCCGTGATCACGTTGCAGACCGTGGTCTTGCCCGCGCCGTTGGGGCCCATGAGGCCCACGATCTCGCCGGGCCGCACCGCGATCGTGACGTCTTTGAGCACTTCGAGGCCGCCGAACCGCTTGCTGACCCCCACGACCTCGACGGCCGGCGCAACGTCAGACGGCGGGGCCGGAGGCTTTGCCAGCTCGGCGATCTCGGCGCTTGTGACGTGGATCTCCTCCACCGCCGCGGTCGGATCCGCCGATCTCCCGGCCAATCGCCGGAACAACCGCTTGATCAACCCGACGACGCCTCGGCGCGCCCCCTTCCGGGCCGAGAGCATCCAGATGATCGCGAAGGCGACGACGTACTGCAGGATCTGCGCGTACAGGCTGGTCTGGATGTCGGTCGAGAGGTTGATCGCGACCGCCTCGAGACCGAACACGACGACCGTGCCGATGAACGGGCCGGCCACGGTGCCGGCGCCGCCGACGAAGACGGCCAGGATCCCCGAGATGAGCAGGTCGATCCCCAACGCGGTCTCGGGCTGGGCGTACCCGAGGTAGTACGCCTGCACTCCCCCGCCGATCGCAGTCAGCCCGCCGCTGATCGCGTAGGCGATCATCCGCTCTCGACCGACCCGTACGCCCACAGCCTGCGCAGCGGTCGCGTCATCCTTGATGCTCAGCCAGCGCCGGCCCATCGGAGAAGAGAGGATGCCGAGGTTGACCGCAATGGCGACGAAGACGAGTCCGAGGAGCAGATACGCGGCGAGGTCCACCGACGTGAGCTCGTAGATGATGATGCCCTCGTTGCGGCCGATGAGCTGGATCGCGGTCACGGAAGCCGCGGCGATCTCGTAGATGATGAGGGTGAACACGGCGAGATACAGGCCGGTCAGCCCGAGTGCCGCGGCGGCTCTCACGATGACGGCGCCGAGCACGGCGCAGACGACGGCAGCGCCGAGGATCGGCAGCACCATCCCGGTGCCCGCGTTGAGCGAGAGCACCATCGCATAGGAGCCGATGCCCCAGAACAGCATGCTCGACAGTGCGAGCTCTCCGAGAATGCCGCCGACGATGTTCCAGGCGTATGCGAAGAAGAGGACGACCAGTCCGTTCACGAGAGTCGGCGCGACGGAGCGACCCACGAGCGGCCACAGTGCGAAGGCTGCCCCCGCGAGGACGATGAGGATCAGCCACTTCGTGCTGGTTCGGTGCAAGACGTTCATGCGCGACGGGCCCTGTTCGACGTCGTGGAGACGACCCGCTCGATCGAGAGGATCGCGAGGAAGGCGACGAAGATGACGACGCTCGTGAGGCTCGGGTCGATGAGGCTGTTGAGCACCGCCTGCGCGATGCCGTAGAAGAAGCCCACGAGAACGACCCCGAACATCGACAGGCGAGCCGCGATCGAGACGATGAGGGCAACGATGAGGAAACCGAACCCGAGCGTCGGTGAGACCGGCTGGATCGTCATGAGCAGGCCGCCCGCGACGCCCGCCATCGCGCCCCCGAGGCAGAAGACCGCGACGAAGACCCACTGCACGGGAACCCCGATCGCGTAAGCGCCTTCGGTGTACCGGCCCGTCATCCGCATGAGCCGCCCGCTGAGGGAGTAGCGCAGCCACACCATGAACACGGCGCTCAGGGCGACCGCCACGAAGAACGCGATCCCGCGGGCCGGGTCCACGGGCACTCCGAGGATGCGCCATGGCTCCGTCTGCCGGAAGGGCAGCCCAACGAGCTGACCGCCCCACACCAGCTGGAAGATGATCACGAGCAGACTCGAGAGCACCAGCGTGTACACGACCTGGAGGTTGTGCCCGCCGCCCGCGCTGCGCGACGGCACGATCGCGACGACGTACACGACCGCCGACAGCAGCGCGCACACGACCCCTGCGAGGACGACGCCGACGTATGCGTTGAGGCCGAGCGCCGCAACGAGCGTGTACACGACGTACATTCCCGCGACGACGGTTGCGCCGTGGGCGAGGTTGACCATGTCACCCACGCCGAGCGTCAGCGTGAATCCGAGCGCGAGCAGTACGTAGACCGATCCGATGGACAGGCCCGAGATGATCTCCGCGAGCATGATGATCCTCTAGTTCCGGGTACTGCGGTCCGGCAGGACGCCTTCGTCCTGCCGGACCGCCTGGGTTTCAGCGAGCCGGCCAGATGAGCTCGTCGCTGCTGGGGTCGCTGACGTCCATCTGGACGCCGTCCTGCCACTGGATCATGGTCCCTTCCCACTTCAGGTTGTCGCCGTTCTTCTCGTTGAACGAGAGCCCGCCGCGCATCGAATAGAAGGGGAACGGCGCATCCTCCGGTGACGAGAACTCCAGGGAGCGGAGTGCGTCCGCGATCTTCGCGGGATCGGGGCTCGCCGCCTTTTCGATGGCGGCCGCGATCACCGTGATGATCGCCGGCGCACTTGCCGCGAGCCCGACCATGGGCTGACCGGTCTCCTCCTGGAACGCAGCCGCGATCGCCTCGAGCTCCGGCACCGGAGATGCGGACAAGTCGGCCGCATAGGACAGGTCGACCCAGTGGTTCGTCGATGCGCCCGTCGCCTCACCGAACGAGGAGAGGTACTGTCCACCGGCGATCCACACGAATCCCTGCTCGGGCCGCCAGTCCTGCGCCGCGACCGCCTGCGCGAACAGGACCGCGTCGTTCGGGTTCTGATAGCCGGTCACGAGGTCGACATCCGCTTGTGCGAGCTGTGCCACGATGGGCGCGAAGTCGGTCGTCGCCTTCTGGTCGTAGCTGATGTTGACGGCCTCCCAGCCCGCCGCTTCGGCTCCGGCGATCATGCGCTCGGTTGTCGAGGTTCCCGGCGGAACGTTGATGCCGACGACGCCGATCTTCTCGATCGTGACCCCCTGCTCCTTGAGCGTCGCGTCGATCCACTCGAACGCCTGGTCGCCCCACGCATCCGCACGATTCACGACGCGGAACATCCAAGGCGACTCGGGGTCGGTGACCGCACTGTCCAGCGACGGGCCGACGAACGGGATCTCGGCGCGGGTGATGATCGGAACGCTGTTGATGACAGTCGCGCTGAGCAGTGGGCCCGCGAAGACGCTGACCCCCTGCGCGGCCATCTGCTGCAGCAGCTGGGCGTCACGCGTGGCATCGCTGGCGTCGTCTACGGCGTCGAGGCGCAGCTTCGCGCCACCGAGGCTCTCGATCCCGCCCGCTTCGTTGATGGCATCGACGGTGAGCTGCAGCGCGGTGAGGTACGGGGTTCCGAATCCGGCCCCGGGTCCGGACAGCGGCAGCGGAGCGCCGATGACCACTTCCTCGACGGCGGGCCCGTCGGACGGCTCAGAGCCGCCCCCGCCATCGCTGCTACTGCAGGCGGCGAGGGCGAGCACCCCCGCTGATAGTGCGGCAACCACACCGACCGCACGACGACGAATTCGCATGTGAGGACCTCCTTGTCCTGCCGGGATTCCGACTAGTTGGTATGTACCTTGACAGTCCAGATCGAACTCTGTCAAGGACGTTCCAGTGGCCTGCTCCAAGGACGCGGAAGGCGCGCAACCGCCGCAACGGCGTGCGCGCCTTCCTGTCGCTCCCGAATCGCGGCGTGTGCGCGGACTCAGGAGGGGGCGGGGACTCGGTCCGCTTCGGCCCGCTCGGGCACCGCGAGGCCGTTCAACACGAGCTGTGTGAACTCCGCTGCCACATCATCGGCGCTGGCCTTGCCGCCCGGCCGGTACCAGTGATACGTCCACATCCCCATGCCGAACATCCCCAGCGCAGCGAGCGTGCTGTCCCGGTCGGCGTCGAACTCGCCCGCACGCTGACCTCGTTCGATCGTGCGCTGGAACAGTCGCCGGATGTCCGCCTTCTTCCCGTCGATCCGCTCCGCGGCGGAGTCGGAAAGGCTCCGATGCGATTCCCAGAGGATGACGACATTCGCGCGGTACGAGTGGATCTGCTCGATCAGCTCACGCAGCATCGCGGTCAGAGTCTCACTGGGCGTGAGCCCTTCGGTCGCGATGCGCTCGAAGCGCTCGAATGCGAAGTCCACGTACGATGAGTGGATCTCGGCGAGCAGATCCTCTTTCGAGTCGAAGTAGTGATAAAAGGCGCCCTTCGTGAGGGCGGCCGCCTCGACGACCTCGTTGACGGTCACCCGCTCGTAACCCTCGTCGGCGAAGAGCCTGATCGCCTCTGCGACGAGCTTGTCGCGTGTGTTCAAGTTGAGTTCTCCCGCCCGTCTGGTTGATGCGTAGACCGTACACGCCTACCGGTCGGAATGACCAGTCCGCATCCGAGAGTCGGAAGGTCAGTCCAGCAGCAGCGCGGGCTCCTCGAGGATCGACGCGACGTCCGCGATGAAACGCGACATCCCGTCGCCGTCGATCACGCGGTGATCGAACGACCCCGACACCGTCGTCACGAACCGCGGACGCACTTCGCCGTCGACGACCCACGGCTTCTGCCGGATGGTTCCCATCGCGACGATGCCCGACTCGCCCGGGTTGATGATGGGCGTGCCCGCGTCCATGCCGAACACGCCGATGTTCGTGATGGTGATCGTGCCGCCCTGCTGATCGGCGAGCTGCGTCTTGCCGTCGCGCGCCGTGAGCGTGAGCTTCTCGAGCGCGCGGGCGAGGTCGCGCATCGAAAGGTCCTGTGCGTCCTTGATGTTCGGCACGAGGAGCCCCCGCGGGGTCGCCGCGGCGATGCCGAGGTTGACGTAGCGGCGCACGCGGATCTCGGCGCCGTGGTCTGCGTCGACCCACGCCGCGTTGACCATCGGCGTGCGGCGCACGGCCCAGATGACTGCCCGCGCCATGATGAGCAGCGGCGAGACCCGGATGTCGGCGAAGTCGGGCGAGGACTTCAGCCGCTTGACGAGCTCCATGGTGCGCGTCGCATCGACGTCGGTCCACACCGACACGTGCGGCGCCGTGTACGCCGATCGCACCATCGCCGACGACGTCGCCTTGCGCACGCCCTTGACCGCGATGGTCTCCTCGCGCTCGTCGTCGGCAGGCGGGACCGTCGCCGGCGGCGGGACGACGGGGGCGACGGATGCCGCGCCACCGCGCTCGACGGGGATCGTCTCTTCGCGGACCGAGCCCCAGTCGGGCGTCTGGATGTTGCGGAACACGCTCGCCTGCTCGGCGTGCTTGAGCACGTCGTCGCGCGTCACGTCGCCCGCCGGCCCGGTCGGCACGACATCGCCGAGGTCGACGCCGAGATCGCGCGCGAGCTTGCGGATGGGCGGCTTCGCGATGACACCCACGGATGCCGCGACCCGCTCCCGAACCTCTGAACCCGACTGGTGAGCATGACGAACCACACGGCGGCGCGACTGCACGTGGCCGCCCGTGCCGTAGCCGACGAGCACCGACCCTTCGCCGGCGGGCGGCTCGGCAGGCGCTCCGTGCTCGGTCTGGCCGACGGTGACCGGCGAGGGGCTCGGGGCCGAGGCATCCGTCGCCCTCTCCTCCGCGACGATCGTGATGATCGGCGCACCGACCGCCACCGTCGTGCCCTCCGCGGCAAGGACCTCGCCGACCGTCCCGTCGAACGGCGACGGCAGCTCGACGAGCGACTTCGCGGTCTCGATCTCGACGAGCACGTCGTTCACGGCGACGGTGTCGCCCGGGCCCACGCGCCACGAGACGATCTCGGCCTCGGTGAGTCCTTCGCCGACATCGGGCAGCACGAAGGTCTGGGTCGTCGTCATGCGGGATCCTTTCGCGGCATCCGTCAGTACCCGAGCGCCCGGTCGACCGCTTCGAGCACGCGGTCGGCGTCGGGCAGGTAGACACCCTCGAGTTTGGCGGGCGGGAACGGCGTGTCGAAGCCCGACACCCGCAGCACGGGCGCTTCGAGCGCGTAGAACGCCTTCTCCATGACCGTCGCGGCCACCTCGCTGCCGAGGGAGTTGAAGCCCGGGGCCTCCTGCGCGTAGACCATGCGTCCCGTGCGCCGCACCGAGTCCAGGATCGGTCCGTAATCGACCGGCGACAGCGAGCGCAGGTCGACGACCTCGCACGACGTGCCCTCCGACTCGGCGATCGCCGCCGCCTGCAGCAGCGTCGTGACCATCGCGCCGTGACCGACGAGCGTGACGTCGGTTCCGCGACGCACGACGCGCGACGCGTGCAGCGGCAGGGCGCGGGCGTCGAGGTCGACCTCGCCCTTCTGCCAGTACCGCGCCTTCGGCTCGAGGAAGATGACCGGGTCGTTCGAGTCGATCGCGTCCTGGATCATCCAGTACGCGTCGTTGGGGGTCGAGGGGCTCACGACCCGCAGACCCGGCGTGTGCGTGAAGTACGCCTCGGGGCTCTCCTGATGGTGCTCGACCGCACCGATGTGGCCGCCGTAGGGGATGCGGATCACCACCGGCAGGCTGAGCGCGCCCTCATGACGGTTCGTGAGCTTCGCGAGCTGCGTCGTGATCTGGTCGAACGCGGGGAAGACGAACCCGTCGAACTGGATCTCGACCACGGGACGGAACCCGACCATCGCGAGGCCGATCGCGGTGCCGACGAGTCCCGACTCCGCGAGCGGCGAGTCGAGCACCCGCCGATCGCCGAACTCGGCCTGCAGGCCCTCGGTGACCCGGAACACGCCGCCGAGGCGGCCGATGTCCTCGCCCATGAGGAGGACGCGGTCGCTGTTCGCGAGTGCGGCGCGCATGCCGGCGTTGAGGGCGCGGCTGAACGGGATCGTCTGCGCGCCGGTCGGCGCCGGCGCCGTCGACCCCCCGGTCCCTGAGCCTGTCGAAGGGACGGACGACGCCTCGGCAAGGTCAGCGACGGGGCGGGTGCCGATGACGGGGTTGGACTCGGTCACGATGCCCCCTCCTCGAACGACGACTCGTAGTCGAGGAGCCACCGCCGCTGCTCGTCGATCAAGGGGTGCGGCTCGCTGTAGACGTGGTCGAACATCTTGGTCGCGGGGATGCCATCGAGGGCGTTGGTGCGCACGCGCGTGTCGTCGGCGACGGCGGATGCCTCGGCCCCGACCTCCGCGAAGAACGCCTCCGACGCGCCACGGCCCTCGAGGTACGCGCGAAGGCGCGCGATCGGGTCGCGCTTCGCCCACGACTGCTCCTCGTCGGACGCGCGGTACTTCGTCGGGTCGTCGCTCGTGGTGTGGGCGCCCATGCGGTACGTGAGCGCCTCGATCGCGCGCGGGCCGGCGCCCGCGCGTGCCTCGTCGAGCGCGACCTTCGTGACGGCGTAGCTCGCGATGACGTCGTTGCCGTCGACCGCGATGCTCGGCATGCCGTAGCCCTCGCCCCGACGGTGCAGCGGCGAGCGCGACTGCGTCGTCACGGGCACCGAGATCGCCCACTGGTTGTTCTGCAGGAAGAACACCTGCGGCGTCTGGTAGCTCGCCGCGAAGACCATCGCCTCGTGCACGTCGCCCTCGCTCGAGGCGCCATCGCCGTAGTAGACGATGACCGCTTCGTCGCGCTCGGGGTCGCCCGTGCCGGAGCGGCCGTCGAAGACGAGCCCCATGCCGAGACCGGTCGCGTGCAGGGTCTGCGCGCCGAGCACGAGCGTGTAGATGTGCGTGTTGCCGTTGCGGGGGTCGAACGGATCCCACCCGCCGTGGGTGAGACCCCGCATGAGGCGGATGATGTCCATCGGGTCGACGCCGCGGATGCGGCACACGACGTGCTCGCGATACGACGGGAACACGTGGTCCTGCGGGCGGGTCGCGCGGGCGGAGCCGACCTGCGCCGCCTCCTGCCCGTAGCTCGGCGGCCACAGCGCGAGCTGACCCTGGCGCTGGAGGTTCGTCGCCTGGCGATCGAACGCGCGGATCACGACCATGTCGCGATAGAAGCCCTCGAGCTCGTCGTCGGTCAGCGCCTCGACGAGGGGCAGATAGCGTTCCGCGGCGGGAGTCGGGGAGAACGATCCGTCCGCGGCGAGCACGCGGACGGGTTCTTCGGGCTGGGAGCCGTGGTCCGAAGTCACCGTTCTACGCTAGCCCGCGGCCTACGTGCCCTTCTGGGAGGTCTTGAACAACGGATGCCGCGATCCCCAGTACCTTCTCGACAGACTCCTCCTCGCCGACGGAGACCCGGATGCCGTCGCCCGCGAACGGCCGGACGATGAGCCCGGCGCGCTCGAACCGTTCCGCGACGGCGAGCGTCTCCTCGCCGAGGGGGAACCACACGAAGTTGCCCTGTGCGTCGGGGATCGCCCATCCGAGGTCGCGCAGCGCCGCGACGAGCGCGTCACGCCGCCTCGCGATGACCGACACGCGCTCGAGCAGCTCGGCCTCGGCGTCGAGGCTCGCGAGCGCCGCGACCTCTGCCTGGGCCGTGACCGACAGCGGGATGCTCGCGCTGCGCGCGGCGTCGAGGATGCGCGGGTGGCCGATCGCGTAGCCGACCCGGAGCCCGGCGAGACCGTACGCCTTCGAGAAGGTGCGGAGGACGACGACATTCTGATGCCCCGCGTTCCCGAGCACCCGAATGCCGTCGACCGACGTCGGGTCGGTGACGAACTCGGCGTAGGCCTCGTCGAGGATGACGAGCACGTCGGACGGCACCCGTTCGACGAACGCGTCGAACTCGGCCTGCGTCACGATCGGGCCGGTCGGGTTGTTCGGCGTGCAGACGATCACGGCACGAGTGCGGTCGTTCACGGCATCCGCCATCGCCTGCAGATCGTGCCGCGCGCCCTCGGCGAGCGGCACCATGACCGGCGTGGCGCCGGCGAGGACGGCGAGCCACGGATACGCCTCGAACGACCGCCACGCGAAGATGACCTCGTCGCCCGGACCCGACGTCGCGAGCACGAGCTGCGCGAGGATCGACACACTCCCCGCCCCGATGTGCACCTGCTCGGACGGAACGCCGAACCGCGCGGCCAGTCGCTCGCGCAGGCGGGCGGCCGTGGCATCCGGGTAGCGGTTCAAGGCCGATGCCGAGCGCACCGCTTCGAGCACGCCCGGAAGTGGGTCGAACGGGTTCTCGTTGCTCGACAGCTTGAACGCGTCGGATCCGGCCTGCTTGCCCTGCTTGTAGGGAGGCAGCGCCGCGATCTCGGGGCGGACGCGCACGGGGATCTCGGGGACGTCGGTCACGCCACGAGTCTATGGAAGGGTTCGGCGCCCGTCCTCTCGCGCGGGTGTGCGGGGGCGGACGCCGCGCCGCGCAACCCTTCCCGCGCGTCGGACCCGCGTGCCAGACTGACGGGACTATGGGGTTCCTCATCCGAGTCGTCGTCAACGCGTTCGCGATCTGGATCGTGACGCTCATCCCGGCACTGCAGGTGTCCGTCATCGCGTTTCCGCCGGGCGACACGCTGCAGTACATCCTGACCCTGCTCATCGTGGCCGCGCTGTTCGCCATCGTTAACACGATCATCGGCACGGTCATCAAAGTGCTGGCGTTCCCCATCTACATCCTGACGCTCGGCCTGATCGGCCTCGTCATCAATGCGTTCCTGCTGTGGCTGACCGCATGGCTCACGCACTGGTGGACGTGGGGCCTGCGCGTCGAGGACTTCTGGTGGGGCGTCGTCGCCGCCCTGATCATCTCGATCATCAACTGGGTGTTCGGCGTCATCCTGCGCCCGAAGAAGAGCTGATCGATCCTGGCGGCTGCCCCGACGGCAACTCGTCGACGATCCGCCGCGCCCCGAACTCGCTGACCTCGACGTCGGCCGCCCCTCCCAGCCGCGCGAACACCTCCCGCACGCCCGCGAGGCGCGGGTCGTCCGACGCGTCGGTGAGAGCGGCGGTCTCGGCGTATGCCGTCAAACGGTGCGCGGGCAGCAGCGCGTCGTCGTACTCGACGGCCGGGTCGTAGACCCGCTCGACGACGACACTGCCGGATGCGCCCACCGGCGCCATGTGACCACCGCCCGCGAGCGCGGTCACGGGGTCGTCGCGGTGACGGATGCCGACGGAGAGCGTGCCGGGACCGGCGTCCGCCTCGACCGGAGAGCCGTAGGTGACGAGCGTCTGCACGTCGTACTCCGCTTCGACCGCGAGGTGCGAGGAGATCATCGCGCCCTGCGAGAAGCCGAACGCGTGGACGGTGTCGCCCGGACGGGCACCCGCGGCCGCGAGCGCCTCGACGGTAGCGGTGTACGACGCCGACTCGCGCCCGGTGTAGAGCTCAGTGTTCGAGGCGTTGTCCCACGCCTCGTAGCGGCCGAAGGCCTGCGACTGCATGCCCGCGACGTAGACGGCGAACTCGCGGCGTCCGTCGGGCATCGTGTACTTCTCGACCCGCACGCGCGAGCTGCCGTCGCCGTTCGGGATGCGCTGCGCCGCGTTCGCGAGCGACGTCGGCGCAGTGTTCGCGGACGCGCCGGGGCGCACGCGGCTGATCGCGACGGCGGCTGGTCCGCCGGTGAGCCGGTCCCCCTTCTCGATGAGTCCCGCCCGCGACAGCCCCGCCGCAGCCGCGAGAGCGAGGGTCGGCAGTCCCGCGGCAACGCCGCCGATCATCGCGCCGCGCTCGCTCACCTCTTCGCCCACGGTGAAGCCGAAGAGCGTCGACTGCCTGGCCAGCTCGGACGGCCACATGACCGCCCGATCGAGCTCGAGACCGCGCGCCCCCTCCATCGCGTCGGGCCACTCGCTCATGAGCTGGTCGCGCTGCGCGTCGATCCGCGCGAGCGCGGGGGTGTCGCCCACGAGCAGGGCGGCGGCGTGACGGACGTTCAGCTCGACGAGCTCGTACACCGCGGCCGCCGACTCGAGCTTCGCAGCAAGCTCGTCGGCGTGACGCCGAGCGTCGGCCAACCGTGCGAACACCAGCGCTGCGGAGTCAGCAGCCTCGCCGGCGCGCACGCGATGAGCCCACAGGATGTGCTGCACGTACGACAGCCGCCCGCCGAGCTCCTCCAGCTCGGCGTTCGTCGCCGTGATCCGCGCTGCCGCGTGCCGCAGGGTATCGCTGTCGACGGCGACGGCGCCGCCCGAGCGGATCTCGAGCTCGTCCCCCATCAGCAGTCGTCCCACACCGCGAGCGCGACCCGATCGCGAGCGTCGGCCGCGAGGATGCGAGCGGTCTCGGTCGGACAGTAGAGCGACGAGATCTCGCCGGCCCACTCCTCGGCACGCTCGTGGAAGGCGGCCGCCGCGCGCGCGTGCCAATCGGTGAGCGCCACGAGACCGCGCGCTTCGGCGGTCACCTCGAGGATCCGATCCGCAAGCGCGGCGAGGGCGCGCACGACGCCGTCGAGCTCCTCGATGACGGCGAGCTGGTGCGGCGGGGCGTCGCAAGCGAGGGCGAAGGGCATGGGTCCATCGTGCGGACGCCGACGTCCCCGCGACCGCGCGCACGAGCGCCGTGTGCGATGCCGACGACAGGCGTGCGCTGGGGAGGAGCGGAGGCGGGGCATCCGTGTCTCGCACATCGGGCACCGACCCCTTGACCAGGGCGCGAGCCGCGCCATGATGGAACCCATGACCGCGAGCGTCATCGAGCCGTTCCGCGTCGTCTTCGTCTGCACCGGGAACATCTGCCGCTCCCCGATGGCCGACATCGTGTTCCGAGGGTTCGCGGATGCCGCGGGCCTGGGCCACCGGATCGCCTCGAGCAGCGCGGGCACCGGCGACTGGCACGTCGGCGAACGCGCCGACCAGCGCACAGTCGAGGCGCTGTCGAGGCGCGGCTACGACGGCACGCACCATCGCGCGCGACAGTTCACCCACGATGACTTCGTGCGCAACGACCTCATCGTGGCACTCGACCGCTCGCACGAGCGGATCCTGAGGGGGTGGGCACGCGGGCACTCCGACGCCGACAAGATCGCGCTTCTCATGTCGTTCGACAACGCCGCACACACTCTCGACGTCCCCGACCCGTACTACGCGGGCCCGGCGATGTTCGACGAGGTGCTCGGTATGATCGAGAGTGCGAGCCGGGCACTCTTCCGGCAGCTCGAACCCGCGGTCCGCACCGCGATCTGAACAGGTCGGCGGCGATCGCCGAGCATCGAACGTCCCCGGCTCCGGCCCCAGCCGATCAGCCGCGTCCGACGGGAGTCCCGTGACCGATTTCCCCGCCCAGTCCCTCAGCCCGCTCGATGGCCGCTACCGCGCCGCCGTCGCGCCGCTCGCCGAGTACCTCTCCGAGGCGGGCCTCAACCGCGCCCGCGTCGAGGTCGAGGTCGAGTGGCTCATCGCGCTGACCGACAACATGCTGTTCGGCACGACGCCGCTCTCCGAGGAGCTGAAGCTGCGCCTGCGCGCGCTCTACCTCGACTTCGGGCAGGCGGAGATCGACTGGCTCGCCGAGCGCGAGGCCGTCACGCGCCACGACGTGAAGGCGGTCGAGTACCTCGTGCGCGACCGCCTGTCGAAGCTCGGTCTCGACGCGATCGCCGAGCTCACCCACTTCGCGTGCACGAGCGAGGACATCAACTCGACCTCGTACGCGCTCATCGTCAAGCGCGCCGTCACCGACGTGTGGCTGCCGAAGCTGCGGACGGTGATCGGGTCGCTGCATTCGCTCGCGGCGAAGCACCGCGACGCCGCGATGCTGTCGCGCACGCACGGGCAGCCCGCGACGCCCACGACGATGGGCAAGGAGCTCGCGGTGTTCGCGTGGCGCCTCGAGCGCGTCGCGGCGCAGGTCGCGGCATCCGATTACCTCGCGAAGTTCTCGGGCGCGACAGGCACGTGGTCGGCGCACGTCGCGGCCGACCCGAAGGTCGACTGGCCGCTCATCACGCGCGAGTTCATCGAGTCGCTGGGCCTGGGCTTCAACCCGCTCACGACGCAGATCGAGTCGCACGACTGGCAGGTCGAACTGTACGACCGCGTGCGGCACGCGGGCGGCATCCTGCACAACCTCGCGACCGACGTCTGGACGTACATCTCGCTCGGTTACTTCGCGCAGATCCCCGTCGCCGGCGCGACGGGGTCCTCGACGATGCCGCACAAGATCAACCCCATCCGCTTCGAGAACGCCGAGGCGAACCTCGAGATCTCGGGCGGGCTGTTCACGACCCTCGCGTCGACGCTCGTGACGTCCCGCCTGCAACGCGACCTCACCGACTCGACGACGCAGCGCAACATCGGCGTCGCGTTCGGCCACTCGCTGCTCGCGCTCGACAACCTCGAGCGCGGCCTGCGCGAGATCTCGCTCGCCGAGGACGTGCTGCGCGCCGACCTCGACGCGAACTGGGAGGTGCTGGCCGAGGCGATCCAGACGGTGGTCCGCGCCGAGATCGCGGCGGGCCACTCGTCGATCACCGATCCCTACGCGCTTCTCAAGGACCTCACGCGCGGCCGCCGCGTCGGCGCCGAGCAACTGGCCGAGTTCGTCAACGGACTCGACATCACGGATGCCGCGAAGCAGCGTCTCCTCGCGCTGACGCCCGCGACCTACACAGGTCTCGCGGCGTCGCTCGTCGACGAGGCCTGAGGCGCGGACGCCCGCGCGGCGTCAGGACTCGCGGGTGTCGGGGGCTGGGGCATCCGGCTCGTCGCTCGGCCGCTTGTCCGGCTTCTGCGCGGCCTTGCGCTCGTCCTTCTCGACGAGCACCGGGCGGTCGACCGTCTTCTGCACATCGGCGGGGTCGACCGCCAGGAGCATGAGCGCGAGGCCGACGAGCGCCACGATGAACGTGATGCCGGCGACGACGGCGGCGAACACGAGCGCGCGACCCTGCTGATCGGGCGTTCGGCTCTGGAAGAATCCCATCGACACGAGGGTCACGACCCCGGCGAAGACGGCGGCCAGCAGCGCGAGGCCGAGCAGTTGCAGCGGCTTCATGAGGGCGCGTCGAGTCGGCCGGTCGGTCATGCGGAACCTCCGTCGTGGGTGGCGGGCGACTCGGCCGGCGCAGGCTGCGGCTGGGGCTGCGGCTTGCGCGGCGAGAAGCCCGCGATCGCGAGGTACACCGCGACGATCGCGGCGTATCCCCCGAAGATGCCGACGGCGAGGATGATGCCCGTCAGCGTGAATGTCTGGCCGGCTTCGGCCACGGTGTATTCGAGCGAGAACCCGACCGGCACGAGCGGGAGGGCAACGGCGAGCGCGAGGGTCAGCACGCCGACGACGACGGCGTCGCGAGCCTCGGATGCCGGACCCAGCGCCGCCTCGCCGCGCTTCGCCGCACGCAGCGCGCGCCAGCCCGAGATCGTCTCGACGAGCCCGGCGGTGAACGCCCACGCGATGACGAGCACGAAGAAGAGGATCGTCGAACGCAGCGGCGGGAGTCCTCCGGCCATGCCCGCGAGGACCGACACGAGTCCGAGCAGGACGGCCGGCCAGCGACGCCGCACGGGGTACACGAGCCATGCCGATACGAGCATGACGATGCCCGTCGCGAGCGCGAAGCCGCTGAACACGGCGAGGCCGACGTCGGCGGAGTGATCGGGCGAGAACGTGATCATGACCGCGGCGATCCCCGCGAAGATGGCGCGCGCGAGCTGGACGTGCCAGACCTCGAAGGCGCGGGACTGCGGGGATGTGCTCACGGATGTTCCTCGACGTGAAGGGGACCCCTCCAGTCTAGGCCGCGGCGCGAACCCGCCCCTGACCGGGCTGCTTCGCCCGGTGATCGCCGAGTGCACGGCTTCTCGTCGAGTGCACGACTTCGCCGCGTCGACATGTCGTGCACTCGGCGCCAAGTCGTGCACTCGGCGGCGGCGCGGGCGCGGGCGGGATCCAGGCTCCGTGCTCAGCCACCGGGTGCCGGCGCGGCTCCGATCCCGCGGTGGGCCGCCCACCGCTCGGCGGCGCGACCGGCGGCGGACTCCACGAGCGCGACGAGCTCGGGGCGATCCGGCATCCGGAACGGGACGTAGCCCGACCGCCCGCCCTCGAGCGGCCTCCCGTACGCCTTGACCGCGAGCGTGCCGTCGGGCATCAGCCGGACGTTGAGCGTGTGCAGCTCGAACCTCTGCCCGCGGCGCGCGTCCGTCCACCGCAGCTCTTCGGGGATCGTGACGTTGATCGCGAGCGCGCTCACCTCGACTTCGCCGAACTCAGCCATCCGCCCATTCTCGCGCGGCGGGCTTCACCTGGCGACAGGTACCCGGAACGCCGAATCACGCCGCGCGGGCGGCCGCGAGATGAAGTGCCCCGATCACCCCCGCGCGGTCGCCGAGGCCCGGCGGCACGAGGTAGGTGTCGGGATGATTCGACGGATGCTCCGCCCCCAGCGCCCCGCGGATCTCGCGCACGGACGCCTCGCGCACCGCGTCGAGAAGT
This sequence comes from Microbacterium immunditiarum, assembly GCF_013409785.1. Classification (NCBI taxonomy): domain Bacteria; kingdom Bacillati; phylum Actinomycetota; class Actinomycetes; order Micrococcales; family Microbacteriaceae; genus Microbacterium; species Microbacterium immunditiarum. The sequence continues at coordinate 536,974 of NZ_JACCBV010000001.1, forward strand.
CCCGGGATCTTCATGGCCCCGCCTCCGATGACGATCCGCTGCGGCCGGTACGCGTAGGTCACGGTGGCGATGAGCTGGCCGAGGTAGTGCGCCTCCGTCTCGACCGCGCGTTCGAGGAGGTCGCCGAGCTCTCGCGTGGGGCGACCCCACCGCTTCGCGATCGCCGGTCCTGCAGCAAGGCCCTCGACGCAATCGCCGCCGTGGAAAGGGCACACTCCCGCGAAGTCGTCGTCGGGGTGGCGCCGCATCGCGATGTGCCCGAGCTCGGGGTGCGCGGTGTCCGAGAAGGGACGTCCGCCGATGAGTGCCCCGACTCCCACTCCGGTGCCGATCGTGATGTATGCCGAATCGAGAATGCCGCTGCTCGCGCCCAGCGCGTGCTCGCCGAGAGCCGCTCCCGTGACGTCCGAGACGATCGTGTGCGGGCGTCCGCCCACGAGATCGGCCAGCGGAGCGCCCGCCCATCCGGGCTTCGGAGTGGCGGTCACCGAACCGAACCCCGGGGAGTTCGGATCGATGTCGACGGGACCGAACGCGGCAATTCCTGCGTGCGTGATCCCCTCATGCCGCTCGAGGAATGCGCGCAGCCGCGCCCCGACCTCCTCGGGTGCCGTGGTCGGGATCTCGATCTCGTCGATGATGCGTCCGGGGTCGTCCACGCGGGCCACGGCCGCGACGATCTTGGTTCCTCCGGTCTCGACTCCGGCGATGAGCTGCGTCATGACGACAACGCTAGGCCACGGGCGACGGATGCCGCGCGGAAGGTTCCGCGACGGCCGGCTGTTGCATCCGCCGTGATCTCCGAACTCCGCCGCGCGACCGTCGTCGTCATCGGCGGCGGGCAGGCGGGGCTCTCCGCCGCGTTTCACCTGCAGCGTCGGGGAATCGCGAGTGCCGTCGACGAGCCGGATGCCGCGCGAACCTTCGTCGTCCTCGATGCCGCGCCGGCGCCGGGTGGCGCGTGGCAGCACCGCTGGCCGTCGCTCACGATGGCGACCGTCAACGGGATCTTCGACCTTCCCGGCATCCGTCAGCCCCCGGTCGACGACCCCGAGCCGAGCCGCGAGGCGGTGCCGCGCTACTTCGCGGCGTACGAACGCGAACTCGCGCTGCCGATCCTGCGACCCGTGCACGTGAGCGCCGTGCGCCGCGCGGACGACTCTCCGACCGGCGAACTCGTCGTCGAGACGGACGGCGGCATCTGGATCGCCCGCTTCGTCGTCAACGCGACGGGCACGTGGGACAACCCCGTGCTGCCGGACCACCCCGGCACGGACAGCTTCCTCGGACGCCAGCTGCACACGCGCGAGTACCGCTCAGCCGCCGAGTTCGCGGGCCGGCGCGTCGCGATCGTCGGCGGAGGCATCTCGGCCATCCAGCAGCTCGAGGAGATCTCGCGAGGAGCGACGACGTTCTGGTACACCCGCCGCGAGCCCGCCTTCATCGACGGCGAGTTCACGCCCGAGACGACCGGCCGCGAGACGATCGCGAAGGTCGTCGCCGATGTCGAAGCCGGTCGACCGACGGGGAGCGTGGTGGGCTACACGGGCCTCCCGTGGACCCCGTACGCACGCGCGGCGAAGGCACGCGGGGCGCTCGAGCGCCGTCCGATGTTCACGGCGATCGAGCCGCACGGGGTGCGCGAGGCCGACGGATCGTTCACGCCGGTCGACGCGATCCTGTGGGCGACGGGTTTCAAGGCGTCGCTCTCGCACCTCGATCCCCTCGGGCTGCGCAACGAACTCGGGGGCATCGCGATGCGGGGCACGCAGCCTCTTCGCGAGCCGCGCGTGCATCTCATCGGCTTCGGTCCGTCGCAGTCGACCGTCGGCGCCAATCGCGCGGGTCGCGAGGCGGTCTCCTCGATCGCGCGGCAGCTCGCCGACGAGGACGCCGAGCGGCGGGTGGCGGATGCCGCGGCATCCGTGTCGTTCGCCTGAATCGCGAACCGCCCCTGTCGCCGTGTCGGCGAGTGGGTCTAGCGTTCCAAGAGCGTGTCGATCCGCGCATTTCGGAGGTGCATGGCATGTCTCTCGTTCGCGTCCAGAACTTTGCGATCTCGCTCGACGGCTTCGGCACGGGCGAACCGCAGAGCTTCGACGAGCCGTTCGGGCACGCCGGCGAACGCCTTCATGAGTGGATGTTCGCGACGCGCTTCTGGCACGCGATGTCGGGTGAGCCGGGCGGCTCGGACGGCATCGACAACGCGTTCGCCGAGCGGCACGAGACGCTGGGCATCGGCGCCGAGATCATGGGCCGCCGCAAGTTCACGCCCGAGACGGGTCCGTGGGCGAAGGTCGGCGAAGAAGACGAGTGGCGCGGGTGGTGGGGCCCCAACCCGCCCTTCCACACTCCCGTGTTCGTGCTGACCCACTACCCCCGCCCGGCCATGGAGATGGAGGGCGGCACGGTGTTCCATTTCGTCGATGCGACGCCCGAAGAGGCGGTCGCGATGGCGAAGGAGGCCGCCGGCGGTCGCGACGTCCGCCTCGGCGGCGGTGCGACGATGATCCGCGAGTTCCTCACCGCCGGCGTCGTCGACCGGGCCCACTTCGTGGTCGTGCCGATCGTGCTCGGCCGCGGCGAGCGGGTGTGGGACGGGCTCGAGGGCCTCGAGGCCGACTACGGCATCGAGCAGGTGTCGTCGCCGAGCGGCGTCGTGCACGTGACGCTCACCCGCCGCGGGTTGTCGCAGTCGAACGCGTCCTAGGCCAGCGCGCGCACGAGCAGGGCGACGCCGAACCCCGCGACGATCACGTATCCGACGACCACCGTGAGGTGCTGCACGCGTGGTGTGGCACGACGCCCGAAGAGGGCGCCCGCCGCGACGAGCACCGTCTGCCACGCGAGGGATGCGACGCCCGCGCCGACGACGAACAGCGCCGCCGCGAACGGCTCGTCGTGCAGGTCGGCGAGCCCGGTGGCGATCGCGACGAAGTAGACGACCGTCGCCGGGTTGATGAGCGTGAGACCGAAGAACAGGGGATAGCCGCCGAGGGCCGACCCCTCGACCGGAGGGCCGCCACTGGCAGGAGCCGGCCGCGAGAAGCCCTTCCTCAGCCCGAGTGCCGCGATGCCGACCAGCGCGATCCCCCCGACGACCGCGGGCCACGGCTCGATGCGCGCGATGAGAGGCGCCACCGCCGCACCCGCGACCACGGCGATGAGACAGTAGAGCGCATCGACGCTCGCGACACCGGCCGCAGCGGCAAGGCCTGGACGGATGCCGCGCCGCATGCCCTCTTGGATGAGCAGCACCCCGATCGCGCCGACAGGCACCGCGATCGCGAAGCCCGCGAGGGCTCCGCTGGCGAGCGCGGTGACAGGGTTCATGTCGGAAGTATCCACCCCGGGCCGAGCCCGCCCCGCAAGATCCTCGGTCGCACGGGTAGATTCACCACATGGACCAACTCGATGAACGGATTCTTGCGATTCTCGTCGAGGACGGACGCGCTTCTTTCAGTGGGATCGGACGCGAGGTCGGCCTCAGCACGAACGCCGTGGCGGCCCGGGTTCGCCGGCTCGAGCGCGCCGGGGTGATCGTCGGATACCGTGCGGTGCTCGGGGTCGACGCTCCTGCGGGAGCGACGGGCGCCATCGAGGCGTTCATCGACGTGCGGCTGCGCGCCGATCGCGACTCGGAGGAGTTCCTCGAGTGGGCGCGGGCGCTTTCCGCGGTGACGGATGCGGCGCACGTCACGGGCCCGTACGACTACCACCTCCACATCCGCGTGCCCGACATGGCGGCCCTCGACATGCTGTTGCGCTCGCTCAAGAAGGAGGGCGGCGCCGAGCAGACGCACACGCGCATCGCGCTGCGCTGAGACGGCCTACGCGACCGCCTCGCCCGTCGCACCGTCGCCCGCGAGGCCCTCGTCCGAGCGAGTCGAGGCGGTCGTTCGAGCGGTCGCGGCGAGCACCGCGCCGAGCAGCACGGCGGCGACCGTCACCCAGATGAGCACGCGGTAGTCCGCGATCGCGAGGAGCCCGGCGCCCACGATCGACACCGCCGTCTGCGGGACGTTGATCGACACGTTCGCGGCGGCCGCGGTGCGACCCTGCAGAGCGTCCGGCGTGAGCCGCTGGCGCATCGTCGCGAAGCCGACGACGGTGATCGGGATCCCGAACCCGGCGACGACCATCCCGCACGCGGCGATCGGCAGCGAGCCGAGCGGCAGGAGCGCCGAGCCGAGCGCGAGCATCACGAGGCCGAGCGCGGCGGCGCGTCCCTCGCCGAGCCTCGTCACGAGGGTCGCCGACAGGATGCCGCCGACGAGTGCCCCGACGCCCTGCAGCGGCACGAGCCACCCGATGGCCGCGGCATCCGCCTTCATCGCGTCCAGCGCCGGGAAGATGATGACGTTCATCAGCCCTGTCGCGCCGAACGCGACCGCGATCGCGAATGTCAGGCGGCGCAGCGGCACGATCCGGAAGATGTGCTCGAAGCCGGCGACGAGCTCGCGGACGTATCCGCGGGACTCGGTGTGCTCGGGAGCCGCGTCGCCCACCGGCAGGCCGATGAGGGCGACGGCGCACGCCGCGAAGCACGACGCGGTGAGCAGCACGACGGCGTGGGCGCCGAACGCCACGTAGAGCGCGGTTCCGATGAGCGGGGAGATCAGTCGCAGGCCGTTGTCGATCGTCGAGAGGACGCCGTTGCCGCTCGCGAGCTGGTCGTCGCGGAGCATCCCTCGAATGATGCCCGACTGCGCGGCGGCGGTCACGTATCCGCCCGCGCTGTAGAGGAAGATCACGACGTAGATGAGCCAGAGCTGGCTCGAGCCGTCCACGAGCAGCAGCGACAGCACGATGAGCGCCATGGCCACGTTGTTCGCGACGAGGAGGCGCTTGCGCGAGACGCGGTCGGCGATCATGCCGATGAACGGGGCGAGGATCGCCGGGACTCCGAGCGCCACGAAGACGAACGCGGCGGCGACGTCGGATCCCGTGAACTGCTTCACCCACACCGCGACCATGAGGTAGAGGGCGCTGTCGCCGAGGTTCGTGAAGACCCACGCGGTGGACAGGCGACCGAAGCCCGGCGCCTCGAACGCGATGGGGAGGCGATTGCGGCGCGGCGCGGCGTCGGCGGTCTCGGATGTCTCGGTGCTCATCGGGGCTCCTCGGGGGCGGGGCTGGCGATCGGGTCGGGGTTGACGACCGCGAGGAACCGCGCGTGGCGCGCCCCCGGAGGCCGCTTGGACGGGTCGGCGCTGCGGCCTTCGAATCTGTCGGTGAGGTTCTGCACCTCGCGGCTGAACTCCGCGAGCTCTTCGGCGGTCGCCCAGAACGCCGACCGCGTGAACGTCGAGGCCTGCACCCAGCGGTCCTCCTCCTGCTCCACGCGCGAGAAGTACTCGCGCACGCGCAGGAACTCGGACTCGAGGCCGAGCTCGGCGACCGCCTGGACGGCGAGGAGCGAGCCCGGCACGTCGGGGTCGGGACGCAGGTCGAAGTCCTTCGTGCGCACGCGCCACGGCTTCTCGCGCCCGCGCCGCTCGGCGCGCTCGATGTACCCGTACTTCTCGAGGATCCGCAGGTGGAACGAGCAGCTCGCCGGCGACTCGCCGACCACCTCGGCGCACTCGGTCGCCGTCGCCTCGTCGACGTCGCCGAGGTAGTCGAGCAGCGCGAGACGGAGGGGGTGGGCCAGGGCACGGATGCGCGCGGGGTCGGAGATGCGCTCGTGCGCACCGCGCTCGGCGCCCGGCTCGCTCTGCGGCTTCTCGTCGGACGTCATGAGACGAGACTAAATACTAAAGTCTTCTTTCGCAATACTTCTTTAGAATCGGCCGGATCGAGAACGCGTCAGCGCACGCGGCGCCCGTGGGCGAGCTCGATGAGCCGCTCGAGCACGTCCCCCGCGCGGAGGCCGTTGTGCTCGTGCTCGCTCGTGATCCACGGGAGGACCCCCGGGATCAGGCCGGACGTCTCGATCGCGAACTCGAACGGCACGAACGCGTCGTTGACGTAGATCGAGGTCGCACCGCGCGCGCCGGATGCCGCGATCGCGCCCGCGTCGTAGAGGCGAGGCCACTCGACTTCCGCGAGCGCGAGCGTCACGTCGCGCCACGGCTGCAGGCCGGGCACCGTGTCGAGCCACTCGCGCCGCACGTGCTCCCCCGTGAGGAGGGTCGGGTCGTCGCGGAAGTCGTCGGGCTCGGTGCGCTCCGCCGACCACTGCGTCGCGAACCCGTCGGCGTAGCTCGACTCGTGGAACACGTAGTACAGCGGGTTGCGCGCGCTGAACGGCAGCGCGGCGGCGAGGTCGTACCGGAACGCGTTCGTGCCGGGGTCGTGCTCGAGCAGCGTCCACAGCGACTGCCACCCGTCGTTCGTGCCGAGCAGCATGCCGACCGAGCGCAGGCGCGACACCGACAGGACCTCACCGGACGGGAGACGGATGCCACCGGCATCCGCGAGATCGGCGAGTCGACGCATCGCGTCGCGGTGCTCCGGGAACCGGCGGTAGTACCGCTCGGACTCCGTGCGCATCTTGTCGTACGTCGCGGAGTAGATCTCGTCGGGGTGGCGCCCGAGCGCGCTCAGCCCGCCGGTGATGTAGACGTCCTGGAGCGACGAGGCGTCCGTCGACAGGTACGCGAGCGTGGTGAATCCGCCGAGCGATTGGCCGAGCACGCTCCACGTCGTGGCGGCGAGGTGCTCGCGCATCGCCTCGCAGTCCCGCACGATCGCGTCGGCGCGCAGGTGCGTGATGCGCTCGACGAGCTCATCCGTGCCGCGCTCGAGGTCGGCGTCGCCGACCGGAGTCGAGCGGCCGGTGCCACGCTGGTCGAGCAGCACGACGCGGTACTGCTCGAGCGCGGCGTCGAGCCAGTTCGGCGCGGACGGCGAGTGGAACGCCCGCGGCGACTCGTGGCCGGGACCGCCCTGGAGGAACACGAGATACGGCAGGCTCTCGCCGCCGTCGCGCGCGACGACCGCGGCGTGCACGTCGATCGTGCGCCCGTCGTCCGGGTCGCCCCACACCAGGGGAACGGTGATCGTGTGGTCCTCGATCGTCAGGTCCTGCAGGCGGCGCGTCGTGACAGGCATACGCCGAGACTACGGATTCGCCGCCGTCACGTCTCGCCGAGGAACTCGATCGCCGCCTCGCGGAAGGCGCGCGAACCGGGGGCGTTGAAGTGGTGCCGGCCGGGGATCTCGACGAACCTCCCCTGCGGGCACGCCGCCGCGAGCGCGCGCGATCCCTCGATGATCGCGTCGAGCGAGCCGGTCGCGAAGAGGATCGGCTGCGCAGGCGCGCGCGACGGGTCGGGGTCGACGGTGCCCGACATGCGCATGCCCTCCGCGATCGCGAGGAGCGCGCGCAGGTCGTTGCCGCGGACGCGCTCGGTCAGGCGGATGTAGTTCTGGGTCGAGGCATCCGTCACCGGTGTTCCGTCTTCGATGTACGACCGCGCCTGCGGGATGTCGAGGCGTGCGAGCGGGATGCCGTCGGGCACGCCGCCCAGCACCGCACGTTCGATGCGTCCGGCGAAGTCCTGGGTGACCTCCCACCCGACGCGCGCGCCGAGCGAGTACCCGACGTAGCTCGCAGTGTCGACGAGGTATGTGTCGAGCACGGCCTCGACATCGCTCGCGAGCAGGCGCAGGTCGTACTGGTGGGGCTCGTGCGGCTTGTCGCTGCTGCCGTGTCCTCGTTGGTCGAGTGCGAGCACGCGATACCCGGTGCGCCGGAGGTCGCGGACCCACCCGGTGCTGACCCAGTTGTCGCGCGTGTTCGATGCGAAGCCGTGCACCACGACGACCGTCGGGGCGCTGTCGTCGCCCCACGAGTAGGTCGCGATGCGATAGCCGTCGCCCACCATGACGTAGACCGGGTCCGGCATCTCGGTCAGCTCGGCGAACGGAGTGGTCATACCAAGGACACTAAGGGGCGATGAGCACCTTGAGGGCCTCGCGTGCGTCCATCTCGGCGTAGGCGCGCGCGATCTCGTCGAGCCCCAGCGTGCGGTCGAACACCCGGCCCGGGTCGATCGATCCGGCGAGCACGTGCGGGAGCGCCTCCTCGATGTAGGCGCGCACGGGAGCCGGCCCGCCGGTGAGCGTCGCGTTCTTGTAGAAGAGCGCCCGCCCGACGGGCGCCTGGTCGTACTGCGGCACACCGACCCGGCTGATGATCCCGCCCGGGCGCACGATCCCCATCGACTGCTCGAGGGCGGGCATGAGCCCGACCGCCTCGATCACGACGTGCGAGCCCTCGCCGCCCGTGAGCTCCATCACGCGCGCGATTCCGTCGTCGCCGCGCTCGGCCACGACTTCTGTCGCGCCGAACTCGACGCCGAGATCCGTGCGGTCCTTGTGGCGGCCCATGAGGATGACGCGCTCCGCGCCGAGCTGCCTCGACGCGAGCACGGCCGAGAGGCCCACGGCGCCGTCGCCGACCACGGTCACGGTCCGTCCAGGCGCGACGCGGCCCATGTGCGCCGCGTGATACCCGGTGAGGTAGACGTCGGAGAGTGTCAGCAGCGAGGCCAGCGTGCGCTCCTCGAGGGCGGCGGGGTCCGCATCCGGAACCTTCACCAGACTGCCGTCGGCGAGCGGGATGCGCGCGAGCTCGGCCTGCAGCCCGCCGACGTCCGGGGAGCCGTAGAAGCCGCCGTGCACGCACGACGTCTGGAACCCCTCGCGGCAGAAGACGCACGTGTTGTCCTGGTACGCGAAGGTCGCGATGACGAAGTCGCCCGGAGACAGCGTGCGCACGTCGGCGCCGACCTCTTCGACGACCCCGATCATCTCGTGGCCCATCGGCCGTCCGGAGGTGCGGGGCGGCAGAGAGTGATACGGATGCAGGTCCGACCCGCACACGCACGCGAGCACCGTCCGCACGATCGCGTCGGTCGGCTCGCGGAGGACGGGGTCTGGGACCGTCTCGACCCGCACATCTCCCGGGCCGTACATGAACGTCGCCTTCATTCCGTCTCGCTTCCTTCGTTCGCAGCTGGACCCGGCGCCACGCCCGCCGCCGCCCGTGGCCGGGAAGCCGAGTGGGGAGGCGCCGGGCTGTCAAGCCCCTGCGCACGATCGCACGCCTCGTCCTATCGTGCCTGTTCCCGCACACGGAGGATCCACCATGACCGAGAACCGGCCTCGAACGGGGGCGGCGCGATGAGCGAGCCGCGACACGAGGAGCCCGCCGACCGCAAGCAGGAGCGCGCGCCGCATCCGGAGGATCCCCGCAAGCCAGACAGCCCCACCGACGTGAAGAAGCGCTCGTGGGGCTACATCCTCAAGAAGACGTACCGTGAGTTCCTCGACGACCAGGCGACCGATCTCGCGGCCGCGCTCACGTACTACGCCGTGCTGGCGGTGTTCCCGGCGCTGCTCGCGATCGTCTCGATCATCGGCCTGTTCTCGGATCCCGAGACGACGGTTCAGGCGATGCTCGACTTCCTCGCCGGGATGCTGCCGCCCGACTCCCTCGCGATCATCGAGGAGCCGCTCTCGAACCTCGCGCGGTCGCCCTCGGCCGGTCTCGCCTTCGTCGTCGGAATCGTGGGCGCGCTGTGGTCCGCCTCCGGCTATGTCACCGCATTCTCGCGCGCGATGAACCGCGTGTACGAGATCGACGAGGGCCGCCCCTTCTGGAAGCTCCGGCCCGCGATGCTCGGCATCACGGTCATCGGCATCGTCGCCGCCGTCATCGCCGCCGCGCTCGTCGCCCTCTCGGGACCGGTCGCCGAGCAGGTCGGCTCCGCGCTCGGTCTGAGCGACGTCGCCGTCGCGGTCTGGGACGTCGCGAAGTGGATCATCGTGGCGTTCCTCGCCGTCGCGATCGTCGCGATCCTCTACTACGCCACTCCGAACGTGAAGCAGCCGAAGTTCCGCTGGATGAGCCTCGGCGCGCTCGTCGCGCTCGTGACGTGGGCCGCGGCATCCGTCGGCTTCGGCTTCTACGTGCTCAACTTCTCGAGCTACCAGGCGACCTACGGCGTCATCGGCGGTGTCATCGTCTTCCTGCTGTGGGTGTGGATCTCGAACCTCGCCCTGCTGTTCGGCGCGGAGCTCGACGCCGAGGTCGAGCGCGGTCGGCAGCTGCAGGCCGGCATCGAGGCCGAGGAGGCGATCCAGCTCCCGCCGCGCGACACGCGTGTCAGCGAGAAGCGCCAGAAGAAGCGCGAGGAGGAGATCGCGGACGGCCGGCGTCTGCGCGAGACGGAGGGCGGGTCGGAGCGCGAGAGCGACGACGAGCTCGTCAGCGGCCGTCGAGATCAGTGACGTCGGATGCCTCGGCGAGCGCCGCCTCGCCGGTCGCGACCGATTCGGGGATGTCTCCGGGCTTGAACCCCGGCAGGCGGCTCGCGGGCACGATCGCGATCGCGCTGACGCCGGCGAGGATGAGCAGACCGACCTTGAGCGCCCCGAGGCGCGCGGACTCGTTCGCCTCGACGGCCGCCTCCACCTGGCTCGGTGACGCATCCGTCTCTTCGAGGATCTCGCGCAGGCGGTCGTTGCTCACGAAGTTCGTGCGGTCGAGGTCGACCTGTGAGACGAGCTCGTCCGGGAGCTCGGGGTGCGCGGCGACGGCCGAGAAGACGTTGACGCTCAGAAGCCCGACGAGCAGGGCGCCGGCAACCGCGGTGCCGACCGCCGACGCGAGGTTCTGCGTCGTGCCGCGCACCGAGCCGACGTCGCCGGCGAGCTCCTTCGGCGACGCGGTGACGAGCACGTTGAACACGAGCGTCACGAGCGCGCCCTGACCGACGCCGAAGACGAAGAGCCCGAGGATCGTGGGCAGTGTCTCCCAGTTGTTCGTCACGACGAGCGCGAGCCACACGAGCGCGACCGTGGTCAGCCCGAACGAGAACATGCCGATCGCGCGCGGGGTGAAGCGCCGGTAGAACCGCACGACGATGATGGCTGTGAAGAAGACCGTCAGGTTGAACGGCAGCATCGCCAGCGACGTGTCGAACGGCGTCCTGCCCTGCACGATCTGGATGTAGAGCGGGATCGAGAAGTTCAGCGCCGCCTCCAGCGCCACCACGATGAACATCGCGTAGATCGCGGCGCGCTCCTGCGTCGATCCGAAGATCGAGAGACTCACCAGCTGCACGCGGCCCTTCGCGGCGGACCGCCGGGTCCAGAAGAAGAACAGCGGGACCAGCACGATCCCGACCACCATCAGCACGGGCGCGGGTGAGAGCCCGAGGATGTCGAACGGGGCGTCGAGGCGGGCGGCGAACAGACCCCACGTGTTGAGGTTGTTGACGCCGACCGTGAGCGACACGATGCCGAGGCCGATGAGCACGGCGCCGACGTAGTCGATCGTGACGTCGCGGTTTCCCGGCACGTCGAGCAGCGTGAAGCTCAGCGCGAAGGCCGCGACCGCGAACACGAGCACCACGATGAAGACGGGGCGCCATCCGACAAGCGTCGCGAGAGTTCCGCCGAGCAGGAACGCCGTCACTCCGGCGAGGGCGCGTGCGGATCCGAGCGACCCGATCGCGGTCTCCTGCTGGCGCCCGCGATAGTTCTCGGCGATGAGCGCGACGAGCGACGGCACGATGATGGCGGCGGATGCCCCGGCCAGCGCCTGCGCGACGATGATCCAGATCGCGGACGGCGCGAGGATCATCATCACCGCGGATGCCCCGAACACGGCGACCACGGTGCGGAACATGATCACCCAGCCGACGCGCTGGCCGATCTTGGCCCCGACCATGACCAGCGCGGCGACGAAGATGCCGTACGTGACGATGGCGGTGCTCACGACCGTCGGAGGCACGCCGAGCGTCTCGACGATCCCGCCGAGCGACACCGGCAGCGCGGCCACGTTGTACGACATGAGCATCTGCGCGAGGAAGAGCCCTGCCATCGGCATCCATGAGCGGCGGGCGGTCTCGGTCGAGGCCGGGTCTGCGGTCACGCGCGTGCTCCTGTCGGATGCGCCGAGGCGGCTGTCGTCTCGGGCTGCGGCGGGGCCGGGCGGGCGGCCGACGCGAAGATGTTGAGCCCGAGCGCGCGCGACAGGTACGCCGTCGCGATCTGCCCGCGCACACTGTTGCCGGCTTCGTCGAGCCGCGGTGCGAAGGCGCCGATCCCGACCTTGCCCGGCGCGACGGTGACCAGCCCGCCCGCGACGCCGGACTTGCCGGGCAGCCCGATCTCGAACAGCCACTCGCCGGAGCGCTCGTACAGTCCGCTCGAAGCGAGCACCGCGAGCGTGTCGCGGCATACCTCGGCCGACACGACGCGCTCACGGGTCTCCGGGTTGACGCCGCCGTCGGCGAGCGTCGCCGCCATGACCGCGAGGTCGTGGGCGTCGACGAGCAGCGCGCACTGCCGCGTGTACACGTCGACGACCGCGGACGGATCGAACCGGATGCGCCCGTAGCTCCCGAGCAGCTGCGCGATCGCGCGATTGCGGTGGTTGGTCTCTGACTCGGAGCGGTACACCTCTTCGTCGACCTCGAGCCGGCGCCCGGCGAACCGCGACAGTCCCGACGCGATGCCGGCCCACTTCTCCTCTGCGGTGTCGCCCGGCATGAGAGCGGTCGTCGCGATCGCGCCCGCGTTCACCATCGGGTTGCCCGGATGCCCCTCGTTGAGCTCGATCGCGACGATGGAGTTGAAGGCGGACCCGGTGTTGTTCACGCCGACGATGTCGAAGACCTCTTCGTGTCCGAGCGCTTCGCACAGCAGCGCGTAGACGAACGCCTTCGAGATTGATTGGATCGAGAAGCGCACCCCCGAGTCGCCGATGTCGTGCGCGACCCCGTCGACGCCGACGACGCTCACACCGAAGAGCTCGGGATCGACGCCCGCGAGGATCGGGATGTAGTCGGCGACGGCGCCCTCGTGGTGACCGAGCGCTCGCGCGTGCGCCGCGGCGAGCAGCTCGTCGATGCGTCCTCCCGCCGGCAGGTTGCCCGTCTCGGCAACCTGCAGTACGTCGTGCACGTCGAGGTCGCGCTCACGCATGGCCTCACGGTACTGCGCTTGGCGGCCGGGCGGGGGGTGGACGACGAGAAGCGCCCCCGCCCGCGGGGCGGGGGCGCTTCGGTGCCTAGATCTACTTGAAGGCGTCCTTGACGTTCTCGCCGGCCTTCTTCAGGTTGGCCTTCGTCTGGTCGGCCTGACCCTCAGCCTCGAGGCGCTCGTCGTCGGTGCCCTTTCCGACAGCTTCCTTCGCCTTGCCGGCGGCGTCCTGGGCGGCATTCTGAATCTTGTCGTCAAGACCCATGTCGGCTCCCTCCTGACAGATCCGGGCCGTTCCCGGAAGTAGGTCAACGATAAGAACCGCTTCGGATGCCGCCAGGGGGGTCGACGCGGGACGCGAGATGCGCTAGACGCCGGCCGGGGCATCCGCGACCCCGCGCGTCAAGTGACTCGCACTCGCCGCCGCGCCCTGCGAGAATCCCCAAGCGTGGGCCTCTTCGCCGATGTCGTGAATGTGTTCGTCGACTCCCGCGGGCAGCATGGCAATCCGCTCGGGATCATCTGGTCATCCGATTCGACCCGCGGCCAGGAGCAGCAGATCGCGAGCGACCTCGGATTCAGCGAGACGATCTTCATCGACGACTTCGCCGACGGCGAGTGCCGCGCGCGGATCTTCACGCCCACGCGCGAGCTCGCCTTCGCGGGGCATCCGACCGTCGGACTCGCCGCGTGGCTGCGCGGGAGCGGCGACGACATCCGCACGATCGTCGTGCCTGCGGGAACGGTGCGCGTGCGCGCCGAGGGCGATCTCGTCTTCGTCACGGCCGCGCCGGAGTGGGGGCCGGTGTTCGACTTCGAGCAGCTCGAGTCGCCGCGGGATGTCGAAGCTGTCGACCCGGCCGCGTACGGCGGCGGGATCTACTACGTGTGGGCGTGGATCGACGAGCGGGCGGGCCACCTCCGTGCGCGCATGTTCGGGCCCGCGATCGGCATCCCCGAGGACGAGGCGACCGGCGCCGCGGCGATCCGCCTCGCGGGAATGCTCGGCCGCGACCTCGAGATCACTCAGGGCCACGGATCCCAGCTGTTCACGCGAGTGGTCGACGACGGCCGGCTCGTCGAGGTCGGCGGGCGCACGGCGGACGTCGGGAGCATCGAGATCCGCTGACCGGATCCGCGGCGGACGGCGGCGAGAGGACCGCGCCGTCGGCCCTCGACCACGGTCGGCATCGGATGCCGCGAAAGGGGTTGTGTGGAGCATCCGGCCCCGCGCCGCCGTCAGCGGACCACGCGATGGCGCAGGTAGACGACGCCGTTGCCGAAGACGCGCGTCTCGAGCAGTTCGAGGTCGACCTTCTTCTCGTTGCGCGAGAAGAAGGGGATGCCGCCGCCGAGCAGCACGGGGTAGATGCGCACGCGGTACTCGTCGATGAGGTCGGCGTCGGCCGCCGCGGCGGCGAGCGTCGCGCCGCCGATCGCGATCTCGCCGTCGCCCGGCTCGGCGCGCAGGCGCTGGATCTCGTCGGCGATGCTGCCCGTCGCGAGCCGCGCACTGCCCCGCACCTCGGTGAGGGTGTGGGAGAACACGACTTTCGGCAGCGGGTTCCACAGCGACGCCCACTCCCGCTCGTCCTCGCTGAAGGACTGCGCCGCGTCGGGGTCCTCCCAATAGAGCATCGTCTCGTAGAGCTTGCGCCCCAGGAAGTGCACGTCGACGCTGCGGATCTCTTCGATATGGGAGCGGAAGATCTCGTCGTCGGGCGCCGACCAGTCGATGCCGCCGTCGGGATCGACGATGAAGCCGTCGAGCGACATCGTCATCGAGAACGTCACCGTGCGCATCAGGGATGCCTCCTCGCTGGGGTACCGTGCCGAGGCTACTCCCGGCGTGCGACTCGGCGGCGCCGGCGGCGCGATGTGCGAGAGTGCTCACGTGCCATCGGACCTGTCGCCTCAATCGCTCAGCGAGGAGGATCGCCGTCTCGTCGCCGCGTGGGCAGCGGACTGCGCCGAGCGCGTGCTGCCGCTGTTCGAGGCGGAGGCGCCCGACGACGACCGTGCTCGCGACGCGATCGCGCGAGCACGGGCCTTCTCACGTGGCGAGCTCAGCGCGGCCGAACAGATCCGCCGCAGGTTCGTCGCCGGTCGGGCCGCCCATTCCGCGACGTCTCCGGCGGGGGCGGCAGCCGCTCGCGCCGCCGCTCAGGCGGCGGGAGTGGCGCACATGGGCGCGCACGCTCTCGGCGCGGCCGCCTACGCCGCGAAGGCGGTCGCCCTGACGGCAGAGGATGGACAGGACGCACACGCCGCGAGCGCCGAGCTCGAATGGCAGCTCGAGCGGATGAGTGCGGAAGCGGCATCCGCTCTTGGACGATTGCCGCCAGTCGGTGAGGACTCCTCCGGCCCACTCGGCTCGGGGCTTCTCGCGTCGGGCGACCTCGGGGCGCACATCCGGCGGGTCCAGGGCGCCCTCCGCTCGCCACGCTAGCCCGAGCCTGCCGAGACGCCTGTCCGTCCGGGCCCGTCGAGATCGCACGGATCACCGCCGAGATCTTCGGGTCGTGGTCATTCGTGCGATCTCGATCGGGGCAGAGCGCCTACGCTTGACGGGTGAACGGACTCGGCCGCGCCCGCGGCGTCGTGATGGTCGAGGGCCTACCCGGTTCGGGCAAGTCCACCACCGCCGACGACCTGGCGAAGTGGCTCACCGCGAACGGCGCCACCGCCCATCACTGGCCCGAGGGGCGCGCCGATCACCCCGTCGATTTCGAGCACGTCTCGCTCCTGTCCGACGGCGAGTACACCCGCATCCGCGACGAGGACCCGCAGTCGTGGCATCGGCTGGACGCGCGAGCCGAGCACTATCCCGGCATGTGGCTCATCCGCCACACCGACAAGCTCGACCTGCCGCCCGCGCTCGCCGAGACGATCCGCGGGCGGGACGCGTACGACGGCGACGTCTCGCCGCAGCTGCACGCACGGGTGCTGTCCGAGAGCTGGCGGCGATACGGTTCGCGGATGCCGCAACCCGGCATAGAGGTCTGGGAGTGCGTCTTCATCCAGAACCCCGTGTGCGCCTTCATCGCCCGGTTCGACCAGCCGGTCGACGCCCTCACGGCGCACGTGCAGGGCCTGGCCGCAGCGATCCGCGGTCACAATCCGATGCTGGTCTACCTGGACGCGGGCGATCCCGAGCCGGTGCTGCGGGCCGTGGCATCCGAGCGTCCTGACTGGTGGCTCGACCTCGTGATCCCGTACCACACGCAGCAGGGCTACGGCCTGCGACGAGGGCTGGAAGGCTTCGACGGCTACGTCGAGTTCATGCGGATGCGCCGCGAGCTCGAGCTCGAGCTGCTCTCGAAGCTCGACCTGCCGACGCTGCTGATCCGCACCGACGAGGAGCCGAGGAGTGCCACCGCGGAGCGCGTGCATGCGTTCGTAGAGGAGCATCTCGTCGCGTAGCGCGCCGCTCCTCACCCTCGCGGAGCGCCGGGATTGCGTGAGTTGCAGGCTTGAGGCTGCGACGGTTGTGATTCGTGCAATCTCGCGAACCATATTCTCGGTCCGATAACAACCCGTCGCACAAACGGGAGGGGTCTGAGATGCTGTCACCAACCGCACATTGGATGCCGTCGTGAAGCCGATCAAAGAGGTTTCTCCGCAGGTGGGGCTTCCGCCCTACAGGCGCACGATCGCCGGGGTGCTCGGCGGTCTCGCCGGGCTCGCGGTTCTGAGTGTCATCGCGGGGTTGCTGGTCGTCGCTCCCCTCGCACCCGCGATCGCCATCGCCGGACATGCCGCGAACTCGGCGGCGACGCTCTTCGACGGCCTGCCGAGCTACCTCGAGATCGATCGGCTGATGCTGCCGACGACGATCTACGCCCGCGATCCCGACACCGGCAAGGACGTCGAGCTGACGAAGTTCTACGACCAGAACCGCGTTCCGGTCGAGTTCAACCAGGTCGCGCCCGTGGTGTACGACGCCATCCTGGCGTCGGAGGATCCGCGTTTCTACCAGCACGGCGGGGTCGACATCATCGGCACGACGCGGGCGTTCATCCGCAACGCGCAAGGCAGCCAGATCCAGGGCGGCTCCTCGATCAGCCAGCAGTACGTCAAGAACGTGCTCGTCCAGCGCTGCGAGCGCGACGCGAAGTCCGAGCCCGTCCTCGATGAGAACGGTGAGCCCGTCAAGAACGAGGACGGGACCGACAAGGTCATCCCGCGCGAAGAAGTCCTGCTGAACTGCTGGCTCGACGCGACCGAGGCGAGCGGCATCGACGGATACCACCGCAAGCTCCAGGAGATCCGCTATGCGATCCAGGTCGAACGCGAGTATTCCAAGACCGACATCCTTCTCGGCTACCTGAACATCGCGAACTTCGGTGGACGGACGTACGGCATCGAGGCCGCCGCGCGCTACTACTTCAGCACGTCCGCGGCGAAGCTCACGCTCGGCCAGGCCGCGGCGCTGGCGGGCATCGTGCAGAACCCCAACACGTACCGCATCGACCGCCCCGAGGGGTCGATCTTCGGCGAGGACGGCACCCGCTTCAACAAGGCGGCGGACGGGTCGATCGAAGACGTCGGCCGCGGCACGCTCGCGGGCCTCGACTCGCTGCTGGCCGGGGGCGTGATCAACCAGGAGCAGTACCTCGCCGCAGGCGACCCCTACAGCGCGACCAAGGGGCGGCAGCTCTATGTGCTCGACCGGATGCGGGAAGAGGGGCGCATCACGTACGACCAGTACGTCGCCGCCGCGCTCGAGCCGATCACGCCCGCGATCCAGCCGCCGCGCACGGGATGCGTGTCATCGTCCGCGCCGTTCTTCTGCCAGTACGTCGTGAACACCATCCGCTACGACCCGGACTACGCGGCGGCATTCGGCGAGACGGCTGAGGATCGTCAGCAGTCGCTCACCCGCGACGGCCTGAGCATCTACACGACGATCGACCTGCGGCTGCAGGGCGCGTCGCAGGATGCGATGTGGCGGTACGCGCCCGTGACGCTCCCGGGCATGAACTTCGGTGCGGCATCCGTCAGCATCGAGGTGAGCACCGGACGGATCCTCGCGATCAGCCAGAACAACCGGTTCACCGAGGACCGCGACGTCGCCGCCTCCGACCCCGCGTTCACCTCCCTCGTCTATGCCGGGGACGCTGTCCACGGTGCGTCGGACGGGTTCCCCACCGGGTCGACGTTCAAGCTCTTCACCCTCGTCGACTGGCTCGAGAAGGGGAAGTCGCTGTTCCAGAGCGTGAACGGCAACGTGCGCGCGATCCGACGCCTGCAGGACCGCTGCGACGGCACGTGGGTCAACCTCGAGAACCACGTCGTCCGCAACTTCGGCGGCGTCCGCGGCTACACGGGGACTCCGATGCAGTTCACGGCGCAGTCGCTCAACAGCGGCTACCTCGGCATGGCGGAGCAGCTCGACCTGTGCGACATCGAGACCGTCGCGGCGCGCATGGGCGTGACCCGCGGCACGGGCGATCCCATCGACCTCAAGGGCGCGGCGGCGATCATCGGCACCGAGAACATCGCGCCCGTCGCGCTGGCCGCCGCCTATGCGACGGTCGCGAACAACGGCGTCTACTGCATCCCCCGCTCGATCGAGCGGGTGGTGGACGCCGACGGCCAGAACATCCCCGTCCCCGGCAACCGGTGCTCACAGGCCATCAGCCCGGAGGTCGCCGCCGCCACCGCCTTCGCGCTGCAGGGTGTGGTGCGCCCCGGCGGCACCGGATCCGGCGGCAACCCGAACGACGGCACGCCCATGATCGGCAAGACGGGCACGCACGAGCAGATCCAGACGTGGCTCGTCGAGTCGAGCACGCGCGTGACCACGGGGGTGTGGGTCGGAAACGCCGTCGGGTTCGGCGACGTCTTCCGCGCGTGGCACAACGGACGCCAGCTCTCCACGATCCGGCTGCCGCTCGCGCGCGACATCCAGGCCGTCGCGAACCAGCTCTACCCCGGCGGCGGCTTCCCGGCGCCTCCCGCCGAGTACCTGCGTCGCCCCGCCCCGCCGCCGCCCGCGGACGACGATGGCCCGGGCGGACCCGGCGGTCCGCCGCCCGAGGACGAGGACAACTCCGGTCCCGGCCGCGGTCGCGGTGGTGGCGGCGACGACGACTGAGTCGTGCGATCTCGCTCCGGCGGCGATTCAGTTGACCCAGGGCATCGGGCGCTCGGGATCGCGCGAGCTGTCGTTCGGCAGGTGCGGCAGCTCCTCGCCGCCGGCGCGGATGCACAGCCACCGCAGCTCGCCCGGGCTGTCGGGCCGCGCCCGCCACGTGCGCCACACCCCCTGCCCGACGCGCACGACCGAGCCCGGCTCCACGTCGACGACGACGTCGTCGAGGCCCATCTGCCCGAGGCCTTCGAGGAACACGTAGAGCTCCTCGATGCGATCGTGCTTGTGCCAGTACCCCGCCTCTTCACCCGGGACGAGCGCGTTCGCGGTGAGCCCGATGTACTGCATCGTGAGCTCGTGATCGACGACGCGGCGCCCGTCGCGCGACCGCGACTCGACGAACCCGCCGAAGTGGCCGCGCCATTGGTCGAGTGCTCCGATCTGGGTCACTTGGTAGTCGCTCACGCGGTCGCTCCTCTGCGCTCGGGGGCTAGAACGCCGACGATACCGGCTGCGGATGGCCCGCCTCCCCGCCCGCGACACGTCGAGATCGCGCGTTTCACCGCCGTGCCCCGACGCGCGCGGTGATTCGTGCGATCTCGGCGGGACGACTCAGCCGCCCTGCGCCCTCGAGCTACCACCGCGTGTACAGGAACGTCTGCACGATGACTGCGAACGCGACCTGAACGATGAGGCCGGCTCGCCGCCAGCGCTCGGACAGCAGCGCGACGCCGAGCAGCAGCCAGGGGACGAAGGGCAGCCAGATGCGCTCCACCTCGGCGCGGCTCATCTGCGAGATCGTCGCGGCGACGCACATCGCGCGCCCCACCAGAGCGAGCGCGGCGACGGTCCGACGCGTGCGGGAGTCGTCGTCGGCGCTGCGACCGAACGCGTCGACGGCGGCGACAGCGAGACCGGCGCCCACCCACGGCCCGGCGCTGATGGCCATCGCGATCTCGATCAGCGCGACCGTCGTCTCGCTGGGCGGTGCCGTCGTGCTGGGCCGGCGGGTCCGGCCTGGGTCTGGCGATCGCCCACGGCATCGTGAAAGGTCGCGGGCGCCGTCTGAGCCGAACTCGCGACGGCGGACCAGGCTCACGCCGTGTCGAGCACCTCGCGAAGCCTGGCGGCGAAGGCCTCGGGTTGCCCGGCGTACCCGAACTCGCCGCCCATGAAGCCGCCGTGATGGCTCGGGAACACCGTCGCCTCCTGGTCGAGCTGCTCGGCCAACGCGAGCGCGGTTCGGCCGGTGTACACCTTCATCGACTCCTCGCCGACTGCGACCACGATCCGCGTCGGCACCGCTTTCAGCGCCTCCACATCCGGCCGATAGTGTGTCACCGCCCACGAGCGGTCGGACAGCAGCGGATCGTCGCGCGAGCCGTCGTCCTCGGCCGGCAGCCCGAATGCGGCCGGGTCGGGCACCGACTGCGCCAGATGCTCGTCGGTGACCTCGCCCTCCCACGACGTCATCGCGATGAACGCGGCCATCCCCGCACCCCAGCCCTTCTCCTCGTAAACCCGGGTGTAGGCCTCTCGAGCGCGCTGGACAGCGTCGGCATCCGGCAGGACACAGTCGATAGGCGGTTCGTGCGCGACCAGTGTCGAGACGTCATCCGGATGCGCCGTCACCAACGCCAGCGCGGTCACCGCGCCACCGCTGCTGGCGAACATCTGCACCGGACCGACGCCGAGCGCCTCGATGATCGCGTGGACGTCCTCGGCCTGGACTTCCGGCTCGTTCGTGACCCCGCCGTCTTTCCGCTTGCTCCGGCCGAGGCCCCGAGGGTCGTAGGTGACGACGGTGCGATCGTGGAACAGCTTCACCTGGGCGTCGAAGCCGCTCGCGTCCATCGGCTGCCCGATCATGACCAGCGGCGGCCTGTCGTCGGCCGTCGGCAGCGGCCCGTGGACGTCGTAGACGAGATCGACCTCCGGCAACTCGAGGGTGTACTGCGTCATCGACGACCTCCTCATTGACGGCCGGACGGGGATTCTCCGGCCGGGGCTCACCTTGCCACTTACCCGAAGTCCCCCACCGCCATGTCGGCGAACCGCGAGAAGTGACCCTGGAAGGCGACGGTCACGGTGTCGGTCGGGCCGTTGCGGTGCTTCGCCACGATCAGGTCGGCCTCGCCGGCGCGCGGGTTCTCCTTCTCGTAGGCGGCCTCGCGGTGCAGCAGGATCACCATGTCGGCGTCCTGCTCGATCGAGCCCGACTCGCGCAGGTCGGAGAGCGCCGGCTTCTTGTCTGCGCGCTGCTCCGGGCCACGGTTCAGCTGCGACAGCGCGATGACCGGCACCCCCAGCTCCTTGGCGAGCAGCTTGAGCGCACGCGAGAACTCCGAGACCTCCTGCTGACGCGACTCGACGCGCTTGCCCGAGGTCATGAGCTGCAGGTAGTCGATGACCACCATCTTGAGTCCGACGCGCTGCTTCAGGCGGCGGCATTTCGCGCGGATCTCGACGAGCGTCATGTTGGGCGAGTCGTCGATGTACAGCGGCGCATCGTTGATGCGGCCGCGCGTCGCGGCGATCGTCGTCCAGTCGCGCGAGTCGAGCGTGCCCTTGCGCATCGCCTGCAGCGGAACCGCGCCCTCGGCGCTCATGAGGCGCATCGCGATCTCGCTGCGGCCCATCTCGAGCGAGAAGAAGATCGTGGGCATGTCGTGCTTGATCGCGGCCGCCCGGGCAAGGTCGAGCGCGAGCGTCGACTTGCCGAGCGCGGGTCGCGCCGCGATGATGATGAGCTGTCCGGGGTGCAGTCCGTTCGTGAGCTGATCGAGCTGAGCGAACCCGGTGGGGATGCCCGTCATCTGACCGTCACGACCGCGGGCCGCCTCGATCTCGTCGACCGCCGCGTCGACGGCGACGGTCAGCGGGACGTAGTCCTCGGACTCCTGTGCCGAGCCGACCGAGTAGATCTCGGCCTGCGCGTTGTTGACGAGCTCGAGCGCATCCCCCTGGCCGGCGTACCCCATCTGCACGATGCGGGTGCCTGCTTCGACGAGGCGACGGAGCAGCGCGCGCTCGGCGACGATCGACGCGTAGTAGCCGGCGTTGGCCGCGGTCGGCACGATCGACGTGAGCGAGTGCAGATAGTCGGGGCCGCCGGCACGCTGCAGCTCGCCTGTCTTGATGAGCTCGTCGGTCACGGCGACGACGTCGGTCGGCTCGCCGTGCGAGTAGAGCGTGAGGATCGCCTCGAAGATCAGCTCGTGCTTCGGGATGTAGAAGTCCGGCCCGCGCAGCGTCTCGATGACGTCGGCCACTGCGTCCTTCGAGAGCAGCATCCCGCCCAGAGCGCTCTGCTCGGCGAGGAGATCATGGGGAGGCGTCCGTTCCGCTTCGCGCGGTCCGCCAAGGCGGTCTTCGGAGATGTCGGCTATCGACACGGTTCCCCATACCTCCCACAGCAGCTCGAGCACGACAGGCGGCCGACGGATGCGCCTGAGCACACTCGCATGGTCGTTCGGCCTGCGGGCGGCACGCCGCCGCATCCGTGTTGAGCACAACACGAACCACCGACATCAGTCGTCGTCGCAAGCCTCGAACCTGTCTCCTCCGACAGTCGAGCGCACCCCCCGATTGGGCCGAAGCCCACGCTAAGGAGAGCGTGTCGGGGATGCAACAGCACCTGTGGATAACTATGTGGAGAGTCTGCGAGAAACGCCGACAGACCTGTGCACAACCGTTGTGGATAACGGTGCGCACTCAGCGGACGCTCAACTTTTTTATCGCCTCCGACCTGGTGTTTTCTCAAACTCACGCTGTGGATGCCGATGTGATTAAAGTTGGCCTTGAAGGTTTGCGCCGCAGGTCGCGCCTGTGCACAAACCGCGGGATTCCGCAAATCCATGCGGTCCGAAATCTCCGGCTTTGCGGCGACGCGCGCAAGGTTGCTGGACACAGCGCGGATCATCCACTACGGTCGGAGATCCAGGCACCCTCAGACGCGTTTCGCACGAAACGCGAGACTTCGTCATGGGAGGTGAACGTGGAGATCGCACACTCGCCCTCGGGCTCGAGGTTCGTGCGCCTGGCCCTGATCGGGGCCGGACTCGCGTTCGCCTGGTTCGTCCTCTCGATCGCACTCGGGTTCGCCTCGAGCGACGCCCGTGCGGACGACGCGACCGACGACTCCCGCGGCGCAGCGCTTCTGAGCGGTGTCACCACCGTGCTCGACCGCACGACTTCAGCGGTGACCTCGACCGTGTCGTCCGCCGTTCCGGCTGTGACGGATGCGGTCAAGAGCGTCCTCTCGGCCGTGCCCGCGCCGGCTGCCCGGCAACCTGCCCCACAGCAACCCCCGCCGCAGCAGCCCGCGCCGGCACCGCAGCAGCCCGCGCCGGCACCGCAGCAGCCCGCGCCGGCACCACACGAGCCCGGTCCGGGAATCGTCTCGCCGGTCGTCCAGATCGTCGCCGCTCCGGTCGTCGATGTCGTCGACTCCGGCCTCGTCTCGCAGCTCACGGCACCCGTGGTCGCGACCCTCGGCCGCGTCCCGGTCGTCGCCGACGTCGTCGCGCGCCTCGGGCTCGACGCCGCGGTGACCGACACCGCCGCGATCATCGACCGCACGGCGAGCGAGGCGCTCCACCTCGTGGCCGACGTCGGCGCAGCCGTCGACGGCGTCCTGCCGGCGATCCCCGGCGTCATCGTGGCCGAACCGCCCGCTCCCGACTCCGCCGCGGCTCCGCCGCCCGCGGACGTGACGGATGCCGCGGCATCCGTCTCACCATCGCCAGCGCTCGCGCGCACGGCACGCAGCGTCGTGTTCGACGGCCCCGGCGCGTCGACGCCTCCACCCGGATCCCCCAGCTCGGCCGCGCCATCAGACGGCCCTTCGATCCCTGGTGCGGTGCCGTCTTCGGCGCCGCTGACCTCCACTGCAGGACCCGGTGGCACGGGTTCCGCCGCCTGGGCGCTCGTCGCCGCAGTTCCGTTCGCCGCACACCGTGCCTGGGTGCGCCGAGCCGGGCCCGCGAACGACGTCGCACCGGGCGCGCCTCTCTTCGCCACAGACGTCTCCCCCGACTGATCGGATCCCGCCGCCCTGCCTCACCGGGCGGCAGAGCTTCGGCGCGCCACCGGCGCGCGCAGTTCAGTGATCCATCACAAAAGGGGACATCATGCACGCTTTCATCAAGCGCGCCCTGTGGGGCACGCTTCTCGCCGGCGGCATCACGCTGCTCGGCGCCGCGGCCGCCAACGCGGCCGAACCGCCTCCCGAACCGGGACCCATCTCGTCGCTGCTTGCCGACGACGGGCCCGTCGACTCCCTCGTCGGCGATGCGATCGCCGACCCGATCCTCGGTGACGCGGGTGCCGTCGCGCCCGTGACCGACACGGTCGCGACCGTCGTCGACGACGTCACCGCCTCGTCGGCCGGCACCACGGTCGTCGACGCGCTGGTCGGCGGAGACTCCGCCGCGAACGACGTCGTCGGCGACGGCGCCCTGGTCGAGGGTGGCACCGTGGGCGACCTGGCCACCAACGTCGACGCGGTCCTCGACGACGTCGCCGCGGGTGATCTCGACGCCGCCCTCACGGACGTCGGAACCACGGTCGAAGACCTCGGCACGGCTCTCGACGAGACGGTGACGGATGCCGCGACCAACCTCGACGACCAGGTCGTCGACGGCATCGTGGCCGACGCCCTGACCGACCTCGGCGACGTGCTCGACGGCGGCGACACACCCGCCGAGCTCAGCAACCTGCTGCAGAACCTCGGCGCCAACGTCGCCGACACGGCGGACACGACGGGACTGGTCGAGGATGCGCTGACGACGACGCTGGAAGATGCCGAGGCCCCTGAGCACGGCGACGCGACCGACGACGCCGACGGCCTGCTGACCGACCTGACGGAGAACGACGGCCTCGTCGACGGACTCGCCGGCGACAGCGTGCTCGATCCGATCCTCGGAGACGACGGCACGCTGGAGCCCGCCACCGACGCGGTTGCAGACCTCGTCGACGACCTGACCGGCACCACCGCAGGATCCACCATCCTCGACAGCCTGCTGGGCTCCGACTCCGGACTCAACGACGTCGTCGGAGACGGGATCCTCGTCGAGGGCGGCTTGGTCGGAAACCTCGCCGACAACGCCGACGCGGTCCTCGACGAGCTCGGGGAGGGCGACCTGTCGGGCGCCGTGGACGACCTCGGCACCACCGTGTCGGACCTCGGCGACGACCTCGGCCAGACGCTCTTCAACGCCGCGGCGAACACCGCCGACCAGATCGTCGACGGCCTCGCGACCGACGCGGTCGCCGACGCCGGCGCGATCGTCGAGGCACTGACCTCGGGTGGGGATGTGCCGACGGCACTCGCCGCCACGGTGCAGAACGCGGGTGCCAACATCGGCGACGCGGTCGACAGCACGGGCCTGCTCGACCAGGCGCTCGTCGACCTGCTCGGCGACGCCGGCCCCGCTGGCGGAGGACCGGACACCCCGGGCGGACCTGACACCCCCGGCGATCCGGGAGATCCGCCGGGCGGAACCACGCCGGGTGACCCCGGTTCCGACGGAACGCCCGCCGCGGTGGGCTCGCCGGCGGCGTTCGACGGCGTGACAGACCTCGCCGCGACAGGAGGGACGGGCGCACTCGGCGTGCTGGCGATGGGGCTGCTGCTCCTCGCAGCCGGCGGTGTGCTCGTGTTGCGGCGACGCTCCGTGTGACCTGAGGGCGATCGTTCCCCAGGGTCGCCTTGGTCCTCGGAGCATACGGCGGGAGGGCCGTTGCCAGACGGCCCTCCCGCTCCCAGAGCTTCTCCGGTCGCGGTCGGCGCCTTTCGTGCCTGGAACCAGCCGGCCGCGATCGGAGAACCCAAACGGCGGATGCCGCGACCCGAGCCCTCGGGGGAGGGCCGGGTCGCGGCATCCGTCTTGGTCTGCACGCCCCGCTCGCGGCGGTGCGCGACCGGCGAAGTCGTTACTTCGCGGCGACCACCTGAAGCGTGATCACGGCGGTGAGCTCGTCGCCGAGGCGAACGGTCGCCTCGTGCTCGCCCACCGACTTGATCGGCGAGGTGATCTGGATCTTGCGCTTGTCGAGGTCGCCGAGGCCGGCGGCCTTGACCGCGTCGGCCACGTCGCCGGTCTTCACCGAGCCGAACAGACGGCCCTCGGCGCCGGCCTTGACGGCCAGCTTGACCTTGTTCGACTCGAGGGCGTCCTTGAGGGCCACGGCCTCTTCGTGGGTCGCGATCGCGCGCGCCTCGCGGGCGGCGCGGATCGATGCGACCTGCTTCTCGCCGCCGCGCGTCCACGCGACCGCGAAGCCCTGCGGGATGAGGTAGTTACGGGCGTAGCCGTTCTTGACCTCGACCACGTCACCGGCGCTGCCGAGCCCGGCGACCTCGTTCGTGAGAATGAGCTTTGCCATGTCGGTACTCCTTAGCGGCCAGCGCCGGCGTACGGCAGGAGAGCCATCTCGCGTGCGTTCTTGATCGCCTTCGCGATCAGACGCTGCTCCTGCACCGAGACACCGGTGATACGACGGGCACGGATCTTGCCGCGCTCCGAGATGAACTTGCGGAGGGTGGCGACGTCCTTGTAGTCGATGACGCCGACACGGATCGCCTTCGCGGGGGCGGCGTTCTTCGCGCCCTTCCGCGGCTTGCGGCGGTCGCCGCTCGCCTTTCCAGCCATGGTGATTCCTTTACTTCAATTCGTTTACTGAGATCAGAACGGAGTGTCGTCGCCGTAGGCGCCGGGAGCACTCCACGCGTCGGCGCTCGCGCCGCCCGCATTCGACGAGCCCGGGGTCGCCCACGGCTCGTCGGCGACCTGCTGGCGCGACTGGCCGCCGCCGCCCGACGTGC
Organism: Microbacterium immunditiarum; assembly: GCF_013409785.1. Taxonomy (NCBI): domain Bacteria; kingdom Bacillati; phylum Actinomycetota; class Actinomycetes; order Micrococcales; family Microbacteriaceae; genus Microbacterium; species Microbacterium immunditiarum. Next base: position 563,841 of record NZ_JACCBV010000001.1, read on the forward strand.
GGGTGACCTGAGCGGTCGCGTAGCGCAGCGACGGGCCGATCTCGTCGACCTCGAGCTCGATCGCGGTGCGGTTATTGCCTTCGCGATCCTGGTAGCTGCGCTGCTTGAGGCGGCCGGTGGCGATGACGCGCATCCCCTTCGTCAGCGAGCCCGCCACGTGCTCGGCGAAGTCGCGCCACACGCTCGCGCGGAGGAACAGCGCTTCGCCGTCCTTCCACTCGTTCGCCTGGCGGTCGAAGGTGCGCGGCGTCGACGCGATCGTGAAGTTGGCGACGGGGAGTCCGTTCTGCGTGTAGCGCAGTTCGGGGTCGGCAGTCAGGTTGCCGACAACGGTGATGATCGTCTCACCGGCCATGGTGTCAGGCCTTCGCAGCCTTGCGGGCCGCCTTCTCTTCCGAGCGCTTCTGCTCGGCGGCGACCTGTGCCATGGCCTCTTCGGCGCGGAGCACCTTGGTGCGCATTATCCGCTCGTCCAGCTTCAGCTGGCGGTCGAGCTCCTGCGCGGCCGCGCTCGTCGACGTGAAGTTGACGACGGCGTAGATGCCCTCGTTCTTCTTCTGGATCTCGTAGGCGAGACGGCGCTTGCCCCAGATGTCGACGTTGTCGATCGAGCCACCATCGTTCGTGATGACCTTCAGGAACTTGTCGAGGTTCGGGGCGACCTGGCGCTCGTCGATCTCAGGGTTCAGGATGACCATGAGCTCGTACTTGTGCGTCACTGACCCACCTCCTTCGGACTAGAACGGCTGCCGGGCACTTCCCGGCAGCAGGAGGGTGTGTGCACGTGTCCGGCCGGATTCGGCATGGGCCGAGACCGGACAACCCACCTATCGTACCGGATGCCCGGTCAGGGGCCCAATCGGGCGCATCGGGGCCGCTCGCCGAGTGCACGGCCTGGCGTCGACTGCACGCCCAAGGTGCGTCGGGAGGCCGTGCACTCGACGGCAAGTCGTGCGTTCGGGAGTCGTTGGATCAGCGGATGCGGCGCCTCACGCCGTCGGGAGCGCGGTGACCCGGGGGTGAGTCCGCGCGGCTCAGCCGCCCTCGGCGAGCCCGACGCTGACCTTGCTGGCGAGCGCCTGCTCCGCCGCATCCGCCGCGCGCCGGACGTGCTCGGCGCCGAGCTGGGCCGCGGCCTCCTCGTCCCCGCGGATGACGGCGGCGACGACAGCGCGCAGCTCCGCGAGCATCTCGCTCGTCCGTCCCGGCAGTGACAGCGAAGTCGCGCGCAGGCGCTGAACGCGGGCGTTCAGTCCCGCCAGAAGCTGGCGCAGCGCGGGGCTGTCGGCGCCCTCCTGAAGCACCTCGTAGAACTGGGCCTTGGCGGCGAGGATCTCGCGCACGTCCGTCGCGCGCACCGTCTCGACCTCGAGTCGATCGATGGCCTCGGCGAGTCGCTTCACGAGCGACGCGTCGGCGCGGCGCACGAAGCGGCGCACGAGGAGCGACTCGAGGACGGCGCGGATCTCGTAGACATCGCGCGCCTCCTCCCACGACGGCGCGGCGACGACCGCTCCGCGCTGCGGCGCGACCGTCACAAGACCCTCCGACACGAGGTCGCGCAGCGATTCGCGCAACGTCGCCCGCGAGATGCCGAGCCGCTCGATCAGCTCGCGCTCGACGAGCCGGTGCCCGGGCTCCAGCTCGAGCTCGAGGATCGCTCGCCGGAGGGTGTCGGTCACCTGCTCGCGCACGGGCGCGGCGACGCGCCCCACAGGCCGAATCGCCGACACGTCGTCGAGGGAGTTCGCCGTCTCCACGTCAGCCCGCCCCCTCTGTCCGCTCCGCCAGCGACCGGATCCAGCGTGCGACCTCGGTGTGGTCCGCGGCGGGGGGCAGCTCACCGGCGGCCTCCGCCCAAAGCTCGACGGCGTCCTCTCCGAGGAGGCTCGGCGCTCCCGTCTGACGCGCGAGCTGGGTCGCGATCTGCATGTCCTTGAGCATCAGCCGAAGTCCGAACCCCGAATCGAACGTCTCGGGGATGATGAAGTTCGGCCACTTGTTCTCCGTCGAGCCGCTGCGGCCGGACGAGCCGTTGAAGATCGCGAGCATCACGGCCGGATCGAGTCCGAACCGCTTGCCGGCCTCCATGATCTCGCTCGTCACCCACAGGTGCGTCGCCGAGAGCAGGTTGTTGAACGCCTTGACAGCGTGCCCGGCTCCCACGCCGCCCGCGTGCACCGTCCTGCCGAGCACCGCCAGCACCGGCTCGACCTCCGCGAGGGTCTCGTCGCCGCCGCCCGTCATGATCGTGAGGGTGCCTCCGACGGCGCCCTTCACGCCGCCCGACACCGGGGCGTCGACGAGCCTCAGTCCGGCGGCGTCGACGCGCTCGGCGAGTGTCCGTGTCGCGAAGGGGTCGGACGAGCTCATGTCGATCAGGGTCGCGCCGGGCCGGGCCGTGCCTGCAGCGAGGATCTCCTCGGCCACGGATGCCACGATCGCCGACGTCGGCAGCATGAGGATCACGAGGTCCGCGCCGTCGGCGGCCCCCGCGGCGGTCTCGACGTCCGTCGCACCGCTCTCGTGCGCACGCGTCCGTGCCTCGGGCGACACGTCGAACGCGCGGACGTCGTACCCCGCCTCGACGAGCCGGCGCGACATCGGGGCGCCCATGTTCCCCAGGCCGATGAAGCCGACCGTGGCCTTCGCGTCAGACATCGCAGCCGAGGTCCCTCAGTGTCTTCTCCGCGATCCGGAAGGACTCGAGCGCCGCCGGCACGCCGACGTAGATCGCCGCCTGCATCAGGACGCCCTGGATCTCGTCGACGGTCACGCCATTGTTGATCGCGCCCCGCACGTGGACGCTCAGCTCGTGACCGCGGTTGAGGGCGGTGAGCATCGCGAGGTTGATGAGGCTCCGGGTCTTCTTGGGGAGGACCTCGTCCGTCCACACCTCGCCCCAGCAGTACTCGGTGACCAGCTCTTGAATCGGCCGGGCGAAGTCGGATGTCTGTTCCAGGGAGCGAGCGACGTGGTCGGCGCCGAGCACCTCCCGACGCACTCTCATGCCCGCGTCGAACGTCTCCCCGTGTGTCACTTCCTTGCTGCTCATATGCTTTCCGCCTTCATTCCGTGGGGTTGTGGTAGTCCGCGTCATCCACCGGCTCTTCCCAATTCGTGACGCCGAGTGAGATCGCGGTGTGGACCATGTAGGAGTCCTCCGCCGCACCGTGCCAGTGGCGCTCTCCGGCGGAGACCCACACCACATCGCCCTGGTGGAGCACCTCGATGGGGCCGCCCTCGCTCTGGGTGAGTCCGCGCCCGGCGAGGACGATGAGGATCTGCCCGTTCTCGTGGCTGTGCCAGAAGGTGCGCGCGCCGGGGGTGAAGTCGACCGTGTTGATCGTCACCCCGTCGGTCGCGGGCATCGTCATGTACGGGAAGACGTCGCCCGTGAACTGGGATCCGGGCTTGCCGCGCACGCCGGCCTGGGTGTGGGGACGGACGATGATCATGATTCCTCCTCCGAGCGGTCGGCGAGCCGGATGCCGCCCGAGACGTCTCCGATGGCGTCGACGACGGTGTTGCTGATCTCATCGGCGTACCCGAGTGCGCGCGCCAGGCCGAACGCGGCGATGGGGCCGGATGCGTGGAGGCCCGCGACCCCGAGCTGCGCGAGCAGCTCCGTGTAGAGGGTCACGTCCTTGAGCATCAGCGTGTTCGTCAGACCGCCCTTGAGGTAGTCGCCGTGGATGATCTTCGGGAAGCGGTTGAGCGTCGCGAAGTTGACGCCCGAGCTCTTGTTGAAGACGTCGAGCACGACTTCGAGGTCGAGCCCGGCCTTCTTCGCCGCGACCATCACCTCCGCCGTCGCCGACAGCGCGACGGCGTTGAGGAAGTTGTTGAGGAGTTTCGTCACGTGTCCGGCGCCGGTGCCGCCGATGTGGAAGACGTTCGTCGCGAAGAGGCCGAGGACGTCGCGGGCCGCGTCGAGGGCATCCGCCTCGCCGCCGACCATGAGGGTCAGCTGGCCCTTCTCGGCAGCGGCCGCTCCGCCGGAGATGCCCGCGTCGAGGTACCGGACTCCCCGCTGCGCGAACGCCTCGTGGATCCTCCGGGTCGACTCGGGCGCGGCCGTGCTCAGGTCGACCACGATCTGGCCCTCGCGGGAGTGCTCGATGAGCCCCTCCGGCCCGTACACGACGGCTTCGATCACCCTGCTGTCGGGCAGGGAGAGGAACACGACGTCCGAGCGCTCGATGACGTCCTTCCCGGATGCCGCAGCCACCGCCCCTGCCGACGCGACGTTCTCCTCCTTCGCGTCGAACCCGAGCACCTCTCGCCCCGCGCGCACGATGCACGCGGTCATCCGGCCGCCCATATTGCCCAACCCGATGAATCCGATCCGCTGCTGCGTCATCGTCTCCCTCTCGTCTCCACTCGCCGGCCGTTCATCGCCAGTCGTCTCCGTAGATCGCCGCATCCGCCGCCGTCGGATCCCATCGGCCGGCTCCGCCGGCGGGACGCACGGTGTTGACGATCGTCGCCCCGCCATCGGCCGACACGATCTGCCCGATCACGTACCCGGCGTCCTCCGACAGGAGGAACGCCACGACCCCCGCGATCTCGGCCGGGGTGCCGGCCCTTCGCAGCGGCGTCGTCGACGCGCGATGCTCCATGTCGTTCTTGCCGCCGGTCGTTGTCGCGGCATCCGCGAACAGGTTGGTCGGCACGATCCCCGGCGCGACCGCGTTCACCCGGATGCCCAGCGGCGCGCCGTACGCGGCGGCCCCCCGCACGAGTCCGTGCACCGCGTGCTTCGAGGTCTGGTACGGCAGCAGATCCGCGCTGCCCGTCAGGCCGGCGATCGAGCCGGTGACCACGATCGCTCCGCCGGAGCGCTGCTCGCGGTACCGGCGGAACGCGGCGCGCAGTCCGAGGAACTGCCCACGGACGTTCACCGCCATGACGCGTTCGAAGTCTTCGAGCGGCAGGTCGACGAGCGGCGCGAACGACCCGAAGATCCCCGCGTTGAGGTGGTGGAGATCGACGCGGCCGAACGCCTCGACGGCTGCCGCGATGTACGAATCGACGGATGCCTCGTCCGACACGTCCGCCTGCACCGAGATCGCCGGTCCGGCGAGCGCCTTCGTGGTGGTCGCGGCCGCTTCCGCATCGATGTCGACGGCCACGACGCTCGCACCTTCCGCGGACAGTCGCTCCGCCGATGCTCGGCCGAGCCCGCCGCCCGCGCCCGTGACGACGGCGACCTTGCCCTCGAGCCGGCCCTTGGCCTGCGCATTCATCCGCTCACTCCGATCGTCGTCGCGATTCCCGCGAGCTCGCCCTGCGCCGGCGTGAAGCGCTCGAGTGTCGCGGGGTCGTGTCCGCTCACCACGTGGGCGATCTCGCCCGAGTCGACGAGCCGCCGGATGCGCTCGAACGCGTCGTACATCTCGACGACGTCCGCCACGGAGACGAACGGCCTGTCGGCATCGAGCTCTTCGTAGTAATGGACGGCGTCGCTCGCGAGGAGAACCCGGCCCTCGCTCGTGTTCACCACGACCACCGCCTGCCCGGGAGTGTGACCGCCCACCTCGATGGCGTCGACGCCCGGTGCGATCTGCACGGAGTCCTCGAAGAAGTCGACGCGGTTCGCGGCGTGGATCGCGCGCAGCTCATCGAGCTCGCTGTCCTCGACCGAGTGGTGGAAGAGCGTCTTGCCCGCGTGCGGCCCGTTCCAGAAGTCGAACTCCTTCTTCGAGATGAGGAAGCGTGAGGACGGGAAGTGGCCGAGATTGCCGATGTGGTCGTAGTGCGCGTGCGAGATCACGACGAGCGGTGCGGATGCCGGGTCGACGCCCAGCTTCGCGAACAGGTCGGGCACCTCGATGAGGACGTCGCGTCCGCGACTTTCCGCGCCGCGCCGCGAGTATCCGGTGTCGACGACGATCGTGCGCTCCGCATTGCGGATGACCCACACGAAGTAGTCCATCCCGATCGGCCCGTCCGCCTCGCCGTACAGCGAGTAGTTCAGGAAGACGTCGCTGCGCGTCGTCTGACGGGTGCCGTGGCGCGCGATCGTCACAACGTACTGATCGCTGGCTACGTCGGTCATCCTGCGACTCCTTCGTTGGAACAGACATCGGCTTCGGCGCCAGTTCGACTAGCAGACTATCGATCTGACTATATGCTTGTCAGACAAAAGTGCAAGCCACCGTCCGCGGCTGCCGAATCAGCGCTTGCGCACTTCAACGTCCGTGGTATCTTATGACGGTCTGGCTGTCAGACAAACACACACAATGAGGTGAGGGTATGAAGACTCGCGGTTCAGTGATCCTGAGCGCTCCCGGTCGCTACGAGACGGTCGACCTGGAGCTCGACGAGCCGCGTCAGGGCGAGATCATGGTCAAGATGGTCGCCACGGGCATGTGCCACAGCGACGACCACTTCGCGACGGGTGACATGCACGCGGGCGTGTTCCCGTGGCTCGGCGGGCACGAGGGTGCGGGAATCGTCGAGAAGGTCGGTCCGAACACCCCCGGCTGGGAGGTCGGCGACCACATCATCACCTCGTTCCTGCCCAGCTGCGGCAAGTGTCGCTGGTGCTCGGCGGGCATGCAGAACCTCTGCGACCTCGGCTCGACGCTCCTGCAGGGCGCGCGCTTCGACGACCCCACCAGCTACCGCGTCCACCTCGCCGAAGACGGTCGCCCCGTCGGCCAGATGTGCGGCCTCGGCACCTTCGCCGAGCACACCCTCATCTCGGTGGACTCCGCGGTCAAGGTCGACAAGGACCTTCCGCTCGAGACGGTCTGCCTCCTCGGATGCGCCGTCGGCACCGGCTGGGGCTCGTCCGTCAACGCGGGCAACGTGCGCGCGGGCGACGTCGTCGTCATCTTCGGCACCGGCGGTGTCGGCATGAACGCGGTCCAGGGCGCGCACCACGCCGGCGCCGACCACGTCATCGCGGTCGACCCCGTCGAGTTCAAGCGCGAGAAGGCGCTCGAGCTCGGAGCGACCATCGCCTTCGCCGAGCCGTGGGAGGCGATCGAGTACGCGCGCAGCCTGACGAACGGGCAGGGCGCGGATGTCTCGGTCGTGACGGTCGGGATCATCGACGGCGAGGTCATCGCGCAGGCGTTCGCGGCGATCCGCAAGGGCGGCACGTGCGTCGTGACCGCGGTCGGCGACATGAACGCGATCGGCGCGCCGATCCCGCTCGTGGAACTCGTGACCTACCAGAAGCGCATCCAGGGCACCCACTTCGGACACTGCAGCCCGAAGGGCGACATCCCCCGACAGATCCAGATGTTCCGCAACGGCACCCTCAAGCTCGAGGAGCTCATCACCAAGCGGTACACGCTGGACCAGGTCGCGGAAGCATACGACGACATGCGCGCCGGGAAGATCATCCGCGGCGTGGTCATGTTCGACTGACGAACGGACGGCACAGCAGCCATCCGTCCCGAGACGCCGCTCGGACAAGAGGCCGAGCGACACACCAAGAGGGCCAATGGGGCTCACTCAATGAGGAGGTATCTCGGCAATGTCCACAATCAGAGGCAGGGCGGTTCGGCGGGCCATCGGCGCGCTGGCCAGTGCCGCGATCGGCGTCACGCTCATCGCGGGCTGTGCCGGCGGATCGGGAGCCGGCGCGGGCGGCGATGGCGGCGGCGGAACAGATGAAGCTCAGCCGTTGAAGATCGCATTGAGCAACTACTTCAACGGGAACATCTGGCGCAAGCAGATGGAGCAGAGCTTCCTCGACACCGCCAAGGAGAACCCCGAGTACGTCGACGGCAACTACAAGATCGTCAACGCGACGGACGGTTCGGCGCCGACGCAGGCTCAGCAGATCCAGTCCCTCGTCCTCGAGGGGTACGACGTGATCCTCATCGACGCGGCGTCCCCGACGGGACTGAACGGCGCGATCCAGTCGGCGTGCGACGCCGGCGTGACGGTCGTCGTGTTCGACTCGCTCGCCACGGCCGACTGCGCGTACAAGGTCGCGTTCGACTATGTGCAGTACGGCATCGACGAGGCCGAGTTCATGGCCGAGCATCTCGGCGGCAAGGGCAACATCCTCATGGTGCGCGGCATCGCCGGCAACACCGTCGACGACGACATCTACAAGGGCGTCACCGAGACCCTCGAGAAGTACCCCGAGATGAACCTCGTGGGCGAGGTGTACGGACAGTGGACCGAGTCGGTCGCCCAGCAGGAGGTCGCGAAGATCATCCCGTCGCTCCCGCAGATCGACGGCGTGCTCACGAACGGGAACGACGGCGGCGGAACGCTCGACGCGTTCCTCCAGGCCAACTACAACCCGCTCCCGCTCATCATCCAGGGCAACTCGGGACAGGGTCTGCAGGGCTGGCAGAAGGTGCTCGAGACGAACCCGGACTACGAGACGATGTCCGTCTCGACTCAGCCGAGCATCTCCTCCGCTGCGCTGTGGCTGTCGGTGCTCGTCCGAAACGGCATGGACGACGCGGCGGATGTCCCGGACAAGACCATCTACGTGCCGCTCCTCGAGATCCCCGAGGACAACCTCGACGCGTGGGCCTCGTACCTCGGCTACACCGACATCGCGATGAACCCGATCTCGCTCGAGGACACGCAGGCGTACGTCAAATCCGCGCTGGACGGCAACCCCATCCTCGTGGACACCCCGGCGCCCCCGAGCAAGTAGCAGGATCGATCACACAGAGGGACACAGCGAGGAACCTCCATGTCTGACTCCCCGTCCCCCTACACGCTGACCGTGTCAGGGGTATCGAAGAGCTTCGGCTCGACGCGCGCGGTGAACGATGCGTCGTTCGACGTGAAGCGCGGCGAGCTGGTCGGCATCGCGGGCCACAACGGCGCCGGGAAGAGCACGATCCTCAAGGTCGTGAACGGATCTCTCTCCGGCGACTCCGGCACCGTCACGCTCGACGGAGTGGAGCGTTCCGCTGGTACGACGGTCGCGCACCCCGAGAGGCTCGGGGTGCGCACCGTCTACCAGGAGCTGTCCCTCGCCCCCGCGCTCCGGGTGGACGAGATCGCAGCGGTCTTCGACCGCTCCGCCCGGGGGTTCGGGTGGCGCACGCGGGCGTGGCGCAAGCTGCGCGCCGTGCTCGACGAGATGTTCCCGGACCACGGCATCCGTCGGGATCACACCATCCGCGACCTCTCGCTCGCACGGCGCCAGATGATCGAGTGCGCGAGCACGATGGTCGACGGCGCCGTTCCGCCCAAGCTCGTCATCCTCGACGAGCCGACGTCGGCGCTGGACGCCGCGTCGACGGCGACCTTCTACGCGTACCTGCGCAAGCGCGCAGCCGAGGGCGTGTCGGCGATCGTCACGACGCACCGGCTCGGTGAGATGGTCGAGAACCTGTCGCGCATCTTCGTCATGCGCGACGGTCGTGTCATCAGCGAGCAGGATGCGTCCACCGCGACCAAGGACTCCCTCGTCTCCGCGATGGGCGCGGCCGCGCATGAGCTCGAGCGCGCCGCATCCGTCCCCCCTGCCGAGCGTCCGCCCGAGGAGCGCTTCGAACGACCCGCCGACGCCGAGCCGGTGGTTCGGATCGAGCAGACCGGGCTCGACGGCGAAGACGAGGTCTTCCCCATCTACGCCGGCGAGATCGTCGGACTTGCCGGCCTCGAGGGCCACGGCCAGCTGCAGACTATCGAGGCGATGCATCGGGCCGCGAGCTCGAAGCCGGGACGGCGCAAGGCGCCGAAGAAGACCCGCCTGCAGAGCGTCTCGGTCGTGGGCGACGCGGCGTACGTCTCCGGAGACCGCGGCGTCCGCGGCATCTTCAGCCTGTGGGACGTGGCCAAGAACATCAGCATCTCGAGCCTCAAGAACCTCACCGCGGCCGGGCTGATCCGGCGCGAGGCCGAGCGGCGCCTCGTCGACGAGTGGTATCACCAGCTCGGCATCAAGGGCCGCGCCTCCGACGCGATCACCAGCCTCTCGGGCGGCACGCAGCAGAAGGCGCTCATGGCGCGCGCGCTGGCCGTCGGCTCCGACCTGCTGCTGCTCGAGGACCCCACCCGCGGCGTCGACCAGCACACGAAGGTCGAGGTCTACGCGATGCTCGGCGCGCGCGCCGCGGCCGGCCAGTGCGTTGTCTGGTATTCGACGGAGAACGAGGAGCTTCGCAACTGCGATCGCGTCCTCGTGTTCCGCGCGGGCCGCATCGTCGGGACGCTCAAGGGCACGGATGCCACGGAAGACAAGGTCATCTCACTCTCGTTCGAGGGCCACGACCACGAAGACAACGCGGTGAAGGAGATCGCATGACGAGTCTCGCCACCAACGCGGAGCTGATCGACGGATCGGGCGGGCGAAGCCGCCTGTCCGCGCTCATCGGCCCGTGGTTCCTGCCCGTCGTCGCCGCCATCGCCATCTTCGCAGTGATGGTCGCACTGCGGCCGACCGTGGGGACGCCTCTGGGCATCTCCCTCGTGCTCGGGCCGCTCATCCCGCTGGTGTTCGCCGCGCTCGCGCAGATGTTCATCATCGCCGGCGGAGACATCGACCTCGGGATCGGCTCCTACATCGGGCTCGTGAACGTCGTGATCGCGGTCGTCCTGCCCTCCGACTTCGCCCTGGGCCTGCTCTTCCTGGTCGCCCTCCTGATCGCCTACGCGGCGATGGGCGTGCTCATCGCGGTGAGACGGCTTCCTTCGATCGTCGTGACCCTGGGCATGTCGTTCGTGTGGCTCGGACTGGCGCTCGTCATCCTCCCGACGCCGGGAGGGGCGGTTCCGCCCGAGATCGCCGCCTTCACGCGGTTCTCCACACCGCTGATCCCGGGCGTGCTCATCATCCTGGTGGTCGTCACGCTCGTCGTCGCGCTCTTCGTCAACCGGACCCGCTACGGCGCGGTGCTGCGAGGGATGGGCTCGAACGCCGAGGGCATGCGGCGCGCGGGATGGTCGGTGATCGGCGCGAAGGTCACGCTCTACACGCTCGCCGGGTTCTTCGGCATCCTCGCCGGACTGTTCCTCAGCGGGCAGACCGGCGGCGGCGACGCCCGGATCGGCGTGAGCTACGTGCTTCTGAGCATCGCGGCTGTCATCATCGGCGGCGGCACCTTCCGCGGCGGCGAGATCTCCGTCGTCGGAGCCGTCGCCGGCGCGCTGGTCGTCGGCATGCTCGGCGCGCTGCTGCAGTTCCTGGGGGTCTCGTCCGACTTCCAGGTCGGGGTGCAGGGTCTCCTCCTTGTGCTCGTACTCGTATTGCGCTCTGTCGCAGGCTGGATCCGAGCGGCCCGGAGGACGCGATGACCACCCTTGACCAGACTCCTCAGACGTCGACGCCGGGAGCAGCTGGCGCGTTCGTGGGCCGCGTGGTGCGGCATCCGAGCTTCCCCGCCTTCATCGGCATGATCGCGGCCTGGCTCGCGATCGTCGCGCTCTCCTCGGGCCGCGGCTGGTGGGACACCTTCAGCGCCGCAGCCATCGTCGGCACGATCCTGCTCATCGCCGGCCTCGGCCAGATGTTCGTGATCACCGGCGGGAACGGCGGCATCGACCTCTCCGTCTCGTACGTCATGACGCTCAGCGCCTTCTTCGCGTGCGACGTCATGGGCGGCCAGGACGCGAACCTCGTGCCGGGCATCCTCGCCGGCATCGCGGCCGGTGTCGCGGCGGGCCTCGTCAACGCGCTGCTCATCGAGCTCGTCGGGATGCCCCCGCTCGTCGGCACGCTCGCGGTCGGCTTCACGCTCCAGACGATCACGCTCATCTACTCGGGCAGCGTCGTCGGCGTATCGAGCCCGGCCCTGCGGGCGTTCACCACGGCGCACTGGGGCCCGATCCCCGTCATCGGGATCTTCGGCGTCGTCGTCGCGGTCCTCGCGTACGTCGTCCTCAAGCGCACGAGCTACGGGCGCCGCATCGAGGCCGTCGGCCAGAACGCGATCGCCGCGGGCCTCGCCGGCACGCGCCCGTCGCTCATCAGGGCATCGACCTTCGTGCTCTCGGGCGGCCTCGCCGGACTCGCCGGCGTGCTCGCGGCGGCGTACGCCGGAGGCGCGGCGCGGAACCTGGGCGACAACTACCAGCTCGCCTCGATCGCGGTCGTCGTGATCGGCGGCACGCTCATCGCTGGCGGTCGCGGACTCGTCTCGGGCGTGTGGGCCGGTGCCGTGCTCCTCACGCTGCTCAGCACGCTCGGAAACGTGACGCGCCTCGCGGCCGGGTGGCAGTTCGTGATCCAGGGCATTCTCATCGTGCTCGTGCTCGCCCTCGCTCGCACGCCGGGCAGCCGAAGGTGACCATCCACAGGAGGAGACCCATGACAGACATCGACTACGAGCGGGCGCGGAAGATCGTCGACGCCGCCCTCGAGCGCTCCCGCGAGATCGGGGTGCCGATGAGCGTCGCGGTCGTCGACCGCACTCGCGAGCTCGTGGCCTTCGCCCGCATGGGCGGCGCACCGATCTTCACCGCGAGGGTGGCGACCGCGAAGGCGTTCACCGCCGTCTCGCTCGGGACGCCGACGCACGTGACGCAGCAGTTCACGCCGTCGGGCGGTCCGTTCTACGGCCTCGAGGCGATCGGCGGCGGTGTGATCTCCACCATCCCCGGCGGGATCCCGCTCGTCGAGGACGGCGAGGTGAGCGGGGCCGTGGGCGCCTCGGGCGGTTCCGCGGAAGAAGACCTCGACGTAGCCGAGTACGCGGCACGAGCACTTGGAGAGTGATGTGACGATGGCGAGTGATCGCTTCAAGGGAAAGAGGATCCTGCTCACCGGATGCGTGGCGAACATCGGCCGCGCCACGGCCGAGCGCCTGGCGAGCGAAGGCGGGTCGCTGTTCCTGGTGGACATCGACCCGCGCGTGAGCGAGACGGCCGAGGCGGTGCGTGCGCTCGGCGCCCGCGTCGACTGCGGGATCGCGGATGTCTCGGACCCCGACGCCGTCAAGGCGGCGACCGACTCCGCGGCGGAGTTCCTCGGCGGAATCGACGTGATCGTCAACAACGCGGGCATCCAGCGCAGCGGCGTGGTGGAGGAGTTCTCGTTCGAGGACTGGGACGCCACGCTGCGGATCAACGCGGGCTCGGTGTTCCTCTTCGCCAAGTACGGCCTGCCCCACCTGAAGGCGGCCGGCGGCGGCGCCATTGTGAACACCGCCTCGATCGCGGGGACGCACGGAGGACCACCGAGCCTCTCGGCGTACTCGGCGTCGAAGGGCGCGATCGTGATGTTCACGAAGGTGCTCGCGAAAGAGGTCGGGCGGTTGAACATCCGCGCGAACGCGATCGCACCCGGCTGGGTCGACACGGCCTTCAACGATCCCGTCATCGAGTTCCTGGGCGGGCAGTCGGCCGTCGACCGCGACGTGGAGATGAACGTCCCGCTCGGCCGCCAAGGACGCCCGGAGGAGATCGCCGCCGGCATCGCGTTCCTGGCATCCGATGACGCCTCGTACATGACGGGTCAGGCGCTCGTCGTCAACGGCGGAGCCGGCTGACCCCGCACAGAGCTCATGCGGCCCTGATCGCGCGACCCGAGGGCGCGGTCAGGGCCGCTGCACTCCGCGGACGTTCACGAAGACGGCGTAGAGCGACGTCGTCGCCGTCATGTAGAGGCGGTTGCGCTTCGGGCCTCCGAAGGTGAGGTTCGCGCATGCCTCCGGGAGCCGGATCTTGCCGAGCAGATCGCCCTCGGGCGAGATGCAGTGCACGCCGTCGCCGGCGCCGACCCACACCCGCCCACCGTCGTCCACGCGCAGCCCGTCCGGGATGCCGGGGGAGATCTCGGCGAGGACCTCGCCGCCCGTGAGCCGTCCGTCCTCGCGGACGTCGAAGACGCGGATGTGATGCGGCCCGTCCGGATCGGGCAGGAGGCCCGAGTCGGCGACGTACAGCTTGGACTCGTCCGGCGAGAACGCGAGTCCGTTCGGCTTCCAGAAGTCGTCCGCCACGATGGTCATCGTGCCGTCGGGCGCGATGCGGAACACGTTGCAGGTGGCCTGCTCCTGCGGCTCGCGGTTGCCGACGAAGTCGGAGAGGAGGCCGTACGTCGGGTCGGTGAACCAGATGCTGCCGTCCGCGCTGACCACGGCGTCGTTGGGCGAGTTAAGGCGCCTCCCCTCGAACGAGTCGGCGACGACGGTCACCGAGCCGTCGTACTCGGTGCGGATGACCCGCCGCGCACCCTGCTCGCACGTGATCAGGCGTCCGGTGCGATCGCGCGTGTTGCCGTTCGCGTTGCCCGTGACCGGGCGGAAGAGCGAGACCTGTCCGGTCACCTCGTCGTAGCGGAGCATCCGTCGATTCGGAATGTCGCTGAACAGCAGCTGCTGCAGCTCCGCGAAGTAGACCGGGCCTTCTGCCCACCGGCACCCGGTGTACAGCACCTCGAGCTGGGAGACGAGATCGATGCAGTCCCCGAACCGCGGATCGAGGGACTCGTAGATCGGCACGCCGCCGGGAAGCTCGAACATCGTCGAGCCGGCGCCCTCGGGCCCGGCGGGCGCAATTCCCACATCGAACATCAGCGTTCTCCCCTTTTGGTATGGTGATCATACAATCTTCCGCCTAGCGTCGTAAGACGCGGAACCCGGGGAACCATGGACATCGGCGTCGCATTTCCCGCATCGACCACGCAGCACGAGGCGATCTCGCTCGCCGAATCCCTCGGCTACACGCACGCGTGGCTCGACGACTCGCACATGCTCTTCGCCGACCCCTACGTGAGCCTCGCGCTCGCCGCCGAGCGCACCAGTTCCATCCGGCTCGGGGTCGGCGTCACCAACCCGAGCACCCGCATCGCCCCGGTCACGGCGAACGCGATCGCCACGGTGAACCGACTGGCGCCCGGACGCGTGATCCTGGGAATCGGCACGGGCAACACCGCGCTGCGGGTGATGGGCCTGCCGCCCGCCCGGATCGGCGACCTCGGCGGGTACGTCGACGTGGTGCGCGGGCTGCTCACCGGCGCGGGCGCGCGATACGTCGCGGCCGGCCGCGAGAACCACATCTCCTTCGCCGCCGCCGACGCCGGGTGGATCGATATCAGCACGCCCGTGCCGATCTGGGTGGCGGGAAGCGGACCGCGTGCCCTCGAGCTCGCCGGAGAGCGTGGCGACGGGGTCATCCTCTTCGGGACCGTCGACCCGGACCTGATCCGGCTCGCCATGGACCGCGTCCGGCGCGGCGCCGAGCGCGCCGGTCGCCGCATCGAGGATGTGCCCGTCATGACGATGACGACTTTCTGCCTCCTCGACGACGGCGAGAGCGTCCTGAGCGATCGGGTCATCCGGCGGACGGGTCCGTTCGTCTCGTCGTGCGCGAACATCCTGGCACTGTCGAATCCGGATGCCTCGGTGCTGCCCGAGCACCTCCGCGACGACGCGCGCGCGTTCCGCGAGATCTTCCAGAAGCCGGCGTCCGACGACGAATCCGCCTACTCGAACTACGCGACCGGGCTGCGCCCGGATGTCGTGCCCCTGCTCACCGAGCGGCTGATCCGCGCGACGACGCTCACCGGCACGGCGGCGGAGATCCGCGCGAGTCTCACGGCGATGGAGGACGCCGGAGTCGGGTACGTCTCGATCCGCCCGGTCGAGGACGTCCCCGAGACGATCAGGTCGTTCGCCGAGGTCGCGCTGGGCTGATCACTCGTCGACGGAGATCGCCGCGAGCGCGGTCTTGGCGGCGTTCTGCACGTGCTCGATGCTCAGGCGCGAAGCCTCCTCGACGTCGCGACGCTCGATCGCGTCGACGATCGCGGTGATCTCCCGCACGGCTTCGGCGGGACGCCCGGATGCGCCGAGCGACGCCGCCCGCAGCGTCCGCACGCGGGCCTGGACCGTAACGAGCACCTGCCGCAGCACGGCACTGCCGGCGCCCTCGATGAGGATCTCGTAGTAGTCGTCCTTCGCCCGCAGCATTCCGGGGGTGTCGTCCGGTGCCGCCGCGATGAGCTTCTGCATCTCGTCGACGGCGTGCCGCAGCCGTGCGACCTGCTCGGGCGTGGCCCGCTCGACGAACTTCGCCACGGTGAGGGACTCGAGGTGTGCGCGCACGTCGTACAGGTCCGCCGCCTCCTCGGGCGACGGCGCGGCGACGATCGCCCCCTTCTGCGGGATGACGGTGACCAGGCCCTCCGCTGCGAGGTCGCGAAGCGCCTCGCGGATCGTCGTGCGCGAGACCGCGAACCGGTCGATCAGCTCGCGCTCCACGAGCCGCTGGCCGGGCCGCAGATGGAAGTCGAGAATCGCACTCCGCATCGCCGCGATGACCTGCTCGCGAAGCGGTGCCGTCACACGGCCGATCGGTGCGGGCTCCCAGCCGTCCGCGCGTTCCTGGATGCTCACCGTTGAACTCTTCTCCTCGTCGATTCGTACATTGTATGATCGTGACTCAAAATTTCGGGCCTCGAGGGCGCCGGACACACCGGCGTGAACGCCGGCCTCTCCGCCATGAGTGTCACCGGAACCCCGCGATCCCCGTGAGGTGCTGACCGAGCAGGAGCGTGTGCACCTCATCGGTTCCCTCGTAGGTTCGCACGGACTCGAGGTTCGCCGCGTGCCGGATCGGCGAGTTCTCGAGCGCGGCGAGCCCGTAGTCGACCGCGCTGGCGCCGGGGCATCCGTGTCCTTCGATCGTCATGCCGAGCACGCCGAGCCGTCCGAGCTCCGGGACGAGGTCGGCGGGGAACACCGCCCGGTCGAACCAGTCCGCGATGTGGGGGCGGATCTCCGCGTCGACGAACGCCCGCACTCGGTCGCGCACGGCGCGCTCCTCGGCGGTGAGCAGGGCGTCGATTCCGAGGATGTCGGATGCCGCGCGCAGCGCGTCGAGGTCATCGGGGTCTCTCGCGGAGTCGTTCGCGGGCATGGTGCGCCTCCTGCGCGTCGTGCGGAGCGGGTGTGATCCGATCCTGCCGCACACGACCCGGTACCGTGTCGGCATGAGTTCGCCGATCCCGTTCGACGCCCGACCCCTCACCGAACCGGTCGACCGGGCGGCCGTCGCGCAGTTCGCGCGGACTCTGCGCCAATCCGGACGCGTCGGCAGCGGCTTCTCCGGATCGGCGATCGTGCTCGTCGTGGTCGTGTCGGTCTTCTTCGTGATGTTCGGAGGCGTCGTGGTCGGCGTCTTCACGACGGTGTTCGCCGCGCTGGCCTCGGCCGGTGACGCGGGCCTGGCGGCGCTGCTGCCGATGGCCCTGCCGCTCGTCTTGATCGGGATCGTCGCCATGGTGCTCGTCGTGTCTGCCGTGCTCGGGCCGCGCAAGCGCCGCGAGCGCTGGTACCGGCTCGACCGCTTCGCGGGAGCGAACGGCATGACGTTCGAGCCGCAGCACGCGGCGCCACCGCTGCCGGGCATGATCTTCTCGATCGGCACCTCCCGCGTCGCCACAGACCTCGTACGCGGCACCCGTCCGCGGTTCGTCGAGTTCGCGAACTACCAGTACGTGACCGGCTCGGGCAAGAACCGCACCACGCATAACTGGGGCTACGTCGCGGTGAAGCTCGACGTGCCGCTCCCCCATATCGTGCTCGACGCGACGGGCAACAACTCCGTCTTCGGATCGAATCTGCCCGCCGCCTACAAGGCGACCCAGCGGCTGAGCCTCGAGGGCGACTTCGACCGCCACTTCTCGCTCTACTGCCCTGAGGGCTACGAGCGCGACGCGCTGTACCTGTTCACGCCCGACATCATGGCGCGGTTCATCGACAACGCGGCGGCGCTCGACGTCGAGATCGTCGACGACTGGCTCTTCCTCTACGCGAAGCGCCCGCTGTCGACGCTCGACGCGGCGACGTGGGCGTGGCTCTTCTCGGCCGTCGGTGCGCTGCTCGACAAGTTCGCGCAGTGGGCGCGCTGGCGCGACGACAGATTGAGGGCGGATGCCGCGGCCCACGCTGCGGCGCGAAGCGGTTTCGCGGCGAGCGGCTCGGACGCTGGCGCGCACGCGCTCACCGCCGCGGCCGATTCGGTGCCGTTCGCCGTCCCGCACCAGGTGCTCACGCCTCCGCCGCCCGGCGTCGCCCCGCAAGGACGCCGACTGAGACAGCGGGCGTCGCTCGCGTGGATCCTGATCGTCGGGGTGCTCGTCTTCTGGTTCGTGATGCAGATCGCCGGCGGAGGCCTGTTCGGCAGTCTTCTCCGCTGACCTGGCCCACGCGCCGACTCGCTGCGCTCGCTCCGCGACCGGGAGGGCGCCGAGATCGCGCGAATGACGGTCGAAGGAGGCTTCCGGACACGATCCGCGCATTTTCGACGCCCCTGACGATGCGCAGGCGCGAGGTGCCCCGCGATCGGATCAGTGCCCGAACGCCTCCCGCCACTCCGCGCGACGCGCGGCCTGCTCGATCGGGTCGGGGACGGGAAGCGACGCGATGAGGCGACGCGTGTACGCGTCCTCCGGGGTGCCGAGCACACGCGACGTCGGCCCTGCCTCGGCGATACGCCCGTGGTGCAGCACCACGATGCTGTGTGCGAGGAGGTCAACGACGGCGAGGTCGTGCGTGATGAACAGCGTGGCGAAGCCGAAGCGCTCCTGCAGTTCGCCGAAGAGGTCGAGCACGCGGGCCTGCACCGACACGTCGAGCGCGCTCGTCGGCTCGTCCGCGATCAGCAGCTTCGGGTCGAGGGCGAGCGCCCGCGCGAGCGAGGCGCGCTGACGCTGACCGCCGGAGAGCTCGTGCGGGAAGCGGTCGCCGAACGACCCGCCGAGCTGCACCGCGTCGAGCAGCTCGTCGACGCGGCCGCGTGCGGCCGTGGCATCCGTCGCCTTTCCGTGCACGACCAGCGGCTCGGCGACGTTCTGCGCGATCGTCAGGAGCGGGTTGAAGCTCGTCGCGGGATCCTGGAAGACGAAGCCGAGCTCGCTGCGGCGCTTGCGGAACTCCCGCTCCTTGACGCCGTTCATCTCGACGCCGAGCACGCGCAGCGAGCCGTCCGCGACCGGCGTGAGGCCCGCGATCGCGCGCCCGATCGTGGTCTTGCCCGAGCCGCTCTCGCCCACGAGTCCGAGCACTTCGCCGGAACGGATCGAGAAGCTCACGCGGTCGACGGCACGGAACGCCGAGCGACCGAACCGGCCGGCGTACTCGATCACGAGATCGGTCGCCTGCACGACCGGCTCGCCCGCGGCCTCTTCGGCCGACAGCGTGCGGTCGGCGATCTCCAGGCGCGGCACGGCCGCGAGCAGGCGTTTCGTGTACTCGTGCTGCGGTGCGGCGAAGATCTCCCCGACCGGCGCGGTCTCGACGACCTCTCCCTCGAGCATCACGGCGACGCGGTCGGCGAGGTCGGCAACCACGCCCATGTTGTGCGTGATGAGCACGATCGCAGTGCCGTACTGGTCGCGAAGGTCCCGCAGCAGGTCGAGGATCTCGGCCTGCACCGTCACGTCGAGCGCGGTGGTCGGCTCGTCGGCGATGATCACCGTAGGGTCGAGCGCGAGCGCCATCGCGATGACGATGCGCTGCTTCTGCCCCCCCGAGAACTGGTGCGGGTAGTCGTTGACGCGCCGGTCCGGGTCGGGGATGCCGACGCGGCCCAGCATCTCGACGGCCTTGGCCCTCGCCTCGGCCTTCGAGTACTGGCCGTGTGCGCGCAGGCCCTCGGCAAGCTGCCAGCCGACCGTGAAGACCGGGTTGAGCGCGGTCGACGGCTCCTGGAAGATCATCGCCGCCTTCGAGCCGCGCACCTCGCGCAGCTCCTTCTTGTCGAGCTTGGCGACGTCGGTGCCGTCGAGGATGACGGCGCCGCCGACCGTGGCGGTCTCGGGAAGGAGGCCGAGGATCGTGCGCGACGTCACGGTCTTGCCGCTGCCGGACTCGCCCACGATCGCGAGCACCTCGCCGCTTCGCACGTCGAGCGAGACCCCGCGCACGGCGCGGACGTCGCCCGCGTCGGTCGCGAAAGTGACGTCGAGGTCGCGGATCTCGACCGCGACGGAGTCGGATGCCACGGCCATCACTCCACCTCTCCCATGAACTCGCGCGCCACGGGCTGGCTCGCGGCCACCGCGTCGGCCGGCGTCTGCTTCGCGGCGCGGCGGCGTGCGCGAAGGCGCGGGTCGGCCAGGTCGTTGAGGCTCTCGCCGATGAGTGTGACGCCGAGGATCGCGAGCACGATCGCTGTTCCCGGCGGGATAGCCGTCCACCAGATGCCGGCCGACACGTCGCCGATCGACTCCTTGAGGTCATAGCCCCACTCGGCCGCGGCGGTGGGCTCGATGCCGAAGCCGAGGAAGCCGAGGGCGGCCAGAGTCGCGATCGCCTCCGACGCGTTGAGGGTCACGATGAGCGGGAGTGAGCGCGTCGAGTTGCGCAGCACGTGGCGGAACATGATGCGCCAGGTGCTCGCGCCGATGACCTTGGCCGACTCCACGAAGGCTTCGGACTTCACTCGCACGACCTCGGCACGGACCACTCGCAGATACTGCGGGATGAACACCACGGTGATCGCGATCGCCGCCGAGAGCACGCCCGGCACGAGACCGGACTGGCCGCCGCTCACCGCGATCGCCGCGACGATCGCGAGCAGGAGCGACGGGAACGAGTAGATCGCGTCGGCGATGACGACGAGCACGCGGTCGAGCCACCCTCCGATGTATCCGGAGATGAGACCCAGCAGGATGCCGATGAACACCGACAGCGCGATCGCGACGACGACGACGAACAACGCGGTCTGGGCACCCCAGATGGTGCGCGAGAGCACGTCATAGCCGCCGACCGTCGTGCCGAGCAGGTGCTCGGGGCTCGGCGGCTGCTGCGCGCCGAACAGGCCGTCTGGACCGCGCAGCTGGTTGTAACTGTACGGCGCGAGCCACGGCGCGAGAATCGCGACGAGAAGGAAGACGGCGGTGAGCACGAGGCCCGCCACGAGCATGCCCCGCTGCAGGCCGACACTCTGACGAAGCTGGTGGACGACGGGGAGCCGGTCGAAGAACGAGCGCTTGGCCATGTCAGTACCTCACCCTCGGATCGAGGAAGGCGGCTATCACATCGACGATGAAGTTCGTCACGGCGACGATGATCGCGATCATCACGACGATGGCCTGCACCGCGACGAAGTCGCGCGCGGCGAGGTAGCGGGCGAGCTGGAATCCGATGCCCTGCCACTCGAAGGTGGTTTCGGTGAGCACCGCACCCGCGAGCAGGATCGCGACCTGCAACCCGATCACGGTCACGATCGGGATGAGCGCGGGCTTGTACGCGTGCTTGCGGACGAGGCGGAACTCACTCACGCCGCGCGAGCGCGCCGCGTCGACGTACGGCATGTTGAACGTGCCGATGACGTTCGTGCGCACGAGCCGCAGGAAGACTCCGGCGATCGCGAGCCCGAGCGTCATGGCGGGCAGCACCGCGTGCGACAGCACGTCCTGCACGTAGGCGGGATTCCCCGACGCGATCGCATCGATGAGGTAGATGCCCGTGCCGCCGCTGCGATTGAGGGCGATCTCGGTGCGCACGTTCGCGCGTCCGCTCACGGGGAACCAGCCGAGCCACACCGAGAAGATGAGCTTCGCGACCAGGCCGGCGAAGAACACCGGGGTCGCATAGAAGAGGATGGCGCCGACGCGGAGCGCGGCATCCGGCGCCTTGTCGCGCTTGGCGGCGGCGACCAGACCGAGCGGGATGCCGACGATGAACGCGACGATCAGCGCGTACACGGCGAGCTCGAGAGTGGCCGTGCCGTACCGGACGAGCACGTCGATGACCGGCTGGCGATCGGTGAGGGTCGTCCCGAAGTCGCCCGTGAAGATCTGCCCGAGGTACTCGATGTACTGGATGATGATCGGCCGGTCGAAGCCCGCCTCGCGGATGCGCTCCGCGAGCTGGTCGGCGGGGAGTCGTCCGCCGAGCGCGGCCGTGATCGGGTCTCCGGTGAGGCGGATCATGAAG
Organism: Microbacterium immunditiarum; assembly: GCF_013409785.1. Taxonomy (NCBI): domain Bacteria; kingdom Bacillati; phylum Actinomycetota; class Actinomycetes; order Micrococcales; family Microbacteriaceae; genus Microbacterium; species Microbacterium immunditiarum. The sequence goes on from NZ_JACCBV010000001.1 coordinate 585,665, forward strand.
AACACGACCGTGACGAGGATCGCTACCGTCACGAAGATGAGGAGGAACCGCGTGAGGAGGTAGCGCCCGAGCTTGCCTCCTCCCGACTTCGACCGCGATGCGGCCAGCAGGGGCGGCGGCTGATCGACGGGTGCGACCTCGCTCGTGGTCATGGGATGGAGCCTATCTATCGGAGAACGCGGAGAAAGGGGCGGATGCCTCGGCCGTCAAGCGCCTCGGCCCGCATGGCGATGGGGCGGCCCGGCGAGCGGACCGCCCCATCGACTGCACCGCGGCCTTACTTGTTGATCGGGGCGAAGCGGAGCTTGAACGACGCGTCGAGGATGACCCCGTCGACGTCGGTGCCCGCGACGGCCACCTGAGCACCCTGGAGCAGCGGCACCGTCGAGAGCAGCTCGGCGACGCGCGACTGGATGTCCTCGATCTGCTGCTGACGCGTGGCGGGGTCGGTCTCGACCGCCTGCGCCAGGATGAGCTCCTCGGTCTGGGCGTCGCTGAAGTGGTTGCCCAGGAAGTTCTCCGTGAGGAAGAACGGCGTGAGGTAGTTGTCGGCGTCCGAGTAGTCCGGGAACCAGCCGAGCTGGTAGGCCGGGTAGACGTCCGACGTGCGGTCCTCGGAGTACTGGACCCACTCGGTCGACTTGAGGTCGACGGTGAACAGGCCGCTCTCCTCGAGCTGCGACTTCACGAGCGCGTACTCGTCACCCGACGACGGGCCGTAGTGGTCGGGGCTGTACTGCAGGCTGAGCGCGACGGGCGTCTCGACGCCGGCCGCCTCGAGGCGGGCCGCGGCCTTCTCGGCATCCGGGCCGCCGTTGCCGTCGCCGTACAGCGGCTTGAGCGCCTCGATCGCACCCGTGAAGCCCTCGGGAACGTACGAGTACAGCGGCGTGTAGGTGCCCTTGTAAACCTGCTCCGAGATCTCCGAGCGGTCGACGAGGTCGGCGAGCGCCTGACGCACCGCGAGCGCCTTGGCGGGGTCGGCCTCAGGAGTCGTCGCGCCGTACGGCTGCGTGTTGAAGTTGAACACGATGTAGCGGATCTCGCCGCCGGGGCCGTCGATCACCTGGACGTTGTCGTTGCCGCTGAGGTCTTCGACGTCGGTCGCTGACAGGCTGCGGTACGCCACGTCGACGTCGCCCTCCTGGACTGCGAGCTTCAGGTTCGACGACTCGGCGAAGTACTGCAGGATGACGCCGCTGTTCTCAGGAGCGTCGAGCAGACCCTGGTAGTTCTCGTTCGGGGTGAACTCGACGGACTTGTTGAAGTCCCACGAGGTGATCGAGTAGGGGCCGCCGAAGGCGTTCGCGTCGACGATGTCCTGGTCGGGGGTGAGCGAGTCGGCCGAGAAGACCTCGTCGTCGACGATCGCACCCGGGAAGCTTGTCAGGATGAACGGGAAGACCTGGTCGTTCGCCGACTTGAGCTTGAAGACGACCGTCGTCTCGTCGGGCGTCTCGATGCTGTCGAGGTTGTACAGCAGGCTGGACGCGCCGTTCGGGTCGGCGATCGCGATGTTGCGCTCGAACGAGAACTTGACGTCCGACGACGTGAGGTCGTTGCCGTTGGCCCACTTGAGACCCTCGGGCAGGGTGACGGTGTACTCGGTCTCGGACGTGAACTCCGCCGACTCGGCGAGGTCGGGCACGACCTCGGTGCTGTTGTAGTCGGTGTTGACGAGGTACGGGAAGACCTGGGTCTGGACCGCGAGCGAGCCGTTGTCGTACGAGCCGGCCGGGTCGAGCGTGGTGACCTTGTCGGTGGTGCCGACGATGATCGGCTCACCCGATGCGTCGCCGTCGCCGCCGTTGCCGCCGCCACCGCCGGCGCAGCCGGCGAGGAGGATGGCCGAGGCGCCGAGCGCCCCGATCGCGAGGCCGAGACGGCCGCGCGCGCTGTGATGCAGTGACATTCTGTACACCTCTGCTGATTGGGGACGACCGCGCGGGGTAGGCGCGGTTCACCCGCAATCCTCTCTCCGACCAGGCGTATCCGGAAATCCGGTGAAGAATTCGTAACCAGACTGAAACCGATCAGCCGCGCGAGGCCCACCACTCCCGAAGGCGCCGCTCCGCCTCTTCCTCGCCCACGAGTCCCTCGTCGAGGCGCAGGTCCAAAAGGAACCGATACGCCTCTCCGACTTCGCGGCCCGGCTTGATGCCGAGCGCCTCTTGTATGCGGTTGCCGTCGAGCTCGGGACGCATCGCGTCGAGCTGCTCCTGGGCGGCGAGCTCGGCGATCCGGCGCTCGATGTCGTCATACGCCGTGGCGAGTCGTGCGGCCTTCCGGCGGTTGCGCGTCGTCACGTCGGCGCGCGTCAGGATGTGCAGCCGTTCCAGCTCCGGACCCGCGTCGCGCACGTAGCGCCGCACCGCGGAGTCCGTCCACGCCCCCTCGGCATAGCCGAAGAAGCGGAGGTGCAGCTCGATGAGCCGCGCCACCGAGTTGATCGTGCCGGTGTCGAAGCGCAGCGCCTGCAGACGCTTGCGCGCCATGCGCGCGCCCTTGAGGTCGTGGTGGTAGAACGTCACGCCGCCGCCCGGCTCGAGCCGGCGGGTCGCGGGCTTGCCGATGTCGTGCAGCAGCGCCGCCAGGCGCAGGGCCACGTCGGGCGCAGCATCCGGATTCCTCGACTTCTCCAGCTCGATCGCCTGCCGCAGCACGGTGAGCGTGTGCTCGTACACGTCCTTGTGGTGGTGGTGCTCGTCGACCTCGAGGCGCAACGCCGGGAACTCGGGGAGGAACTCGTCGATGAGGCGGGTCTCGACGAGGATCCGGATGCCGCGCACCGGGTCGTCGGTCTGCAGCAGTCGCACGAGCTCGGCCCGCACGCGCTCGGGGCTCACGATCGAGAGCGTCTGACGCAGGTCGGCGATCGCCGCCTCGGTGTCGGGGTCGACCGCGAAACGCAGCTGCGACGCGAAGCGGGCGGCGCGGAGCATCCGCAGCGGATCGTCGCCGAAGCTGACCGCGGGATCGGCGGGCGGGCGCAGTCGCCCTGCGACGAGGTCTTCGACGCCTCCGGTGGGGTCGACGAGCGTGCGCCCGGGGACCCGCAGCGCCATCGCGTTCACGGTGAAGTCGCGCCGCACGAGGTCGCTCTCGAGGGCGTCGCCGAACTCCACCGTCGGCTTGCGCGTCACGCCGTCGTAGCTGTCGGCGCGGAAGGTCGTGATCTCGACCTGCTCGCCCTTGACGCGCGCGCCGATGGTGCCGAAGTCACGGCCGATGTCCCAGTGCGCGGAGCTGATCGGCTTCACCACGCGAAGGATGTCGTCGGGCCGCGCGTCGGTCGTGAAGTCGAGGTCGTGCACGTCGCGGCCGAGGAGCGCGTCGCGCACGGGACCGCCGACGATCGCCAGCTCGAACCCCGCGTCGGCGAACGCACGACCGAGCGCTGCGACCACGGGAGACTCGGCGAGCGCGCCGAGGCGCGCGATGCCCTCGGCCATGTTGAGCATGGGATCGAGCCTACCGAGCCGGCTGCGCCGCTCCGAGACGCCGCCGCCGCCGACGGGATGCCCGTCACCGTCGGGTCGGCTTCCGGCCCGTCGGCGGCGTGGTCTATTGCTCCCGCACCCCCGCGCCCTTCCCAGGAAAGCGCCGCACCCTCTCGACTCCCCAGTACGAGATGCGACGCTTTTTCGGCGGCCGAATCGGCGCGCCTGAGCCGAGATACTGCCGTGGTTCGGGACCCCGCGTCAATGCCCGTCCTATAAAGGTTTGATCACATCCGTCGGGTGCGATCGGCGGCGCATCCGGATATGTCGGCTCAGTCGTCGTTGAGGATCGTCATCACGCCCTCGCCGTCGCCGATCGCGGCGTTCGCGCTCGCGTTCGACAGCGCGAGGAGGATCGTCTCGTCGGGCTCCTTCGTCCTGTCGCCGACGATCTGCACCGTGAAGGTCGCCGTCGTCGCCCCTGCGGGGATCATGAGAGTCGCGGTGGTCGCGCCCGTCCAGTCGCCGTCCTTCGTCGCTGTACCGCCGACGATCGTGATCGTCACCGTCACCGCCGACGTGGTCGCGGCGGAGAGGGTGACCGTCACGACGGACTGCACCTTGGACCCGCCGTTCTTGCCCTCGAGGACCGAGACGTCGGCCACGCTGAGCGTCGGCAGCGCGGGTGCCGGCGGCGGGGCATCCGTCTCGGCATCCGCCGCGTCGTCCGGCTCGCTCAACGCCATCGCTGCGACCGCACCCTCCGGAGGCGTGGGTGGCGGCGGCTCGACGACCGCCGGCGGCGGGGTGCCCGGGCTCGCAGCGCGGCCCTGCTGGTCGAGGTCGCTCTCGGCGTTGTTCAGGCGGTCGAGGGTGCTCGCCGTGTTGCCGATCGTGCCGGTGTTGCCCGACGCCATCGCCGCGTTGACCATGTCGATGACCTCGGCGACGGTGTACGGGTAGGCCACCTCGGGGTGCGCGGCGCCCAGGAGCGCCGACACCGCCGCGCGCACGAGCGCGTTGATGCCGCCGCCACCCGTGCCGAGCGCCTGCACCAGGGTCAGGTCGCGCACCGAGTCGGGTGCCGTTGAGAACACGCTCCCGACGGTCTGCGATGGGCTGTACACGAGGGTGCCGTCCGGCATCCGTGGCCATGCGGACGCTGCCCAGTTGTCGGCATTGTTCTTCCAGAACCCGGGCGTCATGCCCTCGCCGCGGCCGGAGGTGCGGTACGCGGCGCTGTCCCAACTCCACACGGTCTCGCCCAGCACGACGTCGGTGCCCGTCACCGCCGCGATGTTGCGGTACGGGGTGGTGCCCACCACGTGCGCGACCACGCCCGCCGAGGTGAACAGCCACATCTCACCCGGATCGAGCAAGCCGTTCCCGTTCAGATCGCCCCCGACGTACACCGGCGTGAAGTCGTCGGCGGTGTCGCCCGGCGTGCCGTTGTCGTCGCGGATGGGCGAGAGGGCGAGTGCGACGTCACCCGGGTTGGTGACGAGGTACGTCCACACGACGCGCGTGCCCCACAGCCACTGCGAGCCGGTGCCGTCGGCGTCTTCGATCGCGGTGGGGTTCCACGGGTCGGCCGCGTTGACGGCCTTCTTGATGCGGATGCCGGGCGCCACCACAACGACGCACGCGACGTCGCTCGAGCTGTAGACGGTCGCGAACTCGTCGGCCGCGAAGACCTCGGCGGAGTTGCACGTCGTGCCGCTGACCGCGACGCCTGCGTACGCGAAGATCCACACCTCGTCGGCGTCGAGCACGCCGTCGCCGTCGGTGTCACCGCTCGTGAGCTCGAGGACGCGGTCGTCGAGCTCGTCCCCGGGCGTGCCGTTGTCGTCGACGACCGTCACGCCGTTCATCGGCAGCGAGCCGGGGATCAGCCGCACCTCCACCGCCCACGAGAGCGGCGCTCCGACGGCGACCTTGACGGCGCCCGACGGATCGTCGGCGGGCTGCGCGTTCACGGTCTTCGAGACCACGATGCCCGACCGCGGCACGGCCACGCCCGTGGCGTTCGCGGCATTCGTCGCCGTCGCGGTCTGGTCCGTCGCGGGGTCGACAGCCGTCACCCGTGCGATGTTCGTGTGGAGGCCGAGCGGCGCGATTCCGGTCGCCGTGTAGATCCACGTCTCACCGGGATCGAGGAGGCCGTCGCCGTCGACGTCGCCGCTCACGTACACAGGCGACCAGTCGTCGGCGGTGTCGTTCGGGGTGCCGTTGTCATCCCTCACGACGACGGCGACCGGAACATTGCCGGAGGTGGTCACGAGGTACGTGAATGTCAGCGTCGAGCCTGCCGGCACGGTGGGGCCGGGTGCGGCATCCGCGTCCTGTCCGTTCACGAGCTTCACGATCGTGACCTCGACCACCGCCCCGATCGCCCACGCGGCGTCGGTGTCGGTGACGGTGTCGCCGGCGCCCCACTGGGCGGTGACGACGGCCGTGTTGCCGAAGAACCCGGCCGGGGCTGTGGCGTTCGCGACGCCGAGGGACGTGTACAGCCACACCTCGCCGGGGTCGAGCTCGCCGTCGCCGTCCGTGTCACCGCCGACGTAGACGGGCACGAAGTCGTCACTCGGGTCGAGGGGCGTGCCGTTGTCGTCCACGACGATCACGCCGCGCAGGCTCACGGTGCCGGGGTTCGTGACGAGGTACGTCCACACGAGCGCCGTGCCGACGGCGACGATCTTGGCGGTCGCGCGCGTGTCGGCGTCGTCTGCCGCGGTCGGCGCAGTCGGGTCGGCGGCGTTGACGGCCTTCTCGATGTGGACCTGGGCCGGCGGGAGGCCGAGATAGTTCGCGGCATCCGTCGCCATCAGCGACGCGCCGCCGCCCGCCCCCATCACCATCGCGATGTTCGTGTACGGCCCGAGCACGGCGATCGCGACCGCCCGGAAGAGCCACACCTCGCCCGGGTCGAGGATGCCGTCGCCGTCGGTGTCGCCCGAGACGTACACCGGCGCGAAGTCGTCCGACGTGTCGCCCGGCGTGCCGTTGTCGTCGCGCAGGACGACCTCCGTCACCGGGCCGTCGACGGCCCACACGAGATACGTGAACGTCACCGCCGTGCCGACCAGCACCGATGCGCCCGGCGCGGCGTCGGCGTCCTCGGCGGGGGTCGGGTGGAACGGGTCGACGGCGTTGATCGCCTTCTCGACGTGCAGCTGGACCGGTTCGACGGCCAGCCCCGTGTAGACGGCCGGGTCGCTGTCGCGCACCGACTGGCCGTTTGCGCCCACGCCCTCGACGGTCACCACGTTGAGCTGGCGGCCGGCGCGCGCGGTGCCCTCGGCACGGAAGATCCAGACCTCGCCCGGGTCGACGAGGCCGTCGCCGTCGGTGTCGCCCGACACGTACACGGGGACGAAGTCGTCGGTGGGGTCGGCGGGCGTCGCGTTGTCGTCGAGGGTGCGCGTGAGGCGGATCGCGATGGATCCGGGGTTCGACACCTGGTAGGTCCACACGACCACGGAGCCGGCGTCGAGCGTCGGGCCGTTCACGTTCGCGTCGTCCCCGTTGACGTACTTCACGACGCGGAGGAGCGTCTGCGGGTCGCACGGGCAGTGCAGGTTCGGACCGCCCACGTCGTCGCGGCCCCCGCCCGGGATGTTGCCCGGCTGCGGGTCGCGCGGGCCGCCGTGCTGGTCCTGCCACAGCTGGCCGTCGCTCGGCTCGACGAGGGCCTCCTCGTCGAAGGGCTCACCGGCCGGGATGCCGGGGCCCTCGTCCGAGCCGCCCGCCTCGGACAGCGCGCGGATGAAGTCGCGGATGTTCGGGCTGAAGCTGCGGTTGACCGTCGGCGAGCCGAAGGGGCTGAACGGAACGATGAAGCTGTTGAACTCACCGCCCCAGTCGAACATGCGGTCCTGCGCAGTGTTCGCGATGAGCACGTCGCGGCCGGCGCCGCCGAACGCGAAGTCGCCGTCGCGGAAGCGCGGGTCGTCGTTCTCGGGGTTCGTGTTCGCGCCGCCTGCGGTCTCGAGGTTGTCGTCGAGCTGCAGCAGGTCGTCGCCGAAGCCGCCGAACAGCCAGTCGCAGTTCGTGCCGCCCACGAGCCAGTCGTGCCACAGGTCGCCGTACATGCGGTCGCGGCCGTCGTCGCTCTTGACCTTCTGGCCGTCGATGATGATCGCCTCGCCGGTCACCTCGTCGAGCACGTACGCGTCGAAGTTGAGGAGGAAGCCCGGGATGATCGCGCGCGGGTCGTCGGGGTCGTAGTCCGCGAACATCGTCGTGTCGGCGCTGTAGTGCAGCGGGTTCGCGTCGACGAGCGGCAGCTCGGTCGCGAGGCGCGTGAGCGCGCCGTTGCGCAGGTCCCGGTTGTAGAACTCCTGCATCGCCTCGGCGCCCGACATCGAGTCGCTGCCCTCGCCGCCGTGCATGAAGTCGTCGCCGAGGCCGCCGTAGAGCACGTCGTGGTTGACGGCGCCCTCGATCCACGTCGCGAAGTCCGCCCGTTTGAGCAGCTCGCCGAGGATGTAGATGTCGGCGCCGGTGAAGGGACCGGGGATGGACACGAACTCCTGCGCGTCGGGCGTGTCGAGGTTGTTCAGCGGCTCCGTCATGCCGTTGCGGCTCGTCTGCATCTTGCCGTCGTCGCCCATGATCCCGTCGACACCGGTGCCGCCGTAGATGCGGTCGTTCCCCCAGCCGCCGTAGATGTCGTCGTCCTGGCCCTCGCCGAAGAGCACGTCGTCGCCGAGCTGGCCGTGGATCGTGTCATCTCCGTTCTCTCCGTGCACGACGTCGGCGGCACCGATGCCCACCCCCGACCCCTGGGTGTAATCGAGGAAGGTGTACGCGCGAGGCAGCAGCCGGACGGCGCCGCCGTACGTGTCGTAGTTGAACGTGAGGAAGACGGTGTCGGGCGTCAACGGGTCGCCGTCCGCCACCCCGGCGATGACGCGCACGAGACGGTGGATGTTGCCGTTGTCGCCGAGGATGACGTCGCTGTCGCGCGCGTGCCCGTCCTCTTCGAGGTCTCCGTAGTTGTTGCGCACGAGCCGGATGCCGGCACCGCCGAAGATCGTGTCGGCGCCGTCCGGACGGCGCGAGGGCGTCGTGAGGCTGAACAGCTCGGAGCTGCCGCCGATGATGTCGTCGCGTCCGAGGTTGCCGAAGATGACGTCGTTCCCGCCGTTGCCCTCGAGGTAGTCGTCGCCGTCGCGGCCGCCGCCGGCCCAGTCCTCGACGGATTGCCGCGTCGTGCGGACGTCGACGGTGAGGGCGCCGGAGTCATCGATCGCCGAGCCGTCGCCCTGGATCCAGTCGTCGCCGAGCTGGCCGAAGATGAGGTCGTCGTCGGCGCCGCCCGCGATCACGTCGTCGCCGTAGAGTCCGGCGGGCGTCGACGTGTCGTGGTCGAAGAGCATGACGTCGCGCTCCTTCGCGCCGCGCGGGTCGTCGTGCGAATCCGTCGGGTTCGTGCCGCAGGCCCCGGCGGACACGATGTCGGCGCATCCGGAATCCTGGCCGTAGATGCCGGCCGACGTGAGGACTTGGAACCGCCGGCCGGAGATGTCGCCCGTGCGCAGCAGGTTGGCGTTGTCGCCCGCGATCGCGTCGTTCTGCGCGCCGCCGTCGATGAAGTCGCCGGTGTCGCTGCCGCCCGCGACGTTGTGGCCGCCGATGAGGTCGTCGTCGCCCGTGCCGCCGGTGATGCGGTCGGAACCCTGGCCGCCGATGATGACGTCCTCGCCGGCGTCGCCGCGGAGGAGGTCGCCCGCACCGCCGTCGGGGGCCCGCGTGTCGATCGAGGTCCACGCGAACGGATGCGTCACGAGCGGCATGTTGAGCGGCAGCAGGTCGAGGCGGATGCCGATCGCGCCCTGGTACGGCACGGTCGCGTCGATGCGGCCGTGGTCGCCGAAGACGAGGTCGTTGCCGTCGTCGCCGCTGACGGTGTCGGATGCCGTGCCGCCGAGGATCGCGTCGTTGCCGGTGCCGCCGGTGATCGTGTCCTGCCCGCCGAGCGTCGGGTCGGTCGTCGTCACAAGGCGGAACAGGCCGTCGGGCGTGACGAACTCGATGCGGCCGTGGTCGCCGAAGATCGTGTCGAGCCCCGCCGCGCCCGCGATCACGTCGGCGCCGTTGCCGCCCGCGATGCGGTCGTCGCCGGCGTCGCCCGTGATCGTGTCGTCGCCGCCGACCTGCGGCTGCGCGGTGGCGATCGCGATGATGAGGCGCGCCGTCTGGATCCGCACGAACACCGGGCCGCCGAGCAGGTCGGCGCGCTCGATCGTCACGGCCTGCGTCACGATGCCGTGGTCGCCGAAGATCGTGTCGTCGTGGTCGCCGGCGTCGCCGGTCGCACTGCCCGCTCCCTCGCCGGAGAGCTGGTCGGCACCGGGCACGAGGCCGTCGGCCATCGCGTATGCGCTCGTGTTCGCGGTCGGGATGTCGAGGCGCCGCGTGATGACGTCGACGCTGACGCCCGAGTCGCCGTAGATCTGGTCGCTGCCGCGCTGGCCGAGGATCACGTCGTTCCCCGAGCCGCCCGCGAGATAGTCGTGCGCCTGGCTGCCGATGATCGTGTCGTTCCCGGCACCGCCGTAGACGATGACCCCGACGCTCGGGAGCGCGCCGGGTGCGGCATCCACGAACAGTGCGCTCGCGTCGATGACGTCGTCGCCGGCGTGCGCGTACGGGTTCGCCAGCGGGAACCAGAACCGCTCGTCCTCATCCGGCACGCCCGGGAACTGGTCGAACGGCTGTGCGCCGAAGTCGCCCGCGTCCTGCGTCTCGGCGCGGCCGGAGTACCAGACGCCGTCCTGCGACGTGTCGCCGTAGATCACGAGCGGCGACGACGGGCCGCCGCCGCCCGTGACGATGATCGTGTCGCCGCCGACGACGCCGTTCACGAGCTGGTTGCCGCCGCCGTGCACGACCGTGAGCGAGCCGTGCGCGGCGGGCGGGTTCGGCGCGGTGGACGGGTCGCCGTCGTCCTCGGGCGCCTGCTGCAGCGTGCCCGTGATCGTGAGGCGGTCGTTGCCCGTGCCGAGGAGGAGGTTCAGCACCTCGATCGTCGACAGCGACGCATCCGCCGTGATGGCCGTTATGGTGCCGTCGGCCGCCGTCTCGAACTCGACGACGCCCCACGAGATGCCGCCGGGAACGACGGCCGGCTCGCCGAACGCGGTGCCGCCGGAGACGGTGAAGCCCGAGGGAAGGCCCGTGCCCGTGAGGCTCGTCGAGGTGAGCGTGCGCACGTGGTCCTGCACGCTCGAGTCGTCGAAGATGTTGAGCACGTCGATGTTGCGGCCCTCGGGCACGGATGCCGCGTCGCCGATGCCGAGGAGCGGTCCGTCGGCCTCGCCGGGGAGCTTCACGCCGCTGTGCAGGGACCGGTCCACCCGCGTCGTGCCGCCCTCGATCTGCACCGGTCCGACCAGCTGGCTCAGCAGGTGCGGCTGCGTCGCGAACGTCTTGACGCCCTCTCGCACGAGCGGCACGTCGAAGAATGGATCGGCGACGAGCGACACGGTGACAGGGGTCATCCAGTTCGCGGCGGTGAAGGTGACGGATGCCGCGACCCGCCGCAGCGTCACCACTCCACCACCCGCGGGCAGCGCGAACTCGGCGGTGAGCTCGATCACGTTGTCGAACGTCGCGTTGTCGCCGCGGATCACCGCGATCTTGTAGTACGTCGAGCCGCCGTCGATCGAGATGCGCATGCCCTCGAGGAAGCCGTCGGCGAGGAAGCTGCCGCCGTCGGCGCGCGTGATGCGCCGGGTCGCCGGGTCGAAGGCGACCGCGCCCGTGAACAGGCCCTTGCCGGCGGAGCCGATCGCGCGCCACGTCACGCGGCCGCCGATCGCCGCATCCGTGAGCCCGTCCGTGAGGATCGCGATGTTCACGTCGGCGGTCGGCTGCTTCGTGAGTCGGATCGTGTAGTCGTCGCCGGTGCCGCCGCGCACGACCGTCGTGCCGCCGCCGCTCTCGGTCACGAGCACGCCCGCGGAGTCGTCGTCGCGCACGTCGACGTAGTTCGTGCGGTCGTCGAACACGTACCCGGCGGGGCCGGAGAGGAGACGCGCGATGATCCGCACCCACGCGGGGTCCTGACGGATCGCGTCGTCGATCACGACGATCCGGATCCGCACCGGCGTGGTGTCGCCCGCAGCGAACGTGATGATGCGGGTTGCGGCGTTGAAGCGGCCGTCGGAGCTCTCGAACCGGATGCGGCCGTCCGGCGCGTCGAGGCGGATCCGCACCTCGCCCGCCGCCGGCGCGGCCAGGCCGACGAGGATCTCATCCGTCACACCGTTCGCGCCCTCGAGCACGACCGTGGAGCGGTCCTCGTCGGACGTGCCCGGAACCACCTCGACGATCACGACGCCCGGGACGTCGTTGTCGCGCACGAGCACCTCGACGTTGCGCACGGCCGCACCGTCGAAGCCCGCGGCGCGATCCGCGGCATCCGTCGCCAGCGTCGTGTGGCTGATCGACACCGTCCGGTCGCCCTCGGGCCGCGCATCGTCGACCGCGTACACCCACACGGTCTGCGGCAGGTTCCAGGTGGCGGCGTCGAACGCGAGCACGAGTGCGCGCTGCGCCGGGTCGACCGTCGCGCCCATCTCGACGAGGTGCCGGCGGAACTCCTCGAACGCGTCGTCGCACTGGGCCTGGGTGCCCGCGCACAGCCACACCGAGTCGCCCGGGATCGCCGCGATCCGCTCGGCGAGGCCCGGCATCGCCGAGCTCACGGTCACGTAGACGGTGCCCACCGGCTGGCGCGACAGCTTCACGGTGTACGAGTCGAACGCGCGTGTGCCCCCGCCCTCGGCGACGGATGTTCCGCCGCCGGACTCGGTGATCACCACGACGCCCTCATTGACGCCCGCGACGTGCAGGTCGATGCCCGGAGCGACGATGCCGTGGTAGTCGACGTCGCCCGACGTCACGAGGTGGTCGATCGAGCCGCTCGCGCCCTCGATGTCGCGAACGACGATGTCGGTCGAGATGTCGCCCGCGATGTTGATCGTGTCGCTGCCGAGTCCGCCGATCACGCGGTACGAGACGCCGCCGGCCGTCGACTGGACGAAGAACTGGTCGGCGCCCTCGAGCCCGTCGACCTCGACCGACTCGACCGTCGCGTAGCGCACGGTCACGCCGGCGCCGTAGATCGCGGATGCCGTGATGACGATGTCGTCCGGGAACTCGGTGCCCAGGATCACGAGCTTGTCGTAGCCGGCGCCGCCGTCGACCGAGACCGGCGCGTTCATCGTGTACTGCACCTCGTCGTCGCCGCCGCCCGTGCGAATGTCGAGCGGCCGGCCGGTCGAGGCGCCGATCGCGGGGATCGCGGTGCCCGAGGCATCCGTCTGGATCGTGCCGTCCGCGTTCGTCCGCGCGAGAGCGAAGCCGCGGACAACGAAGAGGTCGTTTCCGTCCTCGCCCTCGAGCCGCAGCTCGGCCTGGTTCGAGTACACGGTGAAGCGGTCGTTGCCCGCGCCGCCGAGCGCCACGAGCGGTGCGCCGATGCCGGGGCTCAGGTAGCCGCGCGTGGTCGCGATGATGCGCGGGAAGACGTCTTCGGGGGCGAGGCCCGCGGCCGCCTCGCGTGGTGTGCCGAAGAGCTGCCCGAACTGGAACTCGTCGTCGCCGGCGCCCGCGTCGAGGGTGATCGTCGTGCTCGTGTCGTCGACCGCGAAGAAGTCGTCGCCGAGACCGGTCTCGACGATGAGCCGGCCGTTGAGGGCGGTGTCGTAGTTGATCCGCTCGACGCCCGTGCCGACGGCCGGCGAGCCGCGCAGGCCCTCGAGCGTGCCGTGGAGGAACGCCACGAACGCCGGGCGATCGGCGGTCTCGTTCGGGATCGCCGTCACGGCGCGCAGGAGGACGATGTCGTCGCCGTCGGTGCCGACGATCGTCGCGACGTCGGCGCCGTCGTTCGGGGCTCCGGTGTCGAGGAGGTTCACGACGTACGTGCGCGTCGCGTCGGTGGTCGTCTCGATGCGGTAGGTGTCGGTGCCCTGCTGCCCGTCGAGTGTGAGCGTGTGGGCGTCGGGATCGTCCGGGGTGCGCAGGGCGAGCACCTGGAACACGTCCTCGCCGTCGCCGCATCCGACCTGCAGAACGGCCGGTGCGCACCGCGTGCGGTCGGTGGCCGAGAGGTTCTGGCTGCCGTATACGTGCACCGCGGTGCCGAGCAGCGTGGAGACGAAGTCGAAGTGGTCGACGTCGATGTGGCCGAAGATGAGTGCGCCGTCGGTGCGGTCGCTGCCGCCGTCGAGGTCGAAGAGGCCGCCGATGCGGCCGGCGAAGGTCATCGTCGTGCCGAAGCCGGATGTCGCGGTCGCCGTGCTCGAGTGGGTGTCGGCGTTCGTCGCGGACGGGGTGCCGAGCGGGTCGGGATCGATCGCGCTCGGGGCGGCTGCGTCGCGGTTCGTGTCGCCGTGGATGTAGATCGTGCGCCCGGCGACGATGTCGGACTCGACGGGTGCGAGCAGGTCGTCGCCGACCCAGAGGGAGATGTCGCGCTTTGCCCAGATGCCGCTGCGGGTCGTGGTCGCGGAGTCGGCGGCGCCCGGGGTCGTCGTGCGCGGCTCGCCCTGGCTGACCAGGCTCGTACCGCTGACGACGAGGATGAGGTCCTGCGTTCCGGTCGACGGGGGTCCACGCACGCCGTTCGTGTCGGGCACGGTGAGGCGCACGTCGCCGTCGCGCGACTTCGCCGCGAGCACACGCAGGTCGCCATCCGTCTCGGTGATGAAGACACTCCAATCGGCCTGCGCGTACAGGCGGCCGGTGGACGAGTTCACGACCGACGTGTTCACGTCGAGGTCGTCGAAGAGCGTGCCGATGCCGCCGCCCGTCGCACGGAGGTCGATCCGGTCGGCGACGACGTCGGGCAGGGCGTCTGCTTCGCCGTCGAGGATCGATCCGGCGCCCGCGACGAGTGAGACGTCGGTGACCTGGGTCGGATCATTCTGCGCCGAGACGACGATGCCGACACGGAGGTCTCCGAGCACCTCGAAGAGGTGGACGCCGAGCGCGGCGACCGCGTTCAGGACGCCGTTCAGGAGAGTCGGCGAGCTGCCGACCGTGTCGAGCAGGTTGATCTCGAGGAAGTCGGCGGGGGTCCCGATCGAGCCGGTCCTCGCGATGAGTGTGATGTTGACGCCCTCGACGTCGCGCGGGTCGGACGGGTTCGTCGCGGCGTCGGCGGGGTCGGCGTCGATCATGCTGACCGCAGACACGAGCCTGACATCCGAAGTGCGGGAGCGGATGAGGCCGATGCGGAAGTCGTCCGCGACCTCGTCGAGGGCGATCGAGCCGTCGATGTCGACGTCCACCCAGCCCGTGCTCGAGGGTGCGAGGTCGATGAAGCCCTCCACGTGCACGCGTGGCGCAGAGCCGGAGTCGACCGCGTCCGAACCGTTCGCGAGCGCCTCGGTGTCGCGGATGCGGATGTCGTCGCCCGCCACGACGCCGGGTGTGCCGGGCGTGAGCGCCGGAGTGGCGAAGATCACGAACCAGCCATCCTCGGCGTCGGCGCGGAACATCGTCTGGCCGGTCGCGCCGATCGGGACGTCGACCCGAGGCAGCAGGGCGTTGCGCTGCTCGAGGCGGTAGACGCTGTCGATCTCGACATCGGTGCCGGCGGTCTCGAGCGCCGGGTCGATGAGGCCCGTGACCCCCGTGCGCGCCGGGTCGGGGTTCGCTTCCGAGCCGCGGAAGTGGAAGCGGTGCGGTCTAGCGGTGCTCCAGATCGAAGACTCGTGCACCACATGCACCTCGACGTCGCCGTGCCGTGTCGAGGCGCCCTGTCGCACGGCCGTGCGCAGCTCGAGGTCGACGTCGCCGCCCGCGCGGATGAGGTCGAGCGTGATCGTGATCGTCGTGGCGCCGGCCTGCGTGCGGTCGAGTCCCTTCAGGCTCAGCCACACGTCGGCGCCGGCCTGGGCCGCGATGCGCGGATCGCGCGGGCCCGAGGCG